>JAZFYA010000462.1:0-6052 GCA_036443315.1 Pseudomonadales bacterium
ACTGCGGACGCCTAATGCATTGACTTCTTTATAGATGAAAAGGGAGCTTTTTTTGAAAATTTTGACCTTATTGGCATGGATGCCATGTATGCAGAAAATGCAGGAGCAATTTTCTGTCACCGTATGGGTGACACCCAATGGCCACAACGTTCAGCGTGCCCCGCGTAGCGTAGTGGGTATCACGGGCCACGCTGAACACTACGCGGGGTGGGCCCTACTGCTTTCGACCAAAATTTTCAAAAAAGCTCTACCTTCAGCACCTTAAACGCCCTCACTACGATGGGCCTGCCCCGTGAGTACAACGAGTGCTTTGGGTCTGTCCAGGAGTATCAAGAGCTTGTGCAAACTGTCGTGATCTAACTGCGGTTTCTGGAATAATGAGCCAACTATTAAAAACTGTGACACAGTCTAAACCCCAACTGGAACAAATATCTCAGCTTACGCTACACTACTAAGTAAATTGACTTTATCCACAGATGATTATCGTTTGATAACAGGTGTGGATTTTTTAGCTATTACCTCAGGAGTTAACCTATGCCAGTTCCGGCTGTCATCGAAGATATATTACGTAAGCACAATATTGAATATGGAATCACCAAGTCCCACCCCAGCGCCGATTTAAGCATAGTCCCCGATACCATCAAATCCACCATCCTCCAGGATAGCCAAGGTAAAATACAGGTGATCTATTGCGCCGACAGTATTCTGGATCTCGATGCCCTGAAGCAGTTTATTGATCGCGACCTTAGGGCTACCAACCGGAATGATGCCAAATCCCTCTGCGATAAAGTCAATTTGGACCGCCTGCCAACACTCCCCTATGTCCTGGGCCTTGAGGTTGTTGTTGACCAACGCCTGCTAGATATTGCTGAACTAAAACTCGACACGGGTAGTGAGTACAGCATTATCAATATTGATAACAGTCAATTTAAAGCACTGATCGGTGATGCCTTAACTGGCAATTTCACCGTTAGAGAATCCCAATTAAAAGCCTCTTCATTGGATGATATCAGCGATATTGCTGAAATCACCATAGCCGTTGCCAATTTTACCCAGTTAAGGATCAAACAGCGTCTTGAAGAAACTCTGGAGTTTCCACCACTCCCGGATACTGCCCAGCGTATTATTAAATTGCGTGTCGATCCCAATGCCGATATTCAAGATCTCACCGATATTGTCGAAAGTGACCCGGCCCTAGCGGCGCAAGTCGTTAGCTGGGCGGCTTCTCCTTACTATGCTGCACCGGGAAAAATCAAATCCGTTCATGACTCTATTGTTCGTGTGTTAGGTTTTGATTTGGTACTCAACTTATCTTTAGGTTTGGCCTTGGGTAAAACTCTGAACCTACCCAAAGATATTGCCAAAGGTTTTACTCCCTATTGGCAGCAGGCGGTATACGCCGCTACGGCCGTGGAAGCCCTGGTCGGAGCGATACCACCAAAAGAGCGGCCTGCTATGGGCATGGCCTATCTATCCGGCTTGTTACATAATTTTGGTTACTTGATTTTAGCAGAAGTTTTTCCTCCGTATTTTTCCAATATTTGCCGCTACCAGGAAGCCAACCCATTTTCCAACCACTGCCATATTGATCGCCACTTGTTGGGTGTAACCCGAGAGCAATTGGGAGCCTGGTTAATGCGCCTGTGGAGTATGCCTGATGAAATCTGTGATGCTCTGCGTTTTCAAAATGAAGACCGCTGTGACAACGACGCCTACGCTAATTTATTATTTATCGCCATGCGCTTATTGCGCTCACAGGGTATTGGCGATGCACCGGCTACACCAATCCCTGATGCTGTTTTTGAGCGCCTACATCTCAATCGTGACAAAGCCACTGAAGCGATTGAAAAAATGATGGAATCTGCCACTGAGCTCAATATGATGGCAGCCAATATGGCGGCCTAACATTTTAGTAACACCTCAAATCACTCAGCGGCGGTAAGCAATTAATAGAGGCCCTTAAGCTCGTTTCGACCATCCCCATCGGTGAAATTTGCAAACAACGCTCACTATTCTTCGATGGCCAGCTAACAGATTTCACCAACCAGATTGCACATGTATCAGCATTAAGCCGTAGAACTGGCCATTAAAATTGGCCAACCAGCTTGAGTGATTGACGAACTTACAGGGTTAGGAAAAATGGGAACGAATAAAAAATGCCAGAAAGGCGGCCTATATCCATATAAATAATACAGTCCTTGTATTCTCTCATCCCTGAAAGACCTTCCTGGCAATGTATTCATCCTGAACACGAATCTATCATAAGGGAAGAAAATCAATAATACTTGAACGTAGCAGCTATTTTGTATTTTTTTTCAGCCTTCATCCTAAAAACCTCAAAATATTTCTGTTTAACGAATCAATCGATTAATTATATAGCCAGGCGGAACCAATTTAAAGTGGCGCCTTATTTAGGTAAAAAAAGCCTGATGAAATTACTCCCACTTTTCTGTTTTAGCTTTTTCTAGATTATAGGGGCCAGATATGAATGGCACTTACTTAAGGCTATAACGGAGGAGCTTTGAACCCGCTGTTCGCAATGGCTCACTATCGGTTGGAACCCCACGCCCTTTAGCGGGCCTTGCATTGCGAACAGCTACTCCGGTAGTACCTGGAGACTGCACAGTCTAGCCACCCTCGGTAGTCTAACCCCTCACCAGGGCGTGGGGTTCCAACCGAGTGAGGGGTTAGACTACCGAGGGTGGCGGCGGGATACTACGGTCGCAAGCCGTTAACAGCGCTACCCTTACCTTAAGTAAGTGCCATTCGGGCTAGATATAAATCGCGGACAAAAAAAGGGGCGGATTACCCGCCCCAATATGCTGAGCTAACTCTCGAGGTTAATGCAGCGTCATCTCCTGATTCGTACCAGACATGCTATCTTCATATCGGCAGGCTTCCATCCAGAGAGGCCACTCCATGGGAAGCACCTGATCAATATGTTGATACGCCTGTTGCTGGTCTGTATCTGGCAAGGTACTAACAAACGCCATTAATCGATTCATACTATCCCGAGCCAGGTGAAGAATGTCGATATCATCCTGGTATTGAGCCCACTGGATGTTGCTTTGTAGATTGGCAATATGATTACTTAACATGGCTTTTCCCGTTTTATTCACACTAATGAATTTGCTTCTGACAAGGATAAAGCAATCGACGAGCCAAGTTTACAGGCAATCTGAAAAATGTTTATTAACTCATTGTTTCTAATGAGTTTTTAGGATGTATATGGTGTAGATTTCGAGCCGGCTAGTACCGTGCTGACAATGTCTTGTCGCTATTGAACCGGGCTCTGACTAGCCTCAACAGTAAAACGTCAATATTTCCGTCAGAATCAGGAATAAATAGATCAAGGCGTCAACCGCAGTAAATATCCGGGCTAGGGGGCCGAATGGCACTTACTTAAGGTTGAACAACTAAGGAGCCTTGAACCTAGAAAAATCAGTTGATACCCAAAGCACTCGTTGTACTCACGGGGCAGGCCCATCGTAGCGAGGGCGTCTAAGGTATTGAAGGTAGAGCTTTTTTGGGAATTTTGGTCGAAAGCAGTAGGGCCCACCCCGCGTAGCGCTCTGGGTGTCACCCATACGGTGACAGAAAATTGCTCCTGCATTTTCTGCATTCATGGCATTTGGGATCGGAAAACGGTTTGGCTTGCTCGGTAGCTTTAGCCACCAACAGTTGTGTACTTAATTCAATCTCTGTTTGCAACATTGCCGCAATAGCAGAGATGTGCAATGCCTTATCCAAACGGTGGATTAATACCAACCGTCGTTCGTTGGCAGGTTTTTTTCCCTGCGTTTGATATATACCTGAAATTTATCAAAAGCAGCCGCCATTTCCATCGCCACATCAAAGTTACGAATGCGGACGACAACGGGTTCAGAAAGAATCGCCCGAGCTTTGGCGCTGGTGGGAGGAAGGTGTTGAGCAATGTACGCTTTTGTACTAGCCAACACTGCTTCACCTCCGGTAGCCGCTTGAAGCTGTTCGCGTAGCTGCTGCTTCTAACTCTCATTAATTGAAGCATCGACCTGCGAAAGACTTTGTTCAATAATTCGATCCGCTTGCCTGGCGGCAGCACTCATCCCCAGCCAATCCGCTAGCGTCCCTATCTCAGAGGGTTCTTGCTCAAACTCAGACGGTTCTATCTCCAACTGCTTGTTAAGCTCCACTTGCGCCAAAAGATAGGGAGCAGAAAAAAATAGTACCGCAATAAATAGCCACTTAAGTGATAGCAACATTGGTTTCTTCACCTTCTGTACGAGCAATGATTACCGCACCACAGGCATCACTATAAACATTCACGGCAGTACGCATCATATCGAGAATCCGATCAGTAACTAACAAAAGACCTAAACCTTCCAAAGGCAAACCCATTACTCCCAAAATAACAGTAATGGCGACTAAGCTAGCGGCAGGAATACCAGCAACGCCGATCGACGTTAACAACGCTACCAAAACGATAGTGAATTGCTGAACCAGGCTTAGATCAAAACCATAGGCCTGGGCAATAAACATGGCAGCAACACATTCGTATAATGCGGTACCATCCATATTAATGGTCGCACCCAGAGGCAAGACAAAACTGGTAGTGCGATTCGATACGCCGACACTTTCTTCCACAGTTTTCAGGGTTAATGGCAGCGTCGCTGAACTTGATGCGGTAGAAAAAGCGGTCAACATCACCGGTGACATTTTAGAAATAAAAGGCCTGGGATTGGCGCCCCCAATAAAACGCAATAACAATGGAAGGGTGATAAAGGCATGAATACACAATGCCAAAACCACGGTAAGAAAGAAAATCAATAAGGGCGAAAATGCCGCAAAACCTGTTGCCGCTACTGTTTTTGCCACTAAACCAAACACACCCAGCGGAGCAAATTTCATTACCCACATGGTGATTAACATCATCGTTTCAAAAATACCCCGCCAAAAATTTCTCAATATCTGGCTTGTCTCTTTTTCGATACGGGTCATAAAAAAACCAAACAACAGGGCAAAAAAGATAAGCCCCAACATTTGGCCATTAGCGGCAGCGGCAACAACATTTGTTGGCACTAGACGTAAAAATACGGCACTGATATCACTGGCACCGCGGCCTTCGACTTTTTCCTTAACTTGCGCTAGTGCATCTTTGTTAGTCGTTAAATTGAGCTCCTCACCAGCTGGATGCCCATCGATAATGCCAGGACTGGTGATATTAACCACCGCTAAACCCACTACAATCGCCAAAAAACTAGTAGTGGCATAAAACAGTATTGTCTTTCCCCCTAGCCGTCCCAAGTTTTCATTTTCGCCGATACCTGAGATCCCGGTAATAATCGATGACAGTATCAACGGCACAATTATCATCTTTAATGCATTCAAAAATAGCGTGCCGGCAAATGCATACATCGCATAAAAACTAACGCCAAAAATTTCACCATCGGTGCCAGTCAACATACCAGCAATCGCTGCGGCAATAATGGCGATTAAAATTTGCCAGTGCAGTGCGAGATTTTTCATAGGGTATCCATTGTTTTAATTGAGTCAGTTTTTATCAGGTCAGCGTATAGTGTTTGTTTTGCAATATTACTCTACGCTCATCACTTTGTTGCAATCTATCGAGTTGCTGAAGCAGTGCAGCGCGCCTCGCTCCTGAGCATAGCAAACTTTAATACACAAACCACGATTTTTAAGACTGGAACTGCAAACCGACAGAGGTTCAAACCGACAACGATTGTATCAAACCAGTGGCGGGTTGCCTAAACAGGGTCGCAGCTATTAGACATAGTTTTCCCTGCCAAGAAGACAAAAAGTGCGGCAATCGCCGCTCTTGCGCATCTTTGTGCCCGCGACATACGACCGCCATGAATGGCGGCAGTGCAGACTTTACATATACCCAAAGCAATTAAAATTTAGGGGTTATAGGCCGCTCCTGCACATCCATGCGCCTGCGGCATTAGTGCATCCATGCACGTCACACCCCCTTTTTGCCCATGGCTGCCATGGCTGCGTTGTTTGAACTTGACAGTTTGAACTTGAAATATTGGCATATTCCTGCGTTCAA
>JAZFYA010000463.1:0-2346 GCA_036443315.1 Pseudomonadales bacterium
CTCGGTAGTCTAACCCCTCACCAGGGCGTGGGGTTCCAACCAAGTGAGGGGTTAGACTACCGAGGGTGGCGGCGGGATACTACCGTCGCAAGCCGTTAACAGCGCTGCCCTTAAGTCAGTGCCATTCAGGTCTGTCTAGGAATATCACGGTCTGAATGACGGGTGTTAGGAAAGACAAATAACGGAAAGGAGTCCGTCACTATGTATCCCAATATGAATAAAGTTCCGATGCACACTAACGCAATCAGTATTTTAAGAGAAGTCTACGGTTACGACGGTTTTCGTGGCCAACAGGCCGAGATCATCGAGCAGGTAGTCAATGGTCACGATGCTCTGGTCCTTATGCCCACTGGCGGTGGTAAATCACTCTGCTATCAAATCCCCTCCTTATTACGCGAAGGCGTGGGTATCATTATTTCCCCCTTGATTGCTTTAATGCAAGATCAGGTGGACGCTATGCAGCAGCTGGGCGTGCATGCGGCCTTTCTTAATTCGACCTTATCGGTGCAAGATCAATCATTAATAGAACAACAGTTGCGCGATGACCAGCTAGATCTGCTCTATATCGCACCGGAACGATTGGTACAGGAGAGCACGTTGGCGTTACTCTCCCGCTGCAAGTTGGCCCTGTTTGCCATCGACGAAGCCCATTGTGTGTCTCAGTGGGGGCACGATTTTCGTGCCGATTATTTGTCCTTGAATCTGTTGCAAGATCGCTTCCCCACTATTCCGCGTATTGCCCTGACGGCGACTGCTAACCAGCGCACTCGTGCAGAAATTGTCCAACGGCTAGCATTAACCCATGCCGAGTCTTTTGTTAGTGGTTTTGATCGTCCCAATATTCGCTATGCCATTGCCAATAAAGCCAGTCCCCGCAAACAATTATTGTCGTTTCTGCAAAATCGCCGCAATGAATCAGGTATTGTTTATTGTTTGTCACGAAAAAAGGTGGAAGAGACCGCCAGTTGGTTAACGGATCAGGGCTACACCGCGCTGCCTTATCATGCAGGCTTGTCGGCCAATTTGCGTGAGACTCACCAGCGTCGGTTCCTGCGTGAAGAGGCGGTAATTATCATTGCTACGATAGCATTTGGTATGGGTATTGATAAACCTGATGTACGTTTCGTTGCCCATCTCGATTTGCCCAAAAGTATTGAGGCTTATTACCAGGAGACCGGCCGGGCAGGGCGGGATGGTGAGCCAGCAGAGGCGTGGATGGTTTATGGTTTGCAGGATGTGGTGCGCTTGCAACAAATGCAGGCGGGCTCCGATGCATCGGAACAGTTTAAGCGCGGCGAACGACACAAGCTCGATGCCATGCTCGGCCTGTGCGAAGTCACCAGTTGTCGTCGCAAGGTATTGTTAAATTATTTTAACGATGATGCGCCGGATCACTGCGGCAATTGTGATAATTGCCAGATACCCCCGGAAACCTGGGATGCATCTGAGGCTGCACAAAAAGTGTTGTCTTGTGTTTATCGCACGGGTCAGCGTTTTGGTCTGGTGCATGTGATTGATGTATTGCTGGGTAAGGAAACCAATAAAACCTTGCAACATCATCATCAACAACTCAGTACGTTTGGTATTGGCAGTGATATTAGTGAGGCGCAATGGCGATCAGTCATTCGTCAGCTGGTGGTGCGGGGTTTATTGCGGGTAGATGTTGAGGGTTACAGTGCTCTGCAATTAACTGAAGCCTGTCGTGCGGTGTTGCGTGGAGAGCAGACCCTGCATTTACGTAAGGATGAACTCAAGGCCCTGTCTTCTAAAAGCAACAAAAAATCCCGCAAAAAAGCCCCGGTATTACCTGAACATCAACAACTGTGGGATGCCCTGCGTGGTTGTCGCAAGCGGCTAGCAGAAGAAAATAATGTACCGCCCTACGTGGTTTTTCACGACGCTACATTAAGGGAGATGCTGGAGGCCCGGCCAATGTCGCGAATGGATCTGTTAACCATTACCGGCGTGGGGCAAAGCAAGCTGGAAAAATACGGCAACGAATTTATCGATGTGATATGTAGCCATGCCGAGACCGCAATTTCGTGAAATCATCACGACAACATCAATCGGTATCGGTTGATGACTCTTTAAAGTGCTCTTTAGCCTCCCCCGCTGATGGCTCCTTCGATTTCGTCATCAAGCGTCAACGGCGTAAAACTATCGCCCTGCATATAATGCCAGATGCCACTGTGGAAGTACGAGTACCAAAGTGGGTGCCAAAATATGAGATTGTTGATTTTGTTGAGCAGCGTTGGGACTGGGTGATAGATCAGCGCAAGGAAGCGCTGAAAAAACTGGCGTTAAAACCCAGTTATTGTCATGGTCAATATCATTATTTTTTAGGGC
>JAZFYA010000464.1:0-10257 GCA_036443315.1 Pseudomonadales bacterium
CAAGTCATACATAAAGATCCGTATGATGACTGCAAAGGCAGCGGCCTTGGAGGCCACCGATAGATAGGCCGCGATGGGTGACGGGGCTCCTTGATAGATATCCGGCACCCACATGTGAAACGGAACGGCTCCCACTTTGAATAACAGACCGACCAGCATAAATAAGGTTGCCAGGGTCAACATGGGATCGGACAACCCTTGGTTCGATAGCTCTGAACTCATTTCACTGAGATTGGTTGTGCCGGTCAAACCGTAAAATAAAGACATGCCATAGAGGAAAATACCCGATGAAAAAGCGCCCAGAATAATATATTTTAATGCCGCCTCATTGGACCTTGCGTCTGCTTTGAGGAAACCGGTTAGCACGTAAATCGAAAGCGCTTGCAGCTCAAGGCCAATATAAATGAGTAGCAGATCCGTCGCGGATACCATGATCATGGTTCCTACCAGTGCAAATAGCAACAGCACATAATATTCCCCTTGAACGATGCCTTCTTTGAGCAGATATTTACCTGACATCATTACCGTCAGTGCGGTGCCGAGGTAAAGTATCATCTTGAAAAAAGTGGAAAAGCTATCGACTGCAAACATACCAGCGTAAGCTGTCTGCGGATAATCGGCGAGGAAAAAACTCATCGCGGCGGCAAGCAGTATCATCAACACCGAAAAGCCTGCCAGCAACTGGTTTTGGCGGGGGTTTGGCAGCAGTGATAACATCAAAGCCGTGCAAGCACCGATAATGATGATGATCTCCGGCCCGGAAGCAACAAGGGACTGAGTGACAGCACTCAGATCTACGGTTGTTTGATCAAGCCCTATTTGGTCAGCCCTAATTTTCTCAGGCATAGTTTGATCAACCGGCAACTCCATCATAAGCAGCCCCCACTGTTTGCCCGAGCAAATGGCTTAAGGTCGGTTGCAAAATACTGAGAAAAGGTTTGGGATAAAGACCGAGCCAGAAAATAAATACCAGCAGCGGAACGGCACAGCAGAGCTCTCGTTTATTCAGATCCCACATGTTTGACCCGTCCGGAACACGGATTGGTCCCAGTAACATCTGACGATAAAGTCCCAAAAGGTAGGCCGCCCCAATCAATGCGCCTAAAACCGCAGCACTGGCCGCCCAGTTATTCACCCCGAATGTGCCTGCCAGGATCAATATCTCTCCGATAAAGCCGTTGGTTCCGGGTACCGCCATGGACGACAGCAGGAAAGAGGCAAAAAAGATGCCATAGAGCGGGACGATTTTGAGCAAACCGCCATAAGAGGGAATGTCCCTCGAATGGGTACGTTCATAAACCAGTCCGACAAACAGGAACAATGCGCCGGTGGTAATGCCGTGGTTAAACATCTGAATGACCGCGCCGGTGGTGCCATTGATGGTAAAAGTGAAAAGTCCCAAAGTGATGAACCCCATATGACTGACACTGGAATAAGCGATCAGTTTTTTGATGTCGGTTTGCGCCAGAGCGAGAAAACCGCCGTACACAATCGCCACGGCTGACAAACTCAGCATTAGCGGGGCGAAATAATGGGAGGCGTCTGGCAACATCGGTAGCGAGAAACGAATAAAACCGTAAGCGCCCATTTTTAACAGTACTCCGGCCAGAATAATACTGCCGGCGGTAGGGGCTTGCACGTGGGCATCCGGTAGCCAGGTATGCATAGGGACCATCGGCACTTTGACCGCAAAAGCAATCAGGAAAGCGACAAACACCCAGAGCTGAAGATCAAAATCATATTGCACCTCCATCAGGGTTAACATGTCAAAGGTGCGTCCGCCTGCGAAATAAAGCACCAGGATCCCCACCAGAAAAAGCAGACTACCCACCAGTGTGTAAAGAAAAAATTTGTAGGCGGCGTAGATACGATTGTCGCCCCCCCAGATACCGATGATCAAATACATCGGGACCAGCATGGCTTCCCAAAACACATAAAACAGGAACAGATCCAAAGCGCAAAAAACCCCGAGCATCAGGCTCTGAATTGCCAGCAGGCAGATCATAAATTCTTTAAGCCGTTGGCGAATCGCGTTCCAGGACGCCAATACACAGACCCAGCCAAGCAAAGCGGTTAGGAAAACAAATAAAACACTGACCCCATCAATGCCTAGTTTATAGGCAATGCCCAGCGATGGTACCCAAGGAAGGCTTTCCATAAATTGCATTTGGGCGGTGCTATTATCAAATATGATTAGCAGCCAGCTGGCAATCATGAAATCGACAAACATTACGACAAACGTAAACCAGCGCACGGCATTATTACCAGACAGTAACGGCACTATTAATGCCGCGACTGCTGGCAGCATGATCAACAGACTCAATATCGGCCATTCTGTCATAAAAAGTGCCGTTGTAAGGGGGACCGTCATTAAAGCGTCTGTCATATGTCCCCCTTTGCAACAGCCATAAGCGCATAAACCGCGATCACCAAAAACAGGCCAATCGCCATCGCCAGGGCATAATGGGTGACAATGCCGGTTTGCAGACGTCGAAGCAGAGCGCCACTTTTCATAGCACTTTTGGCTACCCCATTAACGGCTCCATCGACCACATGCACATCAATGCTCAGACTGTGTTTTGACAGGCGGTGCAGCGTATTGAGTCCGCGGCCGTCGCCAAGGGTAATGATCATCTGTTCCCACAGCACAACGGGTTTATTGGCCAGCCACATAAAGGCGGTAGCCCCGCGCCGATAAAACCAGTCAGTATCGAGGCTGATGGTATTTTCAGGATCGAGGTATTTAAGCAAGAGTACAAAAGCCAGCAAGGTGAACATCAAGATGCCGAGACTTTCGGTGATATGGACGCCAGTGTAAGGCTCAAAATCAACCACATAGGGCAGCATGTTATAGAGCAGGCCCGGAAAGATGCCAATACCGATGCAGAAAAATGCCGCAATTCCCATCGCAAGCAGCATATTAATTGGCGGTTCCTTGGGGCGCAAGCCACTGTCTTTGCCAAAAAACATATAATAAGGCAACTTCAACCCGGTATGCAGGAAGGTTCCGGAAGAAGCCACCATCAGTAATAACGCGGCGGTGGCATGATAGTCCCCAGCCGCCGCTGCGATGACCATACTTTTGCTGACAAAACCACTAAAGAATGGAAAAGCAGAAATGGCAAAAGCGCCGATCATATACAATGCTACCGTCCAGGGCATCGTACGGTAGAGACCACCGAGTTCGGTGAGTTTACGTTTGCCGGTCATATGAATCACTGCACCGGCCCCCATAAATAACAGCCCCTTATACAGGATATGGGCAAAAGCATGGGAAGCCGTACCGTTGAGCGCCATTTGAGTGCCGATACCGACGCCAGCCACCATATATCCGACCTGGCTGACAATATGATACCCCAGGAGGCGACGGCAATCATTTTCCAGTACCGCAAATACCACTCCATAAAGAGCCATAAAAACCCCAAGAGCGATCAGGATTTCCGCACCCGGATAAGTGCGAAGCAGCACATAGACCGCCGTTTTGGTAGTAAAGGCACTTAAAAATACCGCGCCAGTTACGGTAGCTTCCGGATAGGCATCGGTGAGCCAGGCGTTTAAAGGTGGCACCGCCGCGTTTAACATAAAAGCGATCAGGATCAGACTATAAGCCATGCCCCCTTGTTGTTCCCCGGTTATCGCTCCAAACAAATAAGACCCGGTTTCCATACCGTGCAATACGATGCCGCCAAACAGCAACACCCCACCGGCCACATGTACCATAAGATAACGGAATCCGGCTTTGACTGCCGGGCCTTCCCGGGTAGCAAAAATCAGGTAAGCCGAGGCAAACGCCATAATCTCCCAGCCGACCAACAGGGTGAACCAGTCACCAGCAAAGACCACCATAAAGGCGCTGCCCATATAAAGAAAGGCCGCCACTCTTTCTCCTGTCTGTACGATGTGCAGGCTATACAGATTGCCGATCAGCGACATGATGGCAAACACCCAACCAAAAACCATGCTGAGTTTGTCGACTTTGAACATCACCAGCGAAATACCGGCAAAATCAATCTCTCCAAAAGTGCCTGTTTTTATCTGAGTCATGAAAAAAATCACTAGCACTGGGACCAGTAACGAATAGACCTTTTGGGCGATGCCTTTAAATAGCGGCAGCACCAGTCCTCCCAGGATCAGCAACAATGCAGGCATCATGGAGGCGGAGAACCATTCGGTCGACCAGTCAGTCATAATAGTCCTCCTGCTTCATGATGCCGCCTTTTTTGCCGATGAATTTGCTAACAAAGATGATCAAAACGCAGCTGATAAATCCGAACACCGCACCCCAACCGGGAATGGCGTCCCAGAAATTTTCACCTGCATGTCTTTCAACCAGAAAATCGGCCACAAGGATGATCGCTAAGGCGGCGATCAACAACCGCCAGCGTATTCTGGTATATTTTTTATCACCAAAGAAATTGACCAGTTTGGCGATCATGGGATACTTCCTCCAGCGATAAATTCTGTGGCAACAACAACCCTTGCAAGACCTAAGAAATACTCCGGATATAATCCCAAAAGTAGGGACAATAGCGCAGTAATCAACAAGGGTACTGCGACCATCGGGATTTCCCGGATATCTTTACCTGCGACTAATGAAGCATCTTTGGTTGTTTTTTCGGGCTCAAAAAAGGCAGTGTAGGTGACCGGTAGGAAATAAGCGGCATTGAGTAAGGCGCTGACCAGAAGCACCACCAGTAGTGCCATCTGCCCGGCATCGACCGAGCCTACTACCAGATACCATTTACTGATAAATCCAGCGGTTGGTGGAATGCCAATCATACCGAGGGAGCCGATAAAAAATGCCATCATGGTTAAAGGTAACCTTTTGCCAATGCCAGCCAAGTCACTGATTTTTTTTCGGTGGCTGGCGCAATAGATGGAGCCGGCGCAGAAGAACAAAGTTATTTTTGAAAAAGCATGGGCGGCGATATGAGTGATCCCTCCTATCGCCGCCATTGGAGTCAGCATGGCGGCCCCAAGAATGATATAGGAGAGTTGACTAATCGTGGAATAAGCCAATCTGGCTTTTAAATCGTCCCGGGTCAACGCGTAAATCGAGGCCATGACAATGGTGAAAGACACCAGATAAGCGGTGATTATGCCGAGGCCTAAATTGCTCATCAAATCGATACCAAAAACATGGAAAATGACCCGCAGCAGACAGAAAACCCCCATCTTGACCACCGCAACGGCGTGTAACAATGCGCTAACCGGAGTCGGCGCAACCATCGCAGCCGGAAGCCAGGCGTGAAACGGCATAATGGCGGCTTTGGCAAAGCCAAACAGATAACAGAAATAGACAATGGTCAACAGATTGCTGGAGGCTTCAACATTTTTTAACAGGCCGTGTGGCATAAAATCAAAACTGCCTGCCAGCTGGTAGGTGAGCGCCAGTGCCGCCAATAATAAGGATTTAGAGGCACCGACCAGATAGACAATATATCGTTTGCTGCCAGCCCATGATGGCTGGTTTTCTTTGTGATAAACCAGCGGGTAAGTCACCAGACTGAGCAATTCGTAGAATATCACCAGAGTAAACAGGTTGGCGGCAAATGCCCCACCGATTGCGGCAGACAAAGAGACCGCAAAAGAAGCATAGAATCTTGTCTGGTTTTTCTCATTCTGGCTGCGCATATAGCCGATGCAATAAACGGCGGCTAGCATCCATAACAGGCTGGAGACAGTGGCAAATACCATGCCTAACGCATCGACACGAAAAGCAAAATCGACCCCCGGCAGGACTTCAAACAATGTTAGTTCGAGGGTTGCTCCCGCCAGCACCAATGGTGCCATGGAAATGACAAGGATGAATTTTATAATTGAAGCGACAACCGATATACCGTCCCGCAGGTTGGGGCGATCGGCAAACCACAATATGGCGCCCGCAGCAATTAGCGATACCGCCACCGCCAAAGCCGGTCTTAACGACAATATAAATTCTAAATTGATCATTTCCATACTATTTAATTAGATATTGCTAGCCCGGACATTTCATGAATTGCCGTGATGATTGCGCGGGACTTTGATTTCTCACGAGATATTCCGAAGAAGTATCGGACCAATGGATCCGGTCGCCTGAGAAAAATCTCGTGAGGGAACAAAGGACAAGCAAGGGCGCGAGCATATTCATGAAATGTTCGGGCTAGATTCCTGTTTCAGCCTTTCATTATGTTCAAATCGTCCACTTCCAGTGTTTGTTTATTGCGCAGTAATGCCACCAGTATTCCCAGGGCAATAGCAACTTCTGCTGCGGTAATCGCAATAATAAAAATGGCCATGATCTGGCCACGGGGATCGTTCATTTCATAGCCGAAGGCAACCAGATTGATATTCACGCTGTTGAGCATTAGCTCAAGTGACATCAACACAATCAAAACATTGCGTCTCAACAATACGCCGGCTGCGCCAATGATAAACAGAATGGCGCCTAACAGTAGATACCAAGAGATTGGGATCATGGTGCCTCCTCCTCCGTTGTCTGTTGTTTTTGTTTACGGCTTTCATCGCTTCTGGCCAGTACCACAGCACCGATCAGCGCAACCAGCAAGATCACCGACGCCATCTCAAAGGGCAACAGAAAATCCCTAAATAAGGTCAGGCTCAGTTGTTTGATGGGTTCATCCAAAATCAGTTGCTGCGGTGCCATCACTGCATGTAGACGGTTGCTATGGGCGAGCAAGAAATAAAATTCAACTGCCAGTGCGAGTAGCACAAAAAACGTCGGCACGGCGCCTTTTTTTATAAACCGGGTGCGCGCTTCTTTACGCACGTCCAGCATCATAATAACGAATAAAAAAAGCACCATAACGGCGCCGACATACACAAATATCTGGATTACTGCAAGAAACGGTGAACCTAATAGAACAAACAGAGCGGCGATTTGCACAAAACAAGCGGCCAGAGACAAAGCGCTGTGGATTGGATTTTTGGCGACGACCACCAATAGCCCAGTGCCGGTGGCAACAAAGGCAAGTAAAATAAAAAATTCCTGCTCCATCCAGAATTCCTTGTTATTGTTTTTGGGTCCCAGGATTTAGAGATTCTTGGCTCTAGGTTCTACGTTTTTGCCTAGCACCTGGTTTATGACACTTTTCCTGAGTTGTTATACCAAGCGCCTCTCGACAGTTTATATCTCTCAAACAGGGATGTTTTAACCGGCATAATTGTAACCGGTGCCATGGATATATTTGCGTAAATCCTCTTCCTCATGTAGTGATTCATCCAACCGGTATTTGACCACATCGCCGATACTGATAATGCCGATAAAATTGTTGTGTTCCCTGACTAACACGTGACGGCTCCTGCAGCCGGTCATGATCGCCATGACTTTGGTTAAACTATCTTCCACATCGCAATAGAGGATATTTTTGGTCATCACCTTTTTGATCGTGTCGGCCCGACTGATCCCAGGAGAGTGTGACATATGTCGCGCTCAGATATAGTGCCCATAATGTCGTCGGGTAAATTGCCCACAACCGCAAAACCAATTTTTTTGTTACTGAATAATTGCAGTACTTTAAGCACTGTGTCGCCAGGAGAAACAGAAAAAACATCGTATCCTTTATTGCTCCTCAATTAGGTGTTTCGGTTCATTTTTCTCGCCTTAACAGCTGCCACCAGTCGTGGCCTTGGGGATTACCCTGGGCGACGGTTTTACCGCCACCATTTTGCTGCAGTGATGCTTTGACGACTGTTCCCGCACCTTCTTCCGCTTTACGCGGCGCAGCCACCAGATCCTCAAGATGCACCACTAAAGCATCGGCCCGTGTGCTGGCTACTTCATATTCCTGACCGAGTTTGATCGCGTCAGCCGGGCAGGCATCTTCACAAAGACCGCAATAAAGACAGCGCGCCAGATTAATATCAAAGATTTTCGGCCGCCGGTTACCTTTTTCATCTTCGTAAGGCACCACCGTAATACAGTCACAAGGGCAAATTTTTGAGCAGAGCTCACAGGCCACACAATTGACATCGCCTTCATCGTTGGTTTTGATAAAATGATGCCCACGGTGGCGATTGTAAGGCACCCATTTTTCGTGATCTGGATACATATGTGTGATGGTTTTGGCAAACATATAGCGTAACGTCAGGCTCAGTCCGGCCCACAGATCGGCGAAAAACAGCCAACCTATCCAGCCTTTCTTTTCTTGCAGTGTTCTTGCCATACGTGCCTCTTGAAGATAGCCTATTAAAACATAAACAACCCACTAATTAAAATATTGACTAACGAAAGGGGCAAAAGCACCTTCCAACCGATCGCCATCAACTGGTCATATCGATAGCGTGGAAATGTGAAACGGAACCACATAAACACCCAGATAAAAAAACCGACTTTTAGTAGCAACCAGACAATTTCTGGAATAAAGGGTGGGGCGCCGTGCCAGCCACCAAAAAACAGCAGCACATTAAGGAAGCCTAGCATCACCACTACCAGATATTCGCTAAGCATAAAAAATGAGAAACGCATGCCGCTGTATTCGGTGTGATAACCGGCGCCCAGATCGCCTTCGGCTTCCGGTAGATCGAATGGAATACGCTGTGCTTCGGCTAGCCCCGCTACAAAGAACACAAAAAAACCTATTGGTTGATAGACAACATTCCACAGGCCTTTTTGGGCGGCGACGATTTCCATCATATTCATCGAACTGGCCAGCATCACCACACCGATGACCGAGAATCCCATCGGTATCTCATAACTGATCATCTGGGCAATGGACCTGAGACTGCCGAGCACCGCATATTTGCTGTTGGAGGCCCAGCCAGCGAGGATAATACCAAAGACGCCGATACCGCTTATGGCGAGAATAAATAACAATCCCACATTCATATTCGACAGGCTGAGCATCAATTCAGTGCCGAAAATTTCGATCGGTTCGCCTATCGGGATAGCGACAAACACCACAAATGGCGGCACCAATGCAACCACTGGGGCGATTTTAAACAGCCAACGGTCGGCATCACTGGGGATATGATCTTCTTTGGTCAACAGCTTGATGCCGTCGGCCACTGGCTGTAGTAATCCGTGCCAACCGACCCGCATAGGGCCTGGACGTTGCTGAATATGGCCGGCAATTTTTCTTTCCAGCCAGGTGAGTGGCAAAGGCAACAGCAGAAGCACCGCTACAACGATTGCAATTTTGATCAACATCGGGAAGATCGTATAGAGGTTTTCCATACTACCGGGTCTCCCTAGCCGTTAATCTGTTATGAGAGTTTCTTGTTATTACTTGTTAAGCGATGCTCGTTAACGGTTTCGGCTCGCTAGTCGGTCTACTTTTAAGCATAGTCCTTATTTGTGAATTGTGCAAAAAAACAACAGATCCGCCTAGTAGGCTGCACCAAAACGCGCTGCTATTTATAATATCTGTAACCTGATTGTATTATCCTAAAAACCTCAGTTGAAACACGAAAGTCTGCCAGCTACAAGTTTATGGACAAAGGAGTCATTCAGGCATCTGATCGACCACAGGTGTTTGGATATACAAATAGAGAACATTATGAGAACATTAGTGCTGTCTCCATGGAAAGGAAGCAGGCATGCACCGCACATCGGTCCTCAAGGAAACCGCACCACCCCAACCCTCTCATGAACGCCATCGGCCAGAAAAAACACTCCTCTACCGTATTATTGACCGGTACTACCCGGAGTTTCGTTCTTACATGGCGGAACAAAGACGGCCGTTACCATACCACGTACAAAAGGAATTCGATGAATACCTCAAATGTGGCCGACTGGAGCATGGCTTTTTACGCGTACAATGCAGTACTTGCCATCATGAACGATTGGTTGCGTTCAGCTGTACCAACAGTAGGCGCTTTAGGCGAACGACGCGGTTTCTGTCCCAGCTGCGGTGCCAGGCGGATGGCCGAAAGCGCAGCCCTGTTGGTTGACGAAGTTCTTCCTCATGAGCCGATGCGCCAATGGGTGCTGAGTTTCCCTTTTCAACTAAGGTTCCTGTTCGCCAGTCGCCCGGAACTGATGGGCAAGGTGCTGGGTATCGTCTACCGCGCTATTGCATCACACCTCATCAAAAAGGCAGGGCTGACTCAGAAAACGGCGCAAACCGGTGCAGTAACGCTAATTCAGAGGTTTGGAAGTGCATTAAACTTGAATCCGAACGCGGCCCGGTCCATTTCCATATGCTGTTCCTGGATGGCATATACACAAAAAACAAACAGGGCTTGATCCGATTCAAGCGTACCATAGCCCCTAATCAGCAAGAACTGGCCATACTGGTTCACTCGATCAGTCACCGT
>JAZFYA010000465.1:0-23472 GCA_036443315.1 Pseudomonadales bacterium
AATTGACACTGTGGCCAATCAGGGCGCGTTTAAGCTTGTTGGTCTTTGCGGCGTTTTTAGCGAGGACTGTCTGAGCGCAGCGAGTTCCGCAGCAGCCGCAAAGACCAACAAGCTTGCGACCGGCCACAGTGTCAATTGTCCTGCAGGCCCGGGGTGCTCACGCTAAATTTTTTCGTTATAATTTTCTTGCTAAAACCCCAAACTCTAGCTGGTAAAAGTGAGAACTGTAAATCCTAATGGCCAAGGTCGCACAGTTTGTTTCCTAGTTCGCTCCCTGAATCGTTTAGCAATTAATCTCCCTGTAAACGGTGGTGGGAAAGAACCCCCAACCACCGGTTGTGTTTAATACATTATTAGTTATTCGCATGTAATACTTGGTTTAACTCAACCGCCGATTTATTGGTTAAACATTCCACCGCTCCGCTGGTGGAATTACGGCGGAACAATAGATCCGGTTTTCCCGCCAGGTCGCGGGCTTTGGCTGTTTCTACCACAGCCCCCTTATCATCTAACATAATTATCTTGGTGCCAGCGGTAATGTACAAACCGGACTCGACGGTACAGCGATCACCCAACGGAATACCAACACCAGCATTAGCCCCTAACAGGCACTCTTTGCCAATGGAAATTACCATGTTGCCGCCACCGGATAGCGTGCCCATAGTTGAGCTGCTGCCACCAAGATCAGAACCAGCACCCACAACAACACCTGCCGATATACGCCCTTCAATCATAGCGGGACCATCGGTGCCAGCATTAAAGTTAACAAAACCCTCGTGCATGATAGTGGTCCCTTCGCCAATATAGGCGCCCAGGCGCACCCGGGCAGTATGGGCGATACGTACACCGGAGGGGACAACATAGTTGGTCATCTTGGGGAATTTATCAACACAGTCGACACTGAGTAACTCACCGTTTATCCGGGCATCCAGCTGTGCCTGAGGCAGCTCGTTCAAATCGATAGCACCTTTATTGGTCCAGGCTACAGTGGGCAATACGCCAAATAAACCGTTCAAGTTAATCCCGTGGGGTTTGACTAAGCGGTGCGAAAGGAGTTGCAGTTTTAAATAAGCTTCCGGTACCGAGGCAGGGTTGTTGTCGCTGGCCAATAGAGTTGCCACCAACGGGCAAGAACTGGTTTTAAAGGCGTTGACCACATCGGCCTGTTCCGTTTCTCCTGCACTTCTCAGCGCCGCTTCCAGTGTGCCCAATTGGCCCTTATCCAGCTGGATGGCCTGGTTGCCACCGTCATAACTGACGCTGGCGGTTACTGCATTGATCAAGGCTGCGCCGGGATTTAATGCGGGCTTGGCGTAAAACACTTCCAGCCATTCGCCTTTTGCATTGTGAGTGCCGACGCCGAGTCCGATACTGAAGAGTTGCTCGCTCATACTATAAAAACCTTAAAATTATGCGTGTTAAAGGGTGTGGTGTTTGAACAGGGCGCGGTATTCCTGCTCTTTAAAACCGATAAGACAGTCCTGACCTGTTTCCAGTACCGGACGTTTAATCAATGTGGGATGTTCCATGATGACGCTTATCGCTAAAGCTTGATCCATGCTATTAATGCTATCACGGGTTTTGATATCCAACTGTTTCCAGGTGGTGCTGCGCTTGTTAATGATGGTTTCCCAGCCCAGCGTTTTAATCCAGCCAGTGAGCTGGTTTTTATTAATACCATCCTCGCGAAAATCGTGGAAGCGATAATCTATGGATTTAGAATCCAACCATTTGCGGGCTTTTTTTACCGTGTCACAGTTCTTGATGCCGTAAAGAGTCGTCACTGATAGTCCTGCAAATCTGCAATTAAACGTAGAGGTTAGCATAGCAGATTGAGTTTATGGATGCATGGTTGTGCGAAGGTTGTGCGACGTGCTAGGCTTTGTTAACTTTTTTAGGATTCTTACGATGGGGGTAACAACCGGTACAAATCTCGCAGACAGTACCATCGCAACCGCGGGCGCTGCAGTATTCCCGGCCATAATAAATAATTTGCAAATGCAGGGCGTTCCAGCTTTGCTGAGGGAAAAGTCGCTTTAGATCTTTTTCGGTTTGCACCACGTTCTTGCCGTTGGTGAGCCCCCATCGCTGCGCCAATCGATGAATATGGGTATCGACCGGAAAAGCGGGTACACCAAAAGCCTGTGACATGACCACACTGGCCGTTTTATGGCCCACGCCAGGCAGTGCTTCCAGCGCATTCATATCAGCGGGTACTTTACCGTGGTATTTTTCTACCAGAATTGTCGACAGGGTTTTAATGGCCATGGACTTTCGGGAGGACAAACCACAGGGGCGAATAATGGCTTTGATTTTATCGACCCGTTGTTTAGCCATGTCGAAAGGGTTGTCGGCTAATGCAAAAAGTGCGGGAGTAATTTTATTAACCCGCGCATCGGTACACTGGGCAGACAGCAGCACGGCCACTAATAGGGTATAGGGGTCTGCGTGGTTTAGAGGAATAGGTTGAGTCGGGTACAACGCTTGTAATGTTTGTTGAATATACTCAACCCGCTGTTGTTTTAGCATAGGGAATCTCTATTCATTACAAACTACCTATAAAGGTTTTTATCCGTTCAGCGCTGGCAACACAGTCTTCAATCGAAGCGACTAGGGCGATTCTGACGCGATTTTCTCCAGGGTTTTCTCTACCATTGGGGCCGTCGACGGATCGTGCGATATATTGGCCGGGCAGAACGGTTACATTTTGTTGGGCAAATAATTGTTGGCTGAAGTCGGTGTCGCTAATCGGCGTTTTGGGCCACAAATAAAAACCGGCATCTGGTCGGCTAACGTCCATGCAGTCTCCGAGTATACCTAAAACGGCATCAAACTTTGCCCGGTATTGAACGCGGTTGTCTTTAACATGTTGTTCGTCAGACCACGCCGTAATACTGGCCAGCTGGTGTTGAATTGGCATGGCGCAACCATGATAGGTACGGTACAGCAAAAACTGTTTCAGGATAGTGGCGTCACCGGCAATAAAGCCAGAGCGTAGTCCCGGTAGATTGGAGCGTTTTGACAGACTGTGGTATACCACGCAGCGTCTGAAATCATCTCTGCCGATTTCGATGCAGGCTTGTAACAGGCCAACGGGAGGTTGTTGTTCATCAAGATATAGTTCGGAATAGCACTCGTCGCTGGCAATAATAAAATCAAAACGGTCAGCTAGTTCGATTAGCTTGTGGAGTGTAGTGCTATCGATAACTGCGCCGGTGGGATTGCCTGGTGAGCACAAAAATAATAACTGGCAGCGCTGCCAGACTGCATCGCTAACTGCATCAAAGTTGGGGATAAAATTAGTCTCTGGTAAACAGGCTAAAAAGTGTGGTTCTGCTCCGGCTAAAAAAGCCGCCCCTTCATAGATTTGGTAAAAGGGGTTGGGGGAGACTACTAGCGGCTGCTCCTTTCTATTAATCACTGTTTGGGTAAAAGCAAAAATGGCTTCCCGGGTGCCGTTGACGGGTAGAACATGGCGGTTAGGGTCGATATTCCCTGATAGGTTATAACGATTGCTTAACCATTGACAGATGGCCTCGCGCAGTTCAGGAATTCCCTTGGTAACTGGATAGTTGGCCAGCTTATCCATATTATCGAGTAATGTTTGTTTTACAAAATGGGGGGCTTGATGCTTTGGTTCCCCCATGGAAAGAGCAATATGGGTAAGATGCTCAGGCGCTGTAACCTGTGCTTTTAAGGCATTGAGTCGTTCAAATGGGTAGGGTAGTAGACGTTGCAGGTCAGGATTCATAGCGCGTTCTGTTTTTAGGTGTTAGGTTAGGTGTCAGACTGCTGCCTGCTCATCTAATTCTTTGCAAATAGCTATTTGAATGGCTTCGCAAAGGGCGGGATCTTCAATGGGCTGTTGGTTTTTATCGGTGATAAAAAAGACATCTTCAACGCGTTCGCCCAGTGTGGCAATTTTTGCATTCTGTAGTTGGATGTCGAAATCAAAAAATATTTTGCCGATGCGAGCCAATAGGCCGGGACGGTCGGGAGTTAATACTTCCAGGACACTGTGGCCACGAGCAACATCGGTAAACAACGTAGTGCGGGTGGGCACAGAAAACAAACGCATTTGCCTTGGTGTACGTCGCTGCATGACGTCGAGATACTTGTCGGTATGCTTGATGTGATCCAGTAAAAACTGCTTGATATGGTCGATGCGTTCAGGGTCGTTGCCAATCGGTTCACCCTTGTTGTCCAGCACAAAGAATGTGTCGAGGGTGAAGCCTGTACCTGAATTGTAAATGCGCGCGTCCTGGATGTTTAAATCCAGTTGTTCAAGGCCTGATGCCATGAGCGCAAATAACGTGTCCTGATGTTTAGTGTGAATAAAAATTTGCGTGGCGCCCTCAAATTCAAGGTCGCCGCTTTCTTTCAAGAGAATTAATGGTTGATCTGGATTGGTATGCTGGCTTATTGCTTCGGTATGCCAGACAATGCCATCGACTTTTTCCCGTAAAAAGTAGTCTTCGTCGATGCCGGCCCAAACGGTATGGATTTCCTCTTCGGTAAAACCGAGTTCTTCAAGATGTTCAATAGCAGCCTGTTGGGTGTCGGCGATCCAGTCGGACTTATCTACCGGGTTTTCCAGACCCCGGCGCAAGGCGCGTTTGGTTTCAATGTAGAGTTGGCGTAATAGCGACGCTCGCCAGCTATTCCACAGTTTGGGATTGGTAGCGTTGATGTCGGCAACAGTGAGTGCGTAAATATAATCCAGATGATTTTGGTCGCCAACTGTGGTGGCAAAGTTATTGATAACGTCAGGGTCAGAAATATCCTGACGTTGGGCTACCGCGGACATTAATAGATGGTGCTCAACTAGCCAACACACTAAATTGGTATCGCGGTTGGCCAGCTGGTGCCGTTCGCAAAAGTGTCTGGCGTCGATAACACCCAAGGTGGAGTGATTGCCGCCTCGACCTTTGGCGATATCGTGATAGAGGCCTGCAATATAGAGCAATTCCACCTTGGGTAGACGGTGAACAACACGAGCTGCTACCGGAAATTTTTTCTTAAAGTCGGCGTAGTGGAAGCGGCGCATGTTTTTGATCACTTCCATAGTGTGGGCGTCTACCGAATAAATATGAAACAGGTCGTGCTGCATCTGGCCAATGATTTTTCCAAACTCTGGTAGATATTTACCCAGCACACCAAAACGCAGCATTCGACGCAGTTGTAGGGCGACTTTTTCCGGTGAGCGCAGTATCTCCATAAAGTAGCGGGCATTGCGGGGATCGTTGCGAAAATCATCGTCGATCAGATCGCGGTATTTGCGAATCAGGCGAATGGTAGACGCGCGGGCACCATCGATATTTTTGTTTTTCCCCATTAGCACAAAAATTTCCATCAGCGCCGAAGGGGTTTTCTCAAAGACCTTTTTATTGGCTACTTCAATATGGCCATTGCGGACTCGAAAACGAGGGTTGATTTCGTAAACATTTTCCGCTTCACAGGCGCGCAAAATGGTTTCGTCAAAGTGCTGCATTAACACGTCGTTGAGCTCGCCTAAGGACAGTGCCCAACGGTAGTAGTACTGCATAAACTGTTCTACCGCCATCATGGCATTGTCATCGTCATAGCCAAACATTTTGGCCAGTGTACGTTGATGATCGAATAACAGGCGATCTTCTTCGCGACCGGTGATCATATGCAGGGCGTAGCGGACACGCCACATAAAATCCAGGCCGCGATTGAGGATGTTCATTTCCTCTTCGTGCAAAAATCCCAGTTCTACTAGCTGCTCAAGTTTTTCAGCGCCGAAATGGCGCTTGGCAATCCAGCCGATCATTTGGATGTCTCGCAGGCCGCCGGGTGAATTTTTTATATTCGCTTCCAGCACATATTCACTGTTGCCATGTTTTTGGTGGCGTTTTATCTGCTCCTTCCATTTGGCTCGAAAAAAACTTTGGCTGGACCATATTTTATCTGCACCAACTTGCGTCATCATACGGCTATGAAGTTGTACGGGGCCCGTGAGAATTCGGGATTCCATCAGGTTGGTAACAATAGTGATGTCTTCGGACGCTGCCTTGTGACACTGGTCAATGGTGCGAACACTGTGGCCAATATCCAGGTTGATATCCCATAACAGGGTGACGAAATCGCTGATGTTTTGCTGCAGTTTTTCAACGCTCTGTTCATCTTTGAGTAAAATAAGCAAGTCGATATCGGAGTGAGGGTGTAGTTCACCGCGGCCATAACCACCGACGGCAATCAGACTAATTAATTCGTCACTTTCATCGCCCCAGTCAAATAACTGCCAGCTGGCGCCTAGCAGTTGATCAATAAAGCTTGCCCTGGCCCATATTAGATCGCGAATATAGACGCCCTGTTGATATTGCTGGTGAAAGTAATCAGTCGTGCGCTCAATATTTTTTTTCAGTAGCGCAATGGGGGAGCTCGAGCTTTTTAAGGCTTGCAAAAATAGATCGGGATCGAAAACATTCGATGGAATTGAAAAAGCTTGCTCGCTCATGACCGGTGGGAATTAGCCTTTATAAAAGGGTTCGTCGGGGCGGGCAGTGAAAATTTCTACGCCGTCACGGGTTACTACCATGGTATGTTCCCACTGGGCAGATAACCGGTTGTCTTTGGTGGTTACCGTCCAGCCATCTTTTTTATTCAGTTTAACGTGGCGTTTGCCTGCATTGAGCATGGGTTCGATTGTGAAGGTCATGCCTTCCCGTAGTTTCAGGCCAGTGCCTTTTTCCCCATAGTGAACTACCTGCGGTTCTTCGTGGAATACTTCGCCGATGCCGTGGCCGCAATATTCGCGCACAATGGAGTAGTAATTGGCTTCGGCGTATTGCTGGATGACGTGGCCAATATCCCCCAGTGTGGTGCCGGGGTGTACGATGTCGAGTGCTTTGTACAGGCATTGTTGGGTGATATCGACCAGTCGCTCGGCGTGTTGCAGGGGCTTGCCGACATGAAACATCTTACTGGTATCACCGTGGAAGCCATTCTTAATGATCGTGATATCAATGTTGAGTATGTCGCCGTCCTTCAATATTTTCTTGTCTGAGGGAATGCCATGGCAAATGACCTCATTCACCGAGGTACAAATTGATTTGGGAAAGCCGTGGTAATTAAGGGGGGCCGGGATCACCTGTTGGGTATTTACCATATAATCATGGCAGATGCGGTTCAGCGCTTCGGTGGTAATGCCGGGTTCTATATAGGGGCCTATCATTTCCAGCACCTCGGCAGCTAAACGACCCGCGATGCGCATTTTCTCGATTTGATCGGGCGTTTTAATTGAAATACTCATAGTCTCTTGTTAAAGATTAACTAATTGATATTACCTAGAAAAAATGGAAATGACAGGTGTCGATAATACAGCGAGGCCACTATTGTAAACCAACGACGTTGCAATGGCACATCTTCCTGCTGAGCCGCTGCAATGCCACTCTCAGTTAAGCGGTGTTGGTGCTACAAAAACGCTTGTTTAGCTTTAAGTTGGGGGGGTGTTGTGGTATAAAGCGCGCACCCAAATTTAGGGTTGGTTTTTCGGGGCTATTCTTTAGGGTAAGTCTCTCAGGACAAGCAACCATTAGAAAGGGTAAAAAATTAACTAAATCCGCACATATACCGTCACACCGGTCAGGGTGCCCAGCTTTTACATAGCACGCTTCTGCATGGCTTGATTCTTCATGCTTGAGAAGCGCGGTACGTAAGCAAGGGTTGATCGTTGGGGTGTATGGAGGCCTAACCCATAACTATAGGTGTAATATGACTCAAGTAAGCATGTGTGACATGTTGCAGGCTGGTGTGCATTTCGGTCACCAGACCCGCTACTGGAACCCAAAGATGGGAGAGTACATTTTTGGTGCTCGTAACAAGATCCACATCATCAACCTGGAACAGACCGTTCCGGCGTTCAACGAAGCCTTGGCTTTTATCCAAAAACTAGCTGTCGGCAAAAACAAGATTATGTTCGTTGGCACCAAACGTGCGGCGGGCAAGATTATACGTGAGCAGGCTCAGCGTGCTAGGCAACCTTACGTAAGCCACCGTTGGTTGGGTGGTATGTTAACCAACTACAAAACCATCCGTGGCTCAATTAAGCGTCTACGCGACTTTGAAGCCCAACAGTCTGATGGCACCTTTGATAAGCTGTCTAAGAAAGAAGCCCTAATGCGCACCCGTGCTATGGATAAGCTGGAACGCTCCATTGGTGGTATTAAGGATATGGGTGGCTTGCCTGACGCACTGTTTGTGATCGATGTTGATCACGAGCGTATTGCGATTAAAGAAGCAAACAACCTGGGTATCCCTGTTATTGGTATCGTTGATACTAATAGTGATCCAGATGGTGTTGATTATGTCATTCCGGGCAATGATGACGCCATTCGTGCTATCAAGCTTTACGCGACAGCAGTGGCTGATGCCATTATAGCGGGTAAGTCAGCGGACGGTAGTGCGGCTGTCAAGGATGAGTTTGTTGAAGAGGTTAGTGACGAAACCCCCGCTGCTGAATAAATAGAATGGTTTATGCCGCTAAAAATTCAGTGGTAAGTGTTGGAGGAAACGACGATGGCAGCTATTTCTGCATCAATGGTTAAAGAATTACGTGAGCGCACTGGCCTGGGTATGATGGAGTGTAAAAAAGCCCTGGTTGCAGCGAGTGGTGATATCGATGCAGCAATCGAAGAAATGCGCAAAAATAGTGGTATGAAAGCGGCTAAAAAAGCTGGCCGTACCGTGGCTGAGGGCGTGGTTGCCATTAAAGTAGCGGGTGATGGCAGCTATGGACTGGTGGTTGAAGTTAACAGTGAAACTGACTTCGCTGCCCGTGACGAAAATTTCCTGACATTTGTTGGTCAGGTGATTGATAAGGCCTTCGCCGATAAACAGGCTGATGTTGCTATATTGGTGGCGGGTGAGCTGAATTCTACTCGTGAAGCGTTAGTGCAGAAAATCGGTGAGAATATCGGTGTGCGTCGCATTGAAATCCTCAATTCAGATAATGGCGTAGTGGGCAGCTATCTTCATTCTAACAACCGTATTGGTGTGTTGGTTTCGTTGCAGGGCGGTGACGCTGAGCTGGCAAAGGATGTGGCCATGCATATTGCAGCGGTAAACCCACAGGTAGTTAGCTCTAAAGACATGCCTGCGGATGTGGTTGAGAAAGAAAAAGACATCATCAAAGCTCAGCCTGATATGAAAGGCAAACCAGGGGCAATTGTTGAAAAAATGATGGCAGGCCGTATCAACAAATTCCTGAAAGAAAATAGCTTGCTGGATCAGGCCTTTGTTAAAAATCCTGAAGTTAGCGTTGCCCAGATGGTTAAGGATGGTGGTGCCGAAGTCGTTTCTTTCGTTCGCTATGAGGTCGGTGAAGGTATTGAGAAAGAAGACATTGACTTTGCCACAGAGGTCGCGGCTCAATTAAACGGTTAATCAATTGTTGCGAAAACGGGGCCTATGAGCCCCGTTATACTGTCTACATACTATACAATGAGCATCTGCTATTTCATCACCCGTCATAGGAGCCTATATGCCAGTCCAGGAAAAAAAATATAAACGTATTCTGCTGAAACTCAGTGGAGAAGCGTTAATGGGAAAAGAGGGTTTTGGTATTGACCCGAAGGTTCTCGACCGCATGGCTTTGGAAATTGGCCAGTTGGTGGGAATTGGCATACAGGTGGGCCTGGTTATTGGTGGTGGTAATTTATTTCGCGGGGAATCCCTGCAAAGAGCTGGGTTGGATCGAGTGACCGGTGATCATATGGGGATGCTGGCGACGGTTATGAATGCGTTGGCTATGCGTGATGCGCTAGAGCGGTCTAATATTATTTCGCGGGTGATGTCTTCGATTCCCATGAGTGGGGTTGTTGATCATTACGATCAGCGTAAAGCCATGCGGGCGTTGGAACGTGGTGAAGTGGTGATTTTCGCGGCCGGTACGGGTAATCCGTTTTTTACTACTGATTCTGCGGCCTGTTTGCGCGGTATTGAAGTTAATGCTGAGTTAGTGCTCAAGGCGACTAAAGTGGATGGTGTTTATAGCTCTGATCCAATGCTTGATTCAGAGGCGACGAAATACAATCAGTTGAGTTATGATGAAGTGTTGGATAAAAAGCTAGGAGTGATGGACCTGACGGCCATTTGTCTGTGCCGCGATCACGCTATGCCATTGCGGGTTTTCGCCATGGAAAAATCCGGTGCCTTGTTGAGCATTGTCAATGGTGGCAATGAAGGAACATTGATAGTAGGGCACTAATATGCTGTAGTCGGGCATTAATGTGGATTATCCACCCTACAAAAATCGAATTAAAGAATTTGGGGGACAATCAGTGATTGATGAACTAAAGCAAGATGCCGAAGAGCGGATGCAAAAAACCCTGGTAGCTTTGGGCGCTAGCCTGAATAAAATTCGTACCGGTCGTGCCCACCCCAGTTTGTTAGAAGGTATCCGTGTGAGCTACTATGGATCGCCAACACCCTTGAGCCAGGTGGCGGCAATTAATGTTGAAGATGCCCGTACCTTGGCGGTAGTACCTTGGGAAAAGGCGATTGTCGCGGATGTAGAAAAGGCCATTATGAAATCTGACCTTGGGCTAAATCCGTCGACTGCTGGTACCGTGATTCGTATCCCTATGCCAATGTTAACCGAAGAAACCCGTCGTGGGTTTACCAAGCAAGCCAAGAAGGAAGCTGAGCAATCCCGCGTATCAATTCGCAATATTCGACGCGATATATTGGCGGATATTAAAGAGCTATTAAAAGAAAAAGAAATCAGCGAAGACGCAGAGCACAAGGCTCATGACGATATTCAAAAAATTACTGATCGCTTTATTGCTGAAGTAGAAAAGTCTTTGGCGGCTAAAGAAACTGACTTGATGGAAATCTAGGCCAGCATTTGTTAATCGTTGAGCGATTTATGTCTGACTCCTCTACATCTTCCGGTACTCAGCTTGATAGTCAAAACCAAAATGCCTTACAGCACCTTGCCATCATTATGGATGGCAACAGCCGTTGGGCGAAGCGTTGCGGTAAATCCACATCCTCGGGTCATCAAGCGGGTGTTGAAGCTGTGCGCAAAGTGTTAAGACTCTGTATGAACTGCGGGATTAAAGTCGTTACCCTGTTCGCATTTAGCAGCGAGAATTGGCAACGCCCTAACGTGGAAGTTAAAGCCTTGATGACCCTGTTTGCAACCTATCTTAAAAAGGAAGTTAAGCAACTTCATAAAGACGGTGTCAGGGTGCGTTTTATCGGTGATCGTCAGCATTTTAGCAAAGGGCTGGTGAGACAGATGGAATATACCGAGCAACTGACTATTGATAATACCGAGACAACGTTGGTGATTGCTGTTGATTATGGCGGCCAGTGGGATATTGCCAACGCGGCGCGACAGTTAGCAGAACAGGTGCAAGCCGGTGGGCTGCAGCCAGATCAAATCGATGCAGAGCTATTGGATAGTTATATCTCCCTGGCAGACTTACCCAAGCCTGATTTATGCATTCGCACCGCAGGGGAGCAGCGCATTAGCAATTTCTTGTTATGGCAGTTGGCCTACACAGAATTATTTTTTAGTGACACCCTTTGGCCTGATTTTGATGAGTCGGATATGCAGGCGGCGTTGGCAAGTTACAACCAGCGCGAGCGGCGCTACGGTGGACGCGATGACAATGAAACTAAATCTGTATCCGAGGCAGGGGAAACAACGAGTGATAGAGCTCGGGGGTTCATTAACGGTGCTTAAGCAACGGGTCATTACCGCGGTGATTATGGTTGTGCCGATAAGTGTTGGCATCATTGGATTGTCGGCGTTGTGGTTAGCCGGACTATTTGCCGCTTTGGTATTGATGGCGGCTTGGGAGTGGGCAGCACTGGCAGGCTTGATATCCTTTTGTAGCAAAACAATTTTTATTCTGGGGTCAGCGTTACTGATGGTGGTCGCTGCCTGGTACAGCCAGCTGTTTGACAATGCTGTGATCTGGGATAGGGTACAAGACATTATAGGTTTGGGCTGTCTGTGGTGGGCTATAGCCCTGTTATGGGTAAGGAGCTTTCCTGCCAGTGTGGTGATTTGGCAATCGACTTTTATGCGGGTTTTGATGGGCTTGCTGACGCTGATTCCCACGTGGTTGGCCCTGGTCTACTTGCGTCTGCATGAGCACGGAATTGAGCTGATTTTTATCCTCTTTGCGCTGGTCGCTGCTGCCGATATTGGTGCTTATTTTACGGGTAGGGCCTGGGGTAAGACCCCGTTGGCACCAGCGGTCAGTCCCGGCAAATCCTGGGTGGGATTTGGGGGGGGGCTGGCTTCCAGCAGTATGCTGGCCTGCATTCTCTGGCTCTTGTTCAGAACGAGTGAGCACAGCCTGTTGCCGGTACTGGTGATTGCTGTGGTTACTGCTCTGGCTGCTGTGTTGGGTGACTTGCTGGAAAGTATGGTAAAGCGCCAGCAAGGGGTAAAAGATAGCGGCCGAATTTTGCCTGGTCATGGCGGCATGTTGGATCGGATCGATAGTATTACAGCGGCGGCACCGGTGTTTGCGCTATGTATAATGCTGGCGGGTTGGTAATACATGACGCCTGATTTTCAAAATAAGTCCATGCAAAACAGCTCAATTCAAAACATCACGGTATTGGGTTCGACCGGCTCGATAGGTGTCAGTACCTTGAATGTGCTAGCCAGGCATCCCGAGCGCTATCGCCTATACGCCCTGAGCGCCAACACCCGTGTTGATTTAATCATTCCACAAATTGAAAGCTTTCGTCCTCGCTATGCGGTCATGCGTGATGAGAACGCCGCACAGCAGTTGCTTGAGCAGCTTAAGGCCAGGGGCACTACCGATACGGAGATATTGTGTGGCGAGCAGGGCTTATTGCAGGTTGCTGCAGATCCAGCTGTTGATAGTGTGATGGCGGCTATTGTGGGTGCTGCTGGGTTGATGCCCACAATGGCGGCGGTGAAGGCGGCTAAGAAAGTGCTGTTGGCCAATAAAGAATCGCTGGTGATGGCCGGGCATCTATTTATGCAGGCAGTTGAGTGTAGCGGTGCCACATTATTGCCGATTGATAGTGAGCACAATGCGATCTTTCAATGTATGCCTTACCGTTATCAGCAGGGGCAGCAAGGACAGAGGCAGACATTGGTTCGGGAAGGGGTACGCAGGATATTATTGACCGGTTCTGGTGGACCTTTTCGAACAACCCCGTTGGATCAACTGCTGACAGTCACGCCTGATCAGGCTTGCGCCCATCCTAACTGGGATATGGGACGCAAAATTTCAGTGGATTCCGCTACTATGATGAACAAGGGCTTGGAGTTAATCGAGGCCTGCTGGCTATTTGACACCACGCCGGACACTATCGACATCGTGGTGCACCCCCAGAGTGTGATTCATTCCATGGTGGAATATAGGGACGGATCATTGCTGGCTCAGTTGGGTAACCCTGATATGCGTACCCCGATTGCCCATGGTCTGGCCTTTCCTGAGAGAATTGATGCGGGGGTGGCTAGCCTGGATATTATCACCACTGCACGGCTGGATTTTGAGGCGCCGGATTACCAGCGTTTTCCATGTTTACGGCTAGCCAGCGAGGCGGCGAAAATAGGGGGTACTGCCATGCCGGTGTTAAATGCAGCCAATGAAGTTGCTGTGGACGCTTTTCTGAATCAACGCGTTCGATTTACCGATATCCCTGTTATCATAGAGCAGGTTTTATCGAATGCGGTGGTTATTGAACCGGAATCGTTATTACAGGTCCAACAGGCTGATGTTGATGCACGGGAGATGGCTGTGCAAGCCATTGCGAGGTGTAAGATATAAAATACCCAAAGCGATTGAAATTTAGGTGTTCGTTCCTGCATGCAAACTAGAATTTGAGTACACCGTATTATTTCATGGAATTACTGCAAACTATTCTGATTACCCTCGGCACACTGGCGATACTGGTCACTATCCACGAATACGGCCATTTCTGGGTTGCCCGCCGTTGCGGTATCAAAGTCATCCGCTTTTCTATCGGTTTTGGTAAAGGCCTTTACCATTGGCACGATAAACAGGGTACCGAGTTTGTGATTGCCGCTATCCCGCTGGGTGGTTACGTCAAAATGCTGGACGAGCGCGAAGGCGATGTGCCGGAAGACCAGCTGCAATATGCCTTTAACCGAAAACCGGTTCAACACCGCTTGGCGACGGTGGTGGCTGGCCCATTGGCAAATTTTGCGCTGGCTATTGTTGCTTATTGGTGGGTTTTTGTTGGCGGTGTCAATGGTGTGGTGCCGATTATTGATAAGATTGAACCTGGCTCCATTGCCGAATTGGCGAGCCTCGAAGCCGGACAAGAAATCGTTGCCATTGATGGTAAAGAAACACCGACCTGGGAATCCATGCATTTACGTTTGCTGGAGCGTATTGGGGAAAGTGGCCGGATTGACTTCACTGTTAAATACCCTGATTCGGCGTTGACCTATCAATCCAGTGCCGAGTTGACCGATTGGTTAGCTGGGTCTGAGGTGATAGATTTAGTGGGTGGTCTGGGTATCGAGTTATTCCGTCCCAAACTGTTAGCGGTAGTTGACCGGGTGGTGGACGATAGCCCGGCAGAAAAAGCTGGACTGCAAACTGGTGACAAAATTATCAGTGCCGATGGTGTGGTCATGGACGATTGGGTAGCCTGGGTGGACTACGTTCGAGCAAGACCAGGTAAAACCATCGAGGTGGTGTATGAGCGTGATGATCAACAACAATTCACCGAGCTAATACCTGCGACTAAATACGATGAAGAAAATCAGGCTTATGGTCAGGTAGGTGTGAGTGTGCTGTGGCCAGAGTGGCCGGAGGAAATGCGTCGATCATTTAGCTACGGTGTTGTAGGTGCCTTTACTAAAGCACTAGATAGAACCTGGTCGATGAGCATTTTTACCCTTGAAGCCATTAAAAAGATGTTAATGGGTCTAATCTCCCCGAAAAACTTGAGTGGCCCGATAACCATTGCTAAAGTGGCCAGCGCTTCGGCGAAGTCCGGATTAGATGCCTATTTAAGTTTTCTCGCCCTACTGAGTGTCAGTTTGGCAGTGCTTAACCTGTTGCCAATTCCGGTGTTGGATGGTGGTCATATAATGTACGGGCTGGTTGAGTTGCTCACAGGGAAAGAAGTGTCCGAGCGGGTGCAGGTGGTGGGTTATCAACTGGGCCTGTTTATTATCCTCGGGGTGATGGTGCTTGCTCTTTATAATGACATTTCCCGTTTATAAGATGTTCCACTGATTAGCTTGCGTTTATAATGGGTCGCGCTTAAGTAAGTGTTCAATAAAAAGTGCGGGCTTGCTGACGTTGGTTGATTATTATAGCTGTTTGTTAAAACCCAGTTTGCATAAACAAGTTGCTGCAGAACAAGAATGGCCTGCTGGTGCTACATATTTTTTGGTATAAAACGTTAATGAAATATTATTTACTGTTGTTGTTATTCGTTACACTAAATGCGGGTGCTAACGAACCCTTTGTGGTGTCCGATATTCGTGTTGAAGGGTTGCAGCGTATCTCAGCCGGAAGCATCTTTGCTTCCCTGCCGATCAATGTCGGCGACACTATTGATAATGTCTCTATCCGTAATGGTATTCGTACCCTGTTTCGTACGGGTAACTTCGATAATCTTTTTATAGCCCGCGATGGCAATATTTTGGTAGTTACCGTTGAAGAGCGTCCATCTATTAATGAAATCAATATCGAAGGTAACAAGGCTATTGAAACCGATGCATTGCTGGAGGGTTTGAAGAACTCTGGTTTATCTGAAGGTAAGGTGTTTAAGCGCTCAACCCTGGAAGGGATGAAAATGGAGTTGACCCGCCAATATGTATCCCAAGGTCGTTATGATGCAAGGATTGAAACCAATGTTGTCTCCCTTCCGCGCAATCGAGTCGCAGTCAATATCGATATTGATGAAGGCACGACTGCATCGATTAAGCACATCAATGTTGTTGGTAACTCGGTATATAACGACGAGCAAGTGCTGGACCTGTTTGAGCTGAAAACGACGGGTTGGTTTTCCTGGATGAGTAGTGATGACAAATATGGCAAGGAAAAGCTAACAGGGGATTTGGATACCTTAACCTCCCACTATCTTGATAGGGGTTTTATTCAATTTAATATCGATTCGACCCAGGTGTCAGTTACACCTGATCGGGAAGCGGTTTATATCACCGTCAATATTAGTGAGGGCGACAAATATGAAGTCGGTGAGGTAGATCTTTCCGGTGACCTGGTGCTGCCTGAAGAGCAGTTACGGCCTTTTATCTTTGTTCAACGTGGTCAGACTTTTTCCCAGGCGCTGGTTACCAATACCGAAGAGTGGCTCACTAAACGTTTGGGTAACGAGGGTTATAACTTTGCTAAGGTAGAAGGTATTCCCGATATTAATGAGGAAGACCATACCGTTAATATAAAGTTTTTTATTGATCCCGGTAAGCGCACTTATGTCCGCCGCATCAATTTTGAAGGTAATACCCGTACTGCTGATGAGGTGTTGCGCCGTGAAATGCGCCAGATGGAAAGCGCCCCGGCATCTTCTGTCGCTATCGAACAATCACGGATAAGGCTGGAGCGATTGGGTTTCTTTAAAGAAGCAAAGGTCGAAACCCTGGAAGTGCCCGGCAGTGATGATCTGATCGACCTGGAATACGTAGTTGAAGAGCAGGCTTCGGGCAGTCTTGGTGCCAGTGTCGGTTTTTCGCAGGACAGTGGTGTTTTGATCGGCGCCAATATTCAGCAAGATAACTTTTTGGGTACCGGTAAGCGGATTGGTATGAGCCTGAATAAAAGTGATTTCCAGACTAGTATCAGTTTTAATTTTGTCGATCCCTATCATACCAAAGACGGTGTTAGTCGCGGCTTCTCGCTGTATTACCGCGAAGCAGATTTAGACGAGATTAATGTTTCTCGTTATACCACTAATACCTTAGGTGCCAATATGAATTTTAGTTATCCTATTAGGGAGACTGAACGTTTGGGATTTAGTTTGGGTTATTCCCATACGGAAATTAAAGCGGGCTTTGGTGCGGTGCAGGAGATTATTAACAGCCCACGCCTATTGGATGTGGTCAATGGTGATTACACCCATTACTTTGACAGCCAAATAAGCGCAACTCAATTTCTAAACGAGCGGATCATCTATGATGCAGCGGAAGTACCCACACCATTATTTGGGAGTGATGGCAGCGTTACTGAGCCCAACTTGGTGACTGATCCTGCCGATTTGGGTTTTGAACCGGGATTTCTGGATGTGAATGGCAACACCATTAACAACTTTACAGTGACCAGCAGTTGGACCCAGTCAACCTTGAACCGCGGGCGTATGGCGACACGGGGTGCTTCCCAGAGTGTGTCGCTGGAGTTGACTGTGCCTGGTAGTGATTCTGAATATTTTAAGTTGATCTATAATGGGCAGATTTTTTTCCCGATCACCCCATCATGGACACTACGTTTGCGTACAGAATTAGGCTATGGTGGCGGCTTCGGTGGCGATGAATTGCCCTTCTTCAGCCATTTCTACTCCGGTGGTTTTGGCTCGGTACGCGGTTTTAAGAGTAATACATTAGGCCCACATGGTACCCCTGCGAGGTTTTACAGCCCTAATGAGGTGGCGGTTACTGAGATTATTGAAGTCGGTGATACCGGTTGTTTGGGTATGGCGACGGGCGAGCCGTGTGGAGATGGTACCCGAGTTGGTCAGGCCTTAGCCATTGATGATAAATTTTCTTATGTAGTGGTCACTGATCCGACGACAGGTGAGAGATTTATACCAGTCTTCGTGTTTGAAAATGAGTCTGATCCCTTTGGCGGCAATGTATTGATTGAAAGCGGCGCCGAGTTATTATTCCCGATGCCTTTTATCAAGGACCGACGCTCGGTGCGAACGGCCTTCTTTATCGATGTGGGTAATGTATTCAGCACCCACTGTGGTCAGGGCCAAGCCAACTGTTTTAACGCCGACCTGGATGAATTGCGTTATTCCTACGGTATTGGTTTAAGCTGGATTACCGGTTTTGGCCCCTTAACCTTTAGTTATGCCAAGCCTATAAACGAAGGCGAGGAAGACAAAATCGAATCCTTCCAGTTTTCTTTGGGGCGGAGTTTCTAATAATAGAATTTTTAGCCTAAAAATTTTTAAATAAATGTAAATAATAGTGGAGAATGATTGTGAATAAAGTCCTCAAATTAACCCTACTGGCGATTGCTCTATGTACTTCTGTAGCGGCCAATGCGGAAGGTAAAATTGCAGTATTAAACGCCCAGCAGGCGATTATGAATACGGAAGTAGCACAGGGGCGTTTAAAAGTATTGCGCGAAGAAACAAGCTATGCAGCAAATCGCAAACAACTGGAAGAACTGGGCAAAAGTTACCAGGACACGATTGCCCAGTTGCAAAAAGATGCAGCGGTAATGAGTATTGAGCAAAAGCAGGCAGAAGCAAAAAAAATACAGGAAAAACGTGCTGATATCGAACACGTACAGAAAAAATTACAGGCTGCTGAGCAGGAGTTATTACAGTCTGTAGCTCAGGAGCTGGCCCCCAAACTAAAGAAAATCGTTGGTGAGCTAATTGTATCTGAAGGTATTGGCTTGTTGCTAAATCATCAGGCCGCTATGCATGTGGACAGCAGTTTCAGTATTACTGCCAAGGTCACTGATAAACTGAACCAGATGTAATCGGTTTAATGAGTTAGCAGGACAGTGAGTATAGCTAAGCCTAATTATACTTTAGGCCAACTGGCTGAATTATTGGACGCAGAATGTGTGGGTGATGCGGAGGTTGTTATTTCCGGTTTGGCCACACTGGCTTCTGCAGGGGAAGGGCGGCTTAGCTTTCTTGCCAATCTCCGCTACCAAAAAGCACTGGCAACAACGTCCGCCTCTGCGGTCATTGTGTCGCCAGAAATGGTTGATGTCTGTCCTGTGCATTGTTTGGTATCACTCAACCCCTATCTGACCTACGCTAAAGCCTCGCAATTATTTGCCGTTAGGCAAGGCAAAGGGGCGGGCATTCATCCCACTGCCGTGGTTAGTCAAACGGCTTGCGTTGATGCTTCGGCGACTATTGGTCCCCATGCCAGTATTGGTGATAATGGCGTGATTGGTGCTAATACGGTAATCGGCCCGGGTTGCGTGATTGGCGATGATTCGAGCGTTGGTAAGGATTGCCTGTTGCATGCCAATGTCAGTATTTACCACGGTGTTAATATGGGTGATCGCGCAATTATTCACAGCGCTGTGGTCATTGGTAGTGATGGTTTTGGTTTTGCTCCTTCACCGGATAAGAAAAAGGGCGGCTGGCTCAAAATTGCCCAGCTCGGTGGTGTCACCATCGGTGATGATGTTGAAATTGGCGCGGGGACAACCATTGACCGTGGAGCTCTTGATGATACGGTTATTGGCGATCGCGTGATTCTCGATAATCAGGTACAGATAGCCCACAATGTTGAGCTGGGTGACAATACCGGTATTGCTGGTTGCTCGGCTATTGCAGGCAGTACCAAGATTGGGAAGAATTGCACTATTGCTGGAGCGGTAGGGATTATAGGTCATCTGACCATTACTGATAATGTGCATATTACTGTCAGATCGCTGGTGACAAAATCGATCAATAAGTCGGGCTCATATTCTTCCGGGACGCCAATGCAGGAAACCAGAACCTGGAAAAAAAATGCGGTTCGCTTTTCGCAATTGGATGCTTTGGTCAAGCGAGTGGCTGAATTAGAGAAAAAATTGAGTTGAGTTTTATCGCTATCAAAAAGCTCAAAACTTACTATCACTCAGAAAAAGCACTATTAACAGTAAGAACGGGTTGTCATCGATGATGGATATTAAGGAAATACAAAAATATTTACCGCACCGGTTTCCCTTTTTGATGATTGATCGGGTGTTGGAGCTCAATCTCTCTGACTCCATTGTTGCGATAAAAAATGTGTCGATAAACGAGCCGTTTTTTAATGGGCACTTCCCCCAGTTACCAGTAATGCCCGGTGTTTTAATTGTGGAAGCAATGGCTCAGGCTGCTGGCATTCTCGGGTTTAAAACTCTGGATAAAACCCCTGAGGATGGTTCTATCTATTTGTTTGTTGGTGCCGATAAGGTCCGTTTTAAACGTCAAGTAATACCGGGGGATCAGCTGGTTCTTAAAGCAAAATATATGGCTGATCGTCGCGGTATCTGGAAATTTGACTGCAGTGCCTACGTTGATGATGAGTTGGCTGCTGCTGCTACGATAATCTGTGCAGATAAAGAGGTATGATGTTGGAAAGGGTTGTTTTTGGAAAATCAAGTTGGAGAGCCCAGTTGGAGAGCCAGGTTTGATAGATCCCCGTGCCATTATAGATCCCGGTGCTAAACTGGCGGATGATGTTGAAATAGGTCCGTGGACAATTGTTGGGCCAGATGTTGAAATCGGCGCAGGGTCGGTTATTGCTTCCCATGTGGTGTTAAAGGGTCCAACCAAAATAGGCGCCAATAATAAGATTTATCAATTTTCGTCGGTGGGTGAAGACACTCCCGATATGAAATACAAGGGTGAAGTGACTCGCTTAGTGGTAGGTGACAATAATATTATTCGTGAAGGCGTCACTATACACCGTGGTACGGTGCAGGATCGTTCTGAAACGACCATTGGGAACAATAATCTGTTTATGGCCTATGTACATATTGGTCATGATTCCGTGATTAGCGACAATACAGTTTTTGTAAACAATGCGTCGGTAGCCGGTCATGTCCATGTGGGCGATTGGGCGATACTGGCTGGTTACTCATTGGTACACCAGTTTTGTCATATCGGAGCTCACAGCTTTAGTGGCTATGGTAGCCATATCAGCAAGGATGTTCCCGCCTATGTCACGGTGAATGGTCAGCCTGCGGAAGCGAAAACGGTTAATGTTGAAGGCTTGAGGCGACGGGGGTATAGCAGCGACGTTATCACTGCCATCCGTCGGGCTTATAAGGTTGTCTATCGCCAGGGGTTGACTATAGAGGAAGCCTTAGTGAAATTGCGGGAGATGCATCAGGATTGGTCGGAACTCGATCTTTTGATCGAATCGCTGGAATCCTCATCGCGGGGTATTGTTCGCTAACATACCCAAAGCAATTGAAATTTTGGTTTTAGAGTGCGTTCCTTATTTATCTATGGCAAGTTGTTTATGGCAAGGCGTTTGAACGCAGGAAACTGTCAATATTTCAAGTTCAAACTATCAAGTTCAAACTATCAAGTTCAAACAACGCAGCCATGGGCAAAGGGGCGCGCTATAACACCTAAATTTCAATCGCTTTGGGTATAAATAGCGGTGTTCTGTGATAACTGCCTACGAGGGTGTTGCATAAGCATTTTTTAATTGTCATTCCCGCGCAGGAGAGGTATCGCAAAAGCTTTTTCAGGGTGCAGAGGTAGGTCCAGTGGCGCGTTGCCTGTTATGCCCAATCAGAACGCGTTGTTAGCTTGCCAACCTGACCGACGTTGTTGAGCGAGCACTGTTTGAGCGCCTTTTAGCGAGTTGCGCAGCCGTCGGGCAGGTTGGCAAGCGGGCGTTCGGGCATAGCAGGCAACGCGCCACTGGACCGGGGGGACTCAATTTATAACCCTTTGCGAAGCCCTCCTTCGCATGGGAATGACACATAACCTAAAATCCAAACGCTTTGGGTATATTAACGTTTGCAATGTATATGGTAATTAACGAACCCGTATTTTCAGCCTCATTTAAACAAGGAGATCGCGTTGCTCTGGCTCTTAGCTATGATGGTGCAACCTTTAAGGGTTGGCAGAGTCAACGCAAGCCGCAGCTTGCCACCGTGCAGGAGGCGCTGGAGCAAGCGCTTAGCCAAATCGCTAATGCGCCGGTGACTGTCCAGTGTGCCGGTCGTACTGATGCCGGTGTTCATGCCAGCCATCAGCTTGTCCACTTTGATACGCCTACGGAGCGGGATGAAAAGGCCTGGGTCTGTGGTGGCAATACCCATTTGCCCCGCAGCATCGCTATTCACTGGGCCAAGCCGGTGCCTGCTGATTTTAATGCCCGTTTTTCAGCAACTGCTCGTCGTTATCGGTATGTGATTCTCAATACTACTTCTCGTCCTGCGTTACTTTCCAGTGGGGTTACCTGGGAGAGTCGGATTTTGGATGATGGCGCTATGCATGAAGCGGCGCAGGCATTAATTGGCGAGCTGGATTTTACATCTTATCGGGCAGTTGCCTGTCAGTCTCGCACCCCTATGCGAAATGTGCATTTTATTCATGTTTCCCGGCGGGGGGATCTGGTAGTGATCGATATACAGGCCAATGCCTTTTTGCATCATATGGTGCGAAATATTGCCGGCGTGTTGATGGCAATTGGAACTGGATCGCGGCCCCTGGTTTGGGCAGAAGAAGTGCTGCTGGCTAAGGATCGAACTGTAGCTGCCGCCACAGCGCCACCCTTTGGCCTGTATTTGGTGGGAGTGACTTATCCTAATCATTTTCAGTTTCCACACAGCGCGCCTGGGCCCTTTTTTCTTGCTGCCTTTCAGGACTAACTTTCTGCCTCTCAGGCCTAATAAGGCTTTGATAATCAATGAAAGATTCACTCGGGCTGCAGACAATGACCCCCTGGTTTTGTTACCATAGCGTCCTTTTAGTGAGTCAACTTTTTCGCAGCGCCTGCCGTGAATCGTACCCGTGTAAAGATTTGTGGAATTACTCGTCCTGAGGATGCTCATGTTGCGGTGGCGGCGGGAACTGATGCTATTGGTTTGGTATTCTGGGCGTCGAGTCCGCGGGCAGTGACCATTGAGAAGGCGAGAGAGATTTGTGCTCGCTTGCCGGCCTTTGTAACCGTGGTGGCACTGACTGTCGATGCAAAGGCCGACTTTATCCAACAACTAATAGATTCTTTGCCTATCGATTTACTGCAGTTTCATGGCAATGAAACGCCGGAACATTGTGAGCAATTTACCAAGCCCTATATGAAAGCGATTCGCATGCGCGCAGGGTTGGATCTGGGCAATGAAATTGAGCGTTTTTCATCGGCCAATAGTATTTTGCTGGATGCTTATCGCAAAGGTGTGCCTGGGGGAACCGGAGAACGTTTCGATTGGGATTTGATTTTGCAGCAGTATCGATCTCGCATTGTCCTGGCGGGGGGGTTAAACCCTGACAATATTGCGCAAGCCGTAAAGGTCGTACGGCCTTATGCCGTAGATGTTAGTGGTGGTGTCGAAGTCTCTCCAGGCATCAAAGACAATAACAAAGTAGGTGAGTTTATTCGCCTGGTACAGCAATCGACTCTTGTGGATTGAGAAGGGTGGATTGAGAATGGCGATTGACAGGCTTAACTTGCCAGCAATGGTTCCCTTACTTAAGCAGAGTGGGTCAGTATTTTCCAATCCAGCAATGAGCCTGAAGGGAGGGGGTTCCAAGCCCTTATCTTGAGTTGCTCATGGAGTGTTTAAATGAAGGATCTAGTGCTGAATTCTGTTGTTCAGCAGCCCT
>JAZFYA010000466.1:0-2514 GCA_036443315.1 Pseudomonadales bacterium
ATATAACCGCAGAGACACTGTCTGACATGTTTAACTTACACGGGGATTTGAAAGAACTAGTAAATTTACTAATTTTAGGCAAGGTTACTTGGTTTCAGGGAGACTGGAGGCCGTAGACCTGAAAGTGGGAGAATCTAACCGCCCGCGTCAAGACAGGTGCCTGTGTTTTCCATTTCGAGAGGCTCGGTGAGGAGGCATTTCGGCCTGATAGGGTATGGAGCGAATTTTAGTGACATGGTCCGCCGCGCCGCTTTTGGCAGTCCGCGTGTATGCGATTGTTATGTGGTATTTTTATTATACTGACCTCTCTTAGGAAAATTCTTGGCAATGTAGAGCCAAGCCTGCCCCAGCTTCAGCGTAGACATTAAAAACAGCATCGACACCATTTTCTATCAGTTCTTTCTTTTCGTCTGGATAAATAGATGTAGCGCTTATTCTCCCTTTAAACCCCCAATGTCGAGCCAATTTTGCGGCTGCCTTGTTAGCTTCAACATTCGGGGCACACAGCAAAATCCATTCAATATCACTGTTTTTTATATTTATCTGAGACCAAAAATCTGAGCTACTTACATTGGCATAATAGGTTTTCCGTCCATTCGTAGACTGTGTTTCTACAACCTTCTCGTCAAAGTCTAATCCTATTATCTTTTTTTGCCCCCCAAGGTAATCATAGGCACCACTGCCAACACGACCCATACCACAAACCAATATTTGAACATCAGTTAAGTCAATTTTCAGATCATCCTCTGGTAATTCAGAATGTTGGAATTTTTGCAGCCCCTTCTGAAACTGGGAATATAAATCATCAAACCGCTTATTGAGTGTTGATGAGACAACAAATGACACAGCGACTAATACGGCCATAACCACTAGCCATTCGTATGGAAGCCAGCCTTGCGATACCGCAACAATCGTCACAATAAGTCCAAATTCGCTGAAGTTACCCAGCGCCATTGATGCATTGCTGGCAGGAAAAGTTCGCACTTTAAAGCGTGACAATAACCAGAAAAACAAACCACTTTTAATCACCAGCAGCATTAACAACACAGGGACGACAATTAGCGTCGTAACATTAGGCAAACCTGCCATGCCAATACTCAGGAAAAAGCCGACTAAAAATAATTCTTTAATACCAAACAAGGCTTTGGATAATTCATCAGCCTTAGGAGTATTTGCCAGCAAAACACCAAACACCAAAGCTCCCAGATCAGCTTTCATATCGACCGCTTCAAACAGTGTTGATCCACCCAAAGCCATTGACAGGCCGAAAAGCAATAACAGTTCCCCATGGCCTATCCTAGTTGATAACTTAATAATAAGAGGGCGGCCAACGAAAATCAAAAATATTAAAACCACCGCCCATATCGACGGTATTTTCACCTCTGATATACCCAAATAAATAACAGCCACAAGATCCTGGATAATCAATATGCCAATGGCAATTTGCCCATACCGAGAAAGAAAGTCACCACGTTCTTCGAGCGCCTTAACCACAAAGACGGTACTTGAAAAAGACAAAGCAAAGCTAATAATTAAAGCATTCGCCAGCGATAGCTGATTAAATAAAGGTAATCCTGTTTGTTTCAGCAGTAGCAGTGTTGCAATGGAGACTGCACTAAATATCAGCATGTGCGCCAGAGCACTGCCCAAAATCTCAACGTGAAGTAACTCTTTTAATTTTAGTTTGAGACCAATAGAAAACAGCAGAAGGGCTATACCGAGATCAGCAATTTCGTTAAGAAACTCTCCGCCTTCAGCACCCACGTAATTAAGCGAAAACCCTGCTACAAGAAAACCAACAAGCGGAGGCAATCCCAACGCACGACTCAGCGCACCAAAAAGAAAAGCGATAGCGATCCAGATTGGATCTTTGTAATCAATTGAAGAGAGTATCGATTCCAGCGGAGCTTCCTTTTATCATATAAAATATTTCAAGAATGTAGCCAGCCTGTGTATCACAAAACATATATTTTTATGCCGATGCATGCTTATTATTATAATTAGCAATAATAATACTAAATATTTGATATTCATTCCAATTAGTAATGATTTATTAGCCAATTATGTATGATAATATGAATAATATTATCATTATCATGCTACCTGATAAGTTATCAACTTTGATATTTCAATGGAATTTATAGATTATCTAGGCCAATTTTATTGTGCCCTAACTAGCAAGAGACTTCCTAAAAGATGTGCATGTATACTATTTTTAGAACATATAATCAAAACTCCAGCGCTTCATAGAAGTCCCTTGTATCCTGATTCAGTATCTGGATATATACCATTGTATTTTTAATGTCCGAGTGTCCTAGCCACTTCTGTAAAATAGGAAGCGGTACTCTCTGAAGCACGGCATTTACAGAGAAGGAATGGCGGAGTACATGGGGATGTGATCTTGTCTTCTCAATCCCCCCTTTGATACATGCGTCTCTTACTATCCTGTGAGCATGCTGACGTGTAATGGAAAATATTCTATCGTCTTTTTCCAGTTCCTCCTCGTTGATTGAT
>JAZFYA010000467.1:0-5589 GCA_036443315.1 Pseudomonadales bacterium
CCACGCTGGCCTTGCCCTTTATTTTGTATTTAGCCATGCCAGTGAGCATACACCCTTCGTTGATCATGTTGCCTTTTGCTATTTTAGAAGGTTTTTTGATTATGTTGATGGCGATGAAATTCAAGAAGTATTTGTGATGCCCGGGGGGATTTTAAAATTGTCGAAACAGATGGGATTGCTAACGGTTTTAGTTAGCGTTGTTGCGATTTTCCCTTTTGGACTTTTTGCAAAAGACGTCGTGAGCGTTGACCGGATTGATGCCATTATCCAGGAGAGGGAGCTGGTACAACAGATGATTACTGAAATTGCCAGCCTACAACGTCTAGCGGACAGGGCTGAGGCACTGAACGCCCAGGCCCTGCCCTTGCTTAATTATGCCCAGCTAAGCAAGCACCTGGCTAACATAGGAAAAAACTTGGATGGATGGCTTGCACGTAAACCCGGTATCCACCGCCAACTTAGCATTGAAAAGGAAAAATAATTAATGGAAGGAGGAAGCGAGGCATTTAAGCTTGCCACGGGTTTTTTGGCTTCTGACCTGCGGTTAATATTTTATTCGGCCATGGGGGCCGGAGGGTTGTTTTGGGCAAGCTATGTCGTCAAAGGCTCTTTTCAGCAGTATAAAGATGGAGAGATTAAGTTAGCTAATTTCTCATCTGTCTTTGTACAGACACTGGTATTGATGTCTATTTGGCTTTGGTTATTAAACATATTATAAATTGAATATTATTTTAAATAATAAGGAAATCGTTATGCAACTATTGTTAAACCCCCTGTTTTTACGTTTGCTGCTGGTTTTAGTGGCTGTTTTTTCAGTTGAGGCGACAGTTGCCGAATTGAAGATCCCCGATGAAGTCGATAAAGATGACATTGTTGAAGCGGGAAAAGGAGCCATTAGTATCGTTATTACCATTATCCAAATTGTCATGGGTGCAGGTTCTGTCATCTACGGTGGATTTAATGTGATGGGCAGTTTTAACGAGTATCGTGAGGGTAAATCGAATCTCGGTAAGTTTTTTTTGGAATTTGTTATTGTGCTGATCATCGTTGTGGTGGTGCTTTTCTTTGCCACAAAGTTAGATGACTTCATCGCTGCTTTAACTTAGCAGTGGAACAAGTCGATCCAGTTTACGAAATAATGCTGCTTAACCAGCAAGACGTGCCGCCCAACATCCTTAGAGGCTGTTCGGGCGGTGAAATAGGCGCTATAGCCATTGGCTGTTTTCTGTTTTGTGCTGTCGTGTGTTGTTTGCTGGCGTTATTACTGGGTGTATTTTTTATATATGGACTTGCTGCTTCAACAATCCTTGCTTCTGCGCTTTCTTGGATTGTTATTGGTCTTGTTGGCAAGGCTAAAACTGGCAAGCCAAACGGGTGGTGTTTGAACATCACCTATATTTTTATGCATAAATATTTTGGTGTTAAATTACCTTTTATTAGATACGAAGGCCAATGGAACTCGCTGAGAGAATTAAAGAATAGGAGAAATTAGTGCTAACGGCGCGATTACATCACCTTAAAATAGTCATTGCCGTATTGTTGGGCGTTATTGCCTTGCAGTTTGTTTATATGATGATGGCCACCATTGGCTGGATGAGGGCCGGTGAGGATATTAGCATTAATATTCGTCCCCCACTCCCCAATGCGTCACAGGTGTATAAACGAGGCGACATTCCGGCCCCCACTGCCTGGGGGTTTGCCATCACTACGTGGCAAATGACTCGACGTTGTTCTACAAATTGCGCTATTAACGAACCTGATAATATTAAGACTGCCAAGTATTTTGCCCTTGTGTCGGGTGCTATGTATGCAGATCTAATGAATAATTTTAACCAAAGAAAAGCACAATCCCGTGTTAATGGAAGAACGCGAGAACTCACGCTAGCACAAAAGGTGTATTCATCTGACTACACCAGGCCGTACAAAACTGGCTGGGAGGTAATTGTCGATTTACGGGTAAAAGAAACGGTTAATAACAGTAAGATTAAGGACACCGTTATTCGCTATTATCTTTATGTAGTAAACGACTCTTCAGATTCCAATCGCAATCCCTGGGGGCTTACTTTAGATGGATATACTCGACCGCCAGTGCGCGTTGATGCGGAGTATCAATCTTGAACAAATTTTCACCAATTAATTTTCAACTAATATGGGGGAGAGGTCAACATGGTGGAGATAACATCATTAACACAATCTATTAAATACAAGTCTTGGCTTAAGAAACTAAAATATCGTTGGAAATCTGCTCAGTTAAAAGCAGCCGTTTCGGTTAATAGTGAGTTGCTTACTTTCTACTGGGGGTTGGGTGCCGATATTGTTGAGCAACAGAAACAGCACTCTTGGGGGGATGGTTTCCTCAAGCAATTAAGTCACGATCTTATGACTGAATTCCCTAATATTAAAGGATTTTCTCGAAGAAATTTAGAGCATATACGGCGTTGGTACTTGTTCTATTTAGACCCTGAGTTAATTGCGAAACAGCTTGTTTCGCAATTAACTCAGATCCCGTGGGGTCATAATATTGTCATTATCTCTAAATGTGATAAGTCTAAAGAGGCGATATTTTACGTTCAGAGCACTTTAGAACATGGCTGGAGTCGTTCAGTTTTAACGCATCAGATAGAAAGTGATCTTTGGAGAAGAGAGGGGCAAGCGATATCCAACTTTTCTCATGCACTTACTGCACCACAGTCTGACCTTGCGCAACAAACACTACGAGATCCCTATGTTTTTGACTTCATCAATCTTACGAAGAGGCACACTGAACGTGAGCTTGAACAAGAGTTAATTCAACATATTTCTAGCTTCCTATTAGAGCTTGGTGCAGGTTTTGCTTACGTTGGCAAACAGGTTTCACTTGAAGTTGGCGAACGTGAATTTTTCTTGGATCTACTATTTTACCATACTCAACTGCATTGCTATGTTGTGATTGAATTAAAGACCGTTGATTTTGATCCAGAACATGCTGGTAAATTGAATTTTTATATAAAAGCTGTTGATGAAAAACTAAAGAAAGAAGGAGATAACCCAACAATCGGATTATTGCTCTGCAAAAGCCGTGATAATCTTGTTGCGGAATGGGCTTTGAGTGATATTCACAAACCCATCGGAATATCAGAGTATCAGTTATCGAAGTTTTTGCCAAAAGACTTTCAATCATCACTACCAAGCACTGAAGATATTGAGACAGAATTGAGTCAGGATTTTCAGCAGAAAGTGGATGGCTATGAATCGACTTAATATTCTATCCTATTGCTTATTATTTTGGGCTACACAGGCAGTCAGTGAGGTTGTCGAGACAGATGAAGGCACTTTCATCGAGCGTATTGCATACTCGCAACCCACGCGAATTAATATACCTGTTGGGAAAGAGCGCTCAATTACTTTTCAAAATCCGGTTTCTGTTGGTGTTCGGCCCAATGATTTCTCGACTCTGCGGGTGATGACCGTTGCCAACACCTCTTATTGGAAAGTGCTGAATAACATCACTTTACCGGTCAGGCTGAAGGTGACGGATAAAAAAACCGGCGAAATATTTATTTTTGATATAGGGTCGGAAACGGACGGCTCGGATTCACTTCCCGTGGAAGTAATTTCAACGAAGATGAATGCCAAGTCGCCTTCTGGCGAACCCTCTCAAACATCGACTGCGAATATAGCCGTTGCTCGCGACCCTTACGTGGCGATCACTCGACACGTTGCACAAAATTACTATGCCCCCTCCCGCCTGGTCGAGTCTTTACCTGGTGCGTCTCAGTACCCCGCCCATGTGTCTAGATTAGAAGGGTTTATATCAGGTGCTAACGTGACCACCAGTATTGATAGCGCATGGCACTACAAAGGTATTTATTTGACTGCTATAGAGGTCGTAAACAAAAGTCAGTTTCCCCTCTATTTAAATTTTGATCCACGTTACGAAAAAGAGTATGGATTGTTGATTATGCGGTCGGGCTATCTTTCCGTTACCGCGAATGATTTTAGCTTGGCACGAGAAGGCCGTCAGCGTAGCAGTACACTGTTGTATGTATTATCGGATAGCCCGTTGATCGATCTACTGTTTAGTAATGTTCTCATCCTTTCTGGTAGAGGGAATTAGTTGCTGTGGTAAAGGAACAAAATCACTTGGTGCCAGTTATTATCCTCGTAGTCTTAATTGCCGTTGGGGGTATTAGTTACATGGCCAGTTCAGATTCGCACACCCCTGCTGCTGCTGACACTTCGGGTGGAAATAATGCAGAGGCAGACTCCTTATCAGAGGAGGTTCGTGCCCTGACGGCACAACAGGCTCAATTTAAAAGTGAAATGAACGAGCGGCTTAATAAAAAAGAGTCCGATTCAACCAATCAAATCGCTGAACTGCAAAAAGAAGTAGCGAGATTGCGAGAAGAGGCAGTCATGCTTTATGAACAGGGGGCGCATAACCCCCTTACAGACGTGTTGACTAAAGAGAATGCAGGAGACTTTATAAAGAAGTTTATTCACGCTAATGGCATTGAGAAGGCTTACAACGACTACGTTGTCAATGATGGGTCTACTGCCCCCCCTCCCCTACGCAAAAACACCCATTTTAACGCTGAAATACAAACTATTCCGCAGGATAAAAACGGCAACCCACTCATCGATGCCGATGGCTTTGTGGTGATTGAGCCGTTAGGAGGAAGCGTTGAGTTTATGGCGCAACTATCCAACGCTGTGGATTTTACCGGTTCTGTTTTATACGACACGGGGGGGAATATTTCAGCAAAGACGAACGGTTTTGTTGATACGGCAGCGAACACTGCAGGCGGCGAGTTTGTCAGTGAAAATCTTTCCAAAACTGGCCGTAATATCGATAAAACGGGAACACCCTACATGACTTTGCATGTCGGCATGAAGGGCATTAATTCCACTGCTTGGACTGCGCTCGTTGGCAAGATCGCCAAAGGAGGTCAAGTATCAGACCCTTTTAGATTTACGGTGATTTCAAGTGATAAAATGTTCGGTGCTAATCATGCCAGCGTACCGCAAATTGACCGCGCAATTTGGACAGGAACCGCTTTTGGTGATGCGTCATTAAATTGTGTGCGCGGCAACATCACCAGCGTTTCCTTTGTGTTTGAAGATGGCATGATTTTCACCCAAACTTCAGATTCCGCATCCCCGTTGGCAACATTAGTAGACCCACGAGGATATCCCTGTATTGGGGGTAAGAGAATCAACAATATCGATTCGGCGTTGTTGTCCAAACTGATTGCTGACGGTCTTGAGAGCCTCGGCCAGGGTTACGCAGAGGCACAAATTGAACGCACACAAAATGCGGCTGGCAGTAATGACTTTGTAAGTAATCAAGCGGCATTTGCAGGCGGTAATTTTGCCGCTGCTGTAGGGCAATCTGCAAGTGAATACATCACTTACATGACAGAGGGAATCTTTGATTTAGTGTTTGTTCGCCCAGGCGTACCCGTTACCTTGGATATTCAACAGCAAATTAATATTGATTATGGCGGCGAAGGCAGGCGCAAAGTTTTTGCGGGGCCTATACGTGAACCAAGGAGGTCGAGCCTTGACTAGTAGAGTATTTTTATCCTTTTGTATTTTTGGGGTTGTCAC
>JAZFYA010000468.1:0-11703 GCA_036443315.1 Pseudomonadales bacterium
AACCTAAATTTCAAACGCTTTGGGTATAGATGACATTGCCTGCGCTTCACTGCTAGGGAGTACTGTCCTCATCTTGACTGATTCGAGTCCTACCCCCTGTTATCTTCCATGTTGTTAAAAAGCTTTAACGCGGAAGAATAAAAGTCTTTAAAATACTCTTAGGGACAGATAATTTAATCAATTATTTTTGTTAGTAAGCTCGTCTTAAGACGGTCACCCACGAGACTTAGAGAAGAGTAGCGATTGGAAAAACCTATTAATTAGAGAAGTAATTAATAGAGGGGCCTTTATGATTTCAAAGAATTCATAGGCTGAATTAATCGCTCTGTTTATTCTAAATTGATACCTTAAAGTAAATTATCCACGAGGGTGTAAAAACATTTTATAGTGGGCCCCAAAAAAGCATTTTTGATTCAAGACGGAATAATTCTTTTGATTGATGATTGCTTAAAACATGCAAGATATCTGCGTAAAGACGCTGTTCAGTTGCCAGATTTCCATGAGATCTCCAATAACGTATTTTCTTCAAATCCAGTTTTTAATAAAGTATGTGGGCTCGTCTCCATTAGTCGAACCAATGAAATACTCAATATATTACCTGGTATTTTTATTGTGGCAGGAATTTTTGGAACCTTTCTTGGTACTGTCTGCGAGGCAACGTATCCTTAATCTTATTTCGAAGCGACCGCAATGCGTTAGCAGTAGTGTCCCATCCAATACAGCCATCGGTAACCGATACTCCGTATTTCAGCTGAGACAAATCGTTGGGGATGGATTGATTACCTGCGTTGATGTTGGATTCAATCATCAAACCAACAATAGACTGGTTACCTGCAATTATCTGCTTGCTGATATCATCGACTATGTTAGGTTGCCGTTCAGGTTGCTTGCTGGAGTTGGCATGGGAGCAATCTACCAATATGTTTTTGGCCACACCGGCCTTTTCAAGGGCTTGTTCGGTGAGGTTGATATGGTCGGCGTCATAGTTAGGGCCGTTAAAGCCGCCGCGAAGGACTACATGGGTGTAGGGATTGCCCTTGGTGTGAATCACTGCCACCTGGCCTTGGCCATTAATGCCGAGGAAACGGTGGGGATTATTGGCAGACTGGATAGCGTTCATGGCTACATTCAGGCCACCATCGGTGCCGTTTTTAAAGCCAACCGCCGAGGATAGGCCGCTGGCCATTTCTCGGTGAGTTTGGGATTCTGTAGTGCGAGCGCCAATAGCTGACCAGACGATGCAATCCTGCATATACTGGGGGGATATTGGATCCAGTGCTTCGGTAGAGGCGGGAAGGCCCAGTTCTGCTATGTCGAGGAGTAATTTACGACCGATATGCAAGCCTTCATGAATATTGAACGTGTCGTTCAGGTGGGGATCGTTGATTAGGCCTTTCCAGCCGACGGTGGTACGGGGCTTTTCAAAATACACGCGCATGACAATGTACAAGGTATCTTGCACTTCCTCAGCCAGGATTTTTAGGCGTGCGGCATAATCCAGCGCCGCTTCGACATCGTGGATAGAGCAGGGGCCAACGACAACGAACAGTCGATGGTCTTTACCATCCAGGATATTGCGAATAATCTCCCGGTTTTGGGCGATACGTTGGGCGGCTGTTTCAGACATGGGTTGCTCAGCTTTTAGTTGCTCTGGCGTAATCAACGTTTGCTGTGATTCCACGTTTATATTGTCTACTACGGTAACGGTCATTATTTTATTCCCGGGTTTTCCTGAAACTGGCCAGCTTCAGCAGCTGCTTGGCTAATCGAGCCTCATATTGTAGCTGAAAAGTCCAGCTATTGTGCAGTCTGATCGGCTAAAAAGCGGGCAAATGTTTCATGGCTATGCGATTGAGAAAAGCCCTTAGCGTTGTTGTCGGACGAAGTCTTTCGCTGCGGCTATCAAACCCTATGTATTTAATGTCAGTACGGTTACAATTTAGCGGCCCTCTCGCCATCTACTAACGATCCATCCAGGAACAATCAATCTACTAACAATAAAAGCTATGCCGCGACTCATTTCTCTTTTTGACGTTGAACCAATTTTTGAGCCTTTGGCCCGTGGACAACTGATTCTGACGCCGAACCAGCGCCTTGCCAGCCGTATTTGTGCAGCGTATGTCATTGCCTGTGCAGAGCAGGGCCAACCCGTGGTAGACAGGCCCGCGGTATATTCCCTTAATAACTGGATTGACCGTTGCTGGCAGCACTTGTTGATTATCGCCTCTCCCTTAGCATTGGGAGCCCGGCCCCTATCGTCAACACAAGAGCATGCCCTATGGGAGCAGATAGTAAGTAGTTCGGACTTGGGTGCGGCGCTGTTACGTCCATCGGCTACTGCACAGCAAGCGGCCAGTGCTTATCGTATTCTGGTGGATTGGCGGCAGGAGTTCACTGTCGATACTAACACCATCGATTATCAATCCATGCATAACCCGTCAATCAACGCTCTACGCGATGACTTTGCCCGCGACGAGGATTCAGCGGTGCTGCTGGGTTGGATCGATCAGTTTGAAGTGAATTGCGAAGCCAATCACTGGCTACCCTCGGCACGTATCAGTGAGCAGGTGTTAAAGGCCTTTGATAAGGGCATACTGACATCCATCGGTGAAATACTGGGTATTGGCTTTGAAGATATACCCCCCTTACAGCAGGCTTTAATAAAGAGTGCAGGGCAGTTCCAACGTTATAGCGCGACTAAAGCGGCCGATTCGATAACGGTGTTAGAGTGCGATTCAGCCAAGCAGGAATTAACGGCGGCTGCGGTGTGGGCGAAGCAGGTTTTAAAGAATGACTCTGCGGCCACAGTAGCCATCGTGATACCCAATTTGACCCAACAGCGCCAAACGATACAGAGGGTATTACAGGAAGTATTTGATCCAGCGTATAATGCGCCATTGAATGACCAGGGCGAAGCGTCCACTAGGCGCAATCTACCCTTTAACTTTTCCGCTGGATACCCTCTGTTGGACGCACCGATTATTAGTGCGGCGCTCAACAGCCTGTCATTAAGCTTGCCATTATTGGATATTGAAACACTTGAGGCGGTTTGCCAGTCACCGTTTTATTCGCTTGATGACACTGATGGGGAGGCGCTTGCTTGCTTAATAAAACTGCTTTACGAACAGCGGGACACTAGGCTTACTTCAACGTGTTTTCGTCAACTCGCTACAAAAGTGGCAGACAGCGTCTTTCAAAGCCAGGGTTGGCACTTCGCTGAAACCTTACAGAAGCAAGCCAATCTCAGTCGAGCCGCATCCATTGGCAAGGCCCGATCAGCGGAGCAATGGCGGGAACTATTTCACAGCTTGATAACGGCCATGGGGTGGCCTGGTAAGCGCAGGCTAGACAGTATTGAGTTTCAGCAAGTCACGCAGTGGCAGCAGGCGCTCACTGAATTTGTAGCGTTGGATAGGGTCTCCCAGCCATTGAGTTTTAATGCGGCGGTCAGTCAATTGCGCCGTATTGTATCCCGGCGAATTTTCCAGCCCCAGACTCCGGATTCGTCTTTGCAGGTGTTGGGTACTCTAGAGGCCGCCGGTCTTCAGTTTAGCCATTGTTGGTTGATGTCCATGTCCGAACAGCAGTGGCCGCCGGCTCCGTCTCCCCATCCTTTGCTGCCGTTTAGTCTACAGCGAGACCAACGTATGCCCCACGCCAATGCCGAGCGGGAGCTTGACTATGCGAAAAACCTCACGCAACGTTTTATCCACAGTTCCAGGCATTTGGTGGTGAGCTCAGCCCAATTAATTGATGATAGTCCTACCAGTATCAGTCGTTTATTTAATCAATACCCCCGAAAAACCCTAACGGAATTATTGGGACGCCCACTGGAAGCCCTGATACCTTTAACTGAAATTCGCCGTCGCCATGTTGAATCGCAGAGGTTAGAAGTGTTTGATGCTGGCAAGGCGCCGGCGCTAACGCGTGAAGAACCCATTAAAGGTGGCGCCAGTTTATTTGCCAATCAGTCCGCTTGTCCCTTTAAGGCTTTTGCTAGTCATCGCTTGGGGTTGCGAGCATTGCCAGAACCAGAGCTGGGTTTGAGTGCCGCTGACCGCGGTTCTCTCTTGCATCGAGCGTTGGAGTTGTTATGGGAAAAATTAAAAAACCAGACGGCGCTGCTCGCACTGGAAGGCAATGAGCAGGATAAACTCTGCTATGAGGTGAGTGAATACACCGTCACCGAAATATGTCAGCGCCAACCTTCTCGGCTTGGCACTCGCTATAAGTCACTTGAAAGTGTCCGCCTGCAGCAATTATTAAAGGCTTGGTTGACAGTAGAAAAAAAACGCGCGAATTTTAATGTTGTCAGTATTGAGGATCGCAAGGTATTTCAGTTTGATGTGTTGAAACTTGAAACGCGTATCGATCGTATTGATCGCCTGGACGATGGTAGTTTATTAATCATCGATTATAAAACAGGCAAAACTAGCATTCAGCGTTGGTGGGGTGAGCGGCCCGATGAGCCTCAGTTACCGCTGTACAGTATGCTTTTAGATAGCAGCGATGGTGGGGTAGGGGGTATCGCATTTGCCCAGCTACGTGTGGATGGTTGTTCGCTAAAAGGTGTTGGTGCTGAACAATTGCCAGAACCAGCCGTACAATGGAAAGATAATATTAAAACGGATGCCGGTGTGATGGATTGGCCGCAGCTAAAACAATATTGGCAGAGAGTTCTAACAGCCCTGGCAAACGACTTTATTGCCGGCAAGGCTAAGGTTGATCCCAAACAAGCACCGCAAACGTGTCAGTACTGTGATTTGGCCAGTGTTTGCCGTATTAATCACCAGCCGGTACAGCCTCGGCTGCAACCGTGTGATGAGGGGCAGGGGTGATGCGTCTCCCCGTTGATAATACCCAACGTCTAGCGGCATTAAATCCACAGCGTTCAGTGTGTGTGACCGCCCCGGCGGGTTCCGGTAAAACCGAACTGTTAAGTCAGCGGGTATTAAAATTACTCGCCACCGCTGATCAGCCAGAAGAAATTTTAGCCATTACCTTTACACGTAAGGCGGCGGCTGAAATGCATCATCGGATCATTCAAGCATTACATTTTGCTGAAAACCACGCGATGCCAGAACACTATCATAAACGGCTGAGTTGGCAGCTTGCTAAAGAGGTACTGAGACAAGATCATCAACGTGGCTGGCATTTACTGGACAATTCGAATCGATTAAACATTCAAACTATCGACGGCCTATGCGCCAGCCTTACCCGACAAATGCCCATACTATCGAATTTTGGCGCACAACCACAGATTAGCGATAACCCCCAGCAGACTTATCAAATAGCTGTGCATAATTTTTTGCAGCAGCTGGAGCAGGATAGTTCCATTGCCGCTGATTTAGTGCAGCTACTAGGTCATGTCGATAACGATATGGCTAAAGTCGAGCGGTTATTAATTGCGCTGTTACAGCGTCGCGACCAATGGTTGTTACATATCGGTTTGGGGGAGGAGGCTGAGGCGACCCGGCACAAGCTGGAACAAACCTTACAACACATTATTCTCGATGTACTGGTACAGCTAAATGATGAGCTGTTAGCGCTTGCGCCAGAGTTATTGCCGCTGCTGGATTATGCGGGCTGTAATATTAACTGGCAACAGGGAGAGTCTACTATTGGCCAGTTGGCGGGAATCATTGAATTACCTGGCATCGATAGCGCTGTTATGTCGCAGTGGCTGGCCATTGCAGAATTGCTGTTAACCAAAACGAATGGCTGGCGAAAAACTGTCGATAAGCGTACCGGTTTTCCTACCGAAACCCAGGACGGGAATAAAGCGCTAGCCAAAGAACTAAAAGCCAAGTTTATTGCTATTTTAAAAAGTTTAAACGGCAATGATGTTGTGCTGCAGTTATTGCTCGAACTGCGCCACCTACCCAGTCCTCAATTCGACCCACAGCAATGGCAGTTGCTGAAATCCTTAACCCGATTACTACCCAGTTTGGTGGCGCAACTGACATTAGTTTTTCAGCAGCAGGGTGAGGTGGATTACAGTCAGATTTCCATGGCGGCGTTGCAGGCCTTGGGCGATGCGTTAAATCCTACCGAACTGGCGATGAAACTGGATCATCAACTGCGCCATATTCTGGTGGACGAATTTCAAGATACTGCCAGTACTCAGTTCCGATTATTAGAACGCCTGATTGAAGGTTGGGCTGAGCACAACGTGAATAATCCTCAGCGCCCCAATACCTTATTTATAGTTGGCGATGGTATGCAATCGATCTATGGCTTCCGGGAAGCCAATGTGGGCTTGTTTTTAGAGGCAAGAAAGCAGGGTATTAATGGTGTGATGCTGGAAGATTTACCGCTAACAGTCAATTTCCGTTCAGATCCAACGGTAGTCGACTGGACCAACCAAACCTTTAGCCAGGCTTTTCCCTTGTTAGAAAACCTGTCTCGGGGAGCCGTTCCTTTTGAATATGCCCAGGCCTTCAACCCCAGCGCTCAACACAGTGAAGTAACCGTGTTTGGTTTTAGTGGTAGCGATGCTCGATTGTTAGAGGCGGATAAAACTGTCGAGCTAGTACAGCAGCTGCAACAACAAAACCCTGAGGCAAGTATCGCGATTCTAGTCCGTAGTCGAGGTCATCTTCGCGATATTATCCCCGCCTTAGCCAAAGCCGGGTTACGCTGGAATGCAACGGATATCGATCCATTATCCAGTTACAGTCCGATTATTGATTTGCTGACATTAACTAAAGCATTGTGTAACACCGCTGATCGTGTCAGTTGGACTGCATTACTGCGCACACCATGGCTGGGGTTGAATAACAGTGATTTGTACTTTTTGATAGCAGCGAAACATAAGCAGTCGATTTGGGTTTCAATGACTGACAATCAACTGTTAGAAAAATTAACCAAGCATGGTCGGCAACGACTCGTTATCGTACGCACTATTTTAAGCGCAGCCTTTAAGCAGCGTCAGCGTCTAACGGTACGGTGTTGGATTGAAGGTGTGTGGTTAGCGTTAGGCGGTGCATCGGTGGTCAACAGTCGGAATGAATTTGATTTTATTGACGATTACTTTGACCTGTTAGAAACACACCAGCAAGGGGGAGCCATCACTTCAATAACCGAGTTTGAACAGGCTGTCTCTAAACTCTATGCTGCGCCGGCAACGGAGCCCTGTAGTGTGCAGGTTATGACTATTCATAAAGCTAAAGGTCTGGAGTTTGATGCGGTGATTTTACCGGCCATGGCTAGAGCGCCTCGCAGTGATGACAAATCGCTGTTGATGTGGCGAGAATACCTACCATCGGAAGGCGGTGATCCTGGCCTGGTGCTTAGTCCTCTGGCCGCCAGTAGCAGTAGCGACGATAAGATCTACCAACATCTGCGTTTTGAACAGTCACAAGCGACTAGCCTAGAAAATACCCGGTTGTTTTATGTAGCAGCGACCCGGGCAATTAACACGTTGTATATCCTTTTAACCGTGGAACAAGACGATAAAACGGGTGCGCCTAAAGATCCTGCTAAAAACAGTTTAATTCATAGCGCCTGGTCTGCATTAGAAGATAATACGCAGTGGTTTAGCCTGACTCAAACGGGTACTGTACAGTTTGTCTTGGATTTTGAGGCTGCACAACAGGGCGACGAACTCACCAGAGTACAGACCCAATGGCAGCCTCCATTATGGACGTTCAATAATCCCCTCGAAACATTTTACCTGACAGCAGATTACGATAGTAAAGATAATATACCCGAGTTAAACGCTGATCATTTGCCACGCACTGTTGGCATCGTTACGCATTGGATCTTTGAACACTTAATTGAAGTAGGGATAGATTATTGGCAATGTATGGCCTGTACAGCCAGACAGCAGTGGCTGGAAAGCCTGCTTCATTATCACGCTTTACCTAGTACATTATGGCCACAAGCGATTAATGCTATTCAAACGGCGATAAACAACACCTTGGCCGACCATAAAGGTCGTTGGATGTTATCTAACCAATATTCGCAGTCCAGTAGTGAGTTATCATTGCTTTCCTGTTTTGGCAATAAAGTCAATCACAAGGTTATAGATCGTAGTTTTATTGATGATAAAGGCATACTCTGGATAATAGATTACAAAACATCCATGCCACAACAGGATGAAAGTAAGGAGGCGTTTATTGAACGGGAAATCACTCTATACTACGGTCAGTTATTGGACTATAAACTACATCTTTCTAAAAAAATGGAAAACGTGAATTTAACCAATAAGTCGATAAGAACGGCTCTCTATTTTACCTGTTATCCTCACTGGCAGGAGCTCGATTGATGAGATGGTTCTTGTTGTTGCTCGGTGTGATCAGCTGCTCTGCGTTTTCACAGCAGTTAACTCAAGCTGATCAGTTTACTAAAGGTGAGGAAAGAACATTGCCAACAATGCGTGCTGTTGATAGGGATTGGGCCTATTTTAAATCAGTATCCTGTGATGATATCGGCCAGGTTGTTTTTCATTCACGCTCAGAAGAAATACTGTTAGCGAAACGGAAAAGCCAATGTCTTAATCAATATAAGGCATTTTTACCTGTTCCCATTCCTGTTAGGCGTTAAACGTTTATCGTGCCCAGGATTCGTCGAAAAGCACACCATTGCGCAGATAGGTTTCCACAAACAGTGCATAGTGAAGTGACGGCTATTTTTAGCAGAGTCAATGTGTGACTATAAGAAAATTGTGACTACAATAGATGATATTGTTGATGGTAATTGTCTTCTTAAACACATAAAAAATTAATAATTTCAACTAAACAGGAGAGTGCGTGATGGCCGATAATGATAATGATGGTGATGATGATGATGATGATGATGAAAGCCGCGAAGAGGAAGACGTGGAGGTAGTTGATCCTGCGGTGCTACTCAAACAGATTAAAAAACAGGGTAAAACCAACAAATTGCTGCTAACTATCGTTCTCGTTATATCCGGTGTTGTTATTACAGTAATGGCTACCGGCTTGACGGTCATGTTTCTGAAGCTTGCAGATTTATCCGCTGTTGCTGAGGCCGCGAGTGAAGATCATATGGAAGACCAATTTTTAGCCTTGGAGCAACAATTAATGTTGGTGGCTGATTTTCGCAAAAGTGAACTTAAGAAAATTAAAGCCTATACCAAACAACTGGAAAAGATAGCCAATGATTGTAGCCTTGAAAAGGCCGCTCCCTATCGGGATTTTTTATCCAGCAGGGAAAAAGATTTTCAAGCTTTAGTCAGCACAGTTAAATCAGGAGCAACCAGCTTGGCAGGAATGAGTAAAGGCTCGCGGCAATGGCTTTCATCCCATAACAACACGCTTGATGAGCTCAAGGAATCGAGTGTGGTTCGCCGGGCCAAGCTTGATGATTTTGCAAAATCATCTGGAGAAAAGTGATGGCAGATAATAGGAATGATTCAGAAGCAGATGATGACGAAAAAGAAAAAGCCCTGCAAGCTAAAATTGAACTGTTTGGCGCGGAATATTCACGGCAGATGTGGATAGCAATCCTGTTTATTCCTTTGATGCTAATTGCTTTTTTAGTTGGAGTTTTAAGTCTTTCCAGTGCAGTAAAAACAGCTGATTTGTTGTTGGCGGTTAAACCAGAAAATCGAGCTGGATTGTTTGCCAATAGAATCGAAAAGGTTAATCAAAAAGTTCGCGATCAATATGCGGTACATGTAAACAAAATGGATGATGAGAGTATTTATACCGTCAACCGAAAGTTTGAATTACTTTATGAGCTATCATTGGAGAGCGAAAAAGATTACGGTATATTGCTTGATACGTACCAAAAATCTATCTATCAAATTGCAAGTAAAGTTAGGGGGTCGGGTGAATGGTATTTTTATTATGATCGAAAATTAAAACAATTAATTGATAGTAATAAGCGACGTCAGTTGCTGATGAGTCGTTATTTTCAGGAGGAATGAGTGTTTAGGGTGCCTTGCTGCCTTTTTTGGTGAAGTGGGCGGCTCGATATATAGAGGGAATTTGTTATGGCTACAGTGAAAACAACAGCCGAACTACAGGCAATCGACACAGAGCACTTTTTACATCCATTTACAGATTTTAAACAGTTGGGTGAAAAAGGTAGTCGTATTATTAGCAAAGCTGAAGGCATTTATATCTATACGTCTGAGGGAGACAAGCTCTTGGATGGCATGTCCGGCTTGTGGTGTTGTAACCTTGGTTATAGCCAACCGTCTATCACTGCTGCCGTTGCCGCTCAGCTGCAAGCGTTGCCTTACTACAACAGTTTTTTTCAGTGCACTCATCCACCGGCAATAGAGCTGTCGCACAAACTTGCGGACATTGCACCAGAACATATCAACAATGTGTTCTATACCAACTCTGGTTCAGAGGGTAACGACACGGTCATTCGTTTGATACGCCGTTATTGGGATTTGCAAAAGCAACCTAATAAACGTTACATCATCAGTCGTAATAACGCTTACCACGGCAGTACTATTGCAGCTGCCAGCCTGGGTGGTATGGACTTTATGCGTAAACAATTCAACCTGTTGCCAGACATTGTTCATATTGACCAACCCTACTGGTTTACTGAAAGTGGTGATTTAAGTCCTGAAGAGTTTGGACTCAAGACTGCACAATCGCTGGAGACTAAAATTCTTGAGCTGGGTGTAGACCATGTTGCTGCGTTTATCGCCGAGCCGATCCAGGGTGCTGGTGGGGTGATTATTCCGCCTGCGAGTTACTGGCCGGAAATTAAAAATATTCTCGCTAAATACGATATCTTGTTTGTATCGGATGAGGTGATTTTTGGATTTGGTCGCACGGGCAAATGGTTTGGTTTTGATTACTACGGCACCCAGCCAGATATGATTAACTTCGCCAAAGCAGTCACCAATGGTTACCAGCCCTTGGGTGGCGTGATGGTTAGTGACAAGGTGGTGGATATATTGAAATCTGCTGGTGGCGAATTTGGTCACGGTTTTACTTATTCTGGCCATCCGGCTGCCTGCGCCGCGGCATTGGCAACCTTGAAAATATTACGTGATGAAAACATTGTCGAAAATATTGCAACCGATATCGGTCCTTATTTTCAGAGCCGTCTGGCAGCGTTAGCGGATCATCCGCTGGTGGGTGAAACTCGTGCTCTGGGATTGGTCGGTGCTATCGAGTTGGTAAAAGATAAGGTTAACCGTGAACGTTATGGGAGTGATGGTGAAGCCGGTGTTCTATGTCGCGACGCGTCTATTGTAAACGGTTTAGTGATGCGCGCTACGGGGGATACGATGATTATTGCACCCCCATTGATTATTAGCAAACAACAAATTGATGAGTTGATCCACAAGGCCAGAGCCGCACTTGATCAAAGTTATCAGGCGTTGCAACGAATGTTTTCGTAGGCGTTTTGTTAGCGTTGCAACGTTGCTAATCCAGGTAGGTAATATTATCCTAGACATTATGTATTCACTTGCCAACACGTTGTAAATCTCAATAGGTTGTTCGTTGACAAGTGAATACATAATATCTGAGGGGAATGGCACTTACTTAAGGGCAGCGCTGTTAACGGCTTGCGACCGTAGTATCGCGCCGCCACCCTCGGTAGTCTAACCCCTCACTTGGTTGGAACCCCACGCCCTGGTGAGGGGTTAGACTACCGAGGGTAGCTAGACTGTGCAGTGTCCAAGTCGGTAGCACTGAAGTAGCTGTTCGCAATGCAAGGCCCGCTAAAGGGCGTGGGGTTCCAACCGATAGTGGGCCTTGCATTGCG
>JAZFYA010000469.1:0-4779 GCA_036443315.1 Pseudomonadales bacterium
TCCGCCGCAGACGCAACACTCGATACGGGTGGTTGGCTAGACCTTTCCCGACAGGGACTTGCACCCTGCAAGATGCACCAAGCTTCGCTTGGCGCTCTAACGCTGTGCTCTGCGGAAAATTAGGAGCACCAGCGAGTAAATTTTCCGTAGCAGCACCTTGTTATGGGCAATTAGCAGTTACCCCTCATTTAAATATGTACGAAGCACCTCACGAATAGCTACTTCCTCAGACATACCTTTCGCTCTGAATATTGTAATATGCTTGCATAACTGAAGACCGCGCACATTTAAAATATTTGGAATGCCCTCTTTAACTGACACAAGCATATCTCTATTCTGCTGACGTGCTTCAATAACTTTGGCGATGACTTCTTCTTCATCCAACCTGCGATCCTCAGCATCACGCTGCTCAACGATCACTTGAACATTAAATGTTTCTTGTGATTGGCTTTCAAAATATCTACCTTCCTCTTTCGTACGACCTTTTTCTCCCTCGTTAGCAAGATAAATGAGGTACGCACCTACAGCCATAAAAACAAGCCCTACAATAGACCCACTGCACCAGTAAGGCTTAATGCTTCAACAATCAAGAACTGCCGCCCAAACATTGGAAGCACGAAAGAAAAAACTCCGATGCAAATTAATGTTATACCCCAAGAAAGCATACTTTTTCCCTTTACTTATTTATGACAGATCTCAAGCGGGTAACACGGACCCATAACGCCGCGCTAAATCGAGCCAGATTTATCGGAGTCGATTTTCAGCGCCTTGTTAGGTGATTTCATTTCTTCAGCCAATACGCTGGATAATTGCCTTTCCAAAAAATATTGAAACTCATTTCTTTTGACCACCCCATAATTTTTGATATCAATATTGTTAGTAATGTATAACATGCGGAAAATATGACGACCGCTTCTGATAAAAACAAGAAAACCCAAAGCCAACCATGCTCTTGATCTTTTACGGGCACTCCTTCTTGGATTGATAGTATCTCTGCTAGCCACTTAGCGATCTCCAAAATAGGATAAGAGGCAATACCCAGAGCTCCAAAAACTAAAAGAAGTCCAAATACAATGTACTTTAACTTCAATTTTGGCATGTTATCTAAATCCATATTTCACCTAACATTTAAGCGTTTATACGTCATGCTACGCACAACGTATAAACGTCTGTTGGACTAAGCCGATTCTTGCACATAGTCTGGTTCTACTTATCTATAGGGGATTGTTTAATGACCACATTCCCGCAGCGCACTCTGTCATTGACCGCTGCTCCTTCATTTTCCAATAAACCTCTATCTTCCCAACCTAACCCACATTTCAGTATCTGTTCCCCCCCAGGGGAATCTTCATCTGCAGCATTCTCAAGGTTGAATATCTCAACAGTTAGCTCTTCAGTCTCACAGACATTAGAGTCACCGTTAACCATTACTGGGACGTCGGGACCATCAAGCAACAATTTCGCAAGCTGATGTGCTGTTATAATTTTTTCACTCACCATCCAATCATTGATAATTCTCTCGCAGTTGGTCAGCGGTGGGCTTACGTCACAGGCACAATTCGCTACAAACTCCATCCGAATAAGGTTAGTTTCAAAGAAACCTAACTGTTTGGGTTCCTGGAATATAGTCACTCGTTGCAAAGTAATTCCTATGGCGTATTTAGTACCTTTGTAGGATTGAGACCAGTTTACCATAAGGCTCTGAGGCTCGACACTGTAGCGGAGAACTCTAAAAAAATGAGTACTCGTAAGAGGATGCTATTTTTTGCGTTCAGAGCTGGATGGAGTGACGGCGGTACAGCTATTTTCAGACTGTGCCTTTTACCCCAGAATAGGAGCAATGAGCATTCTTGATTACACCAATATCAACGCCATTTATGGCGTTGGTAAGCTCGGTAGACTCGATGCAGAATTTACCCGCCAGACGGTGTTTAATACCTCCCGTCAATTCTGTGTTAAACCGTCAATAGATGGTAGCTTTTTTGGTGGACTCCGCAAGGAAACCGTCCTCAACGATAAGCTGTTTAGAATCCTCATATCGAAATTCTATAACACTGAAGAAGAAATAGAAGGTCACCTACCAGTCGGCAAACTGTTTTATTTTAAAGCCAAGAATCAGGACTATTATAAAACCCGTGCCGGGCAGTATTTTAGACTCATTAAACGCCACCTTATTGAGCTGGATAAAAAAGCTATATCACAGGAATGTGTGTGGTGCTTTTTTCCGATGTATCACACACAGCATAACCATCTAACCGTCGGAGAATTGAGTGCATATGTTATGTGGTTTAAGAAACCAGCAAAACCAACGGCAAAAATATACCAGTGGAACAAGGATTTTATCTGACTAAATATCTTCAGATTTTAAAGAGTAAGCCACCTCATCGCTAAAACTATTATCTTTGGCTATTTTTTTCAGATTCGCTTTCTTGATGCACAGATCATCAAGTGTAGCTTTGACGGCCTGTGCATCTGTACTTTCCTCATCAAGAGTTTCCAGCTTTTCGAGCAGATCACACTCACTTTTATGCATGGCTTGCCATAATGAATTAAACACAATTTCGGTTATTGCCATAACAGATCTCGTTATGTCTCTTTATCTTCTATAAAATGCCCCTCGCACTGGTGGGACACTTTGGCGATTGAATCTTTGAGTACGTCAAAGCTGACAGGCTCATAATTCCATGAACCATCCCGTTTGAGTGTATCTTTTTGACCCCCTTTCATACTTTCAGAAAGTAGCGTAAGCGTGGCTATTCCCTTCCCTTCTGGCGTATCACTGGCATAAAAAACAACATGTACATCATTGCGCCATAACGGGCGGTAACTAATATCATTGTTAAAAATGCCTATGGTGGCTGTCCACTCACCGGAACGGTTTAAAATAAGCTCTAGCGAACGTATTCCTGTCGCCCCGCAATAGGTGATTTTCTTACCTTTGGCATGTATCACTATGGCGTCTGTGAGGGGTTCTAAAACAATGGGCTTACTAAGCGGTAACTCAACACAGGAAACTACTAAGAGTGAGAATAGCCAAAAGGCTACTATGCTAACTATTTTCATTCTCTGGAAAACTCCCTTTCTGATTAGTGGGCTTCCTCTGAATATCCCTTCATTTACTGAACTGGTCTAGTGAAATTCAGGCAAGAAATTATCAGTCATTACCTTCATCTGAATCTTTTTCATTCTTAATTTTGTAGTAGATTTCTTCACGATGGACAGGAATTTTCTTTGGCGCATTAATACCAATCCGTACCTGATTACCTTTGACTTCAAGTATGGTGGTAGTAACCTCGTCGCCAATCATAAGCGTTTCACCAACACGGCGCATTAGAATCAACATGCATACCTCCATGTAATCATTAGGCGTTGTACCTACAGGTTTTAAAGTAATGATAAAACCACCACCTGTAAAATGGTGGACGGGAATCTGGTAAGACCGCCACTGGACGGTATCGGTATTTTCACCGAAGCGTATTCTATAGACCGATATTCCCGACCCTTGCAGGTCGGAATTTCGGGCATAAAAAAACCGCCAACTTCCGATAAAATGGCGGTCTACCCGCCAGTGGTTTGGGTTACCAGACCCAGAGTGGAATTTACCCCACAGATGACATGATAACGTAGTTTGGCTTTCTACGCCAAACATTCCCTATTGCTCATCTTCTACCCTCCCCGTTTTCCGTAAATCATCCCCTAATACTTCGATAGCATGAAGAATATGATCGCTACGTTCACTCATCCACTGGGTAAATACGGGAAGGTCTTTATCCCGTATCACCGCTTCTTTTCCAGTTACTTCAACAGCACGGTAATACTCAAATTGTGCGTTTTGAAGGTCATAGAATGAATCACGGATAAGCTCAATCAGCCTTGAATTTGTATGTTTGTCACTGTTCTCCATGACAGGATTTTTTAATGCTCCTAAGGCTCGCTCGGCAATTCTAGCGTTGCGTTGTCTACCTGATTTATTGAGCTTTTGGGCTGCTTTGCGTTTTTCATAACGCAAGGCTGCTATGACTGGTCAAGATGCCGACCCAAGCTGTAATACACTTCTTTTTCGGGTTGCATTGTATTCGCATACATAATTCAATATTCCTTTTGTCAGTTGTTTTTAGTGTCTCACAACATTCTGATCATGCAAGCCCACATAATCCAATCATCCATTTCGAGTGTATTTAGGCTCTGTCAGCGCAAGATCAGTTTATTGCACTATTCGATAGCAGTTAGCCGGTTTGTTAAAACCACAATGACCTTCGGCCATCGTCCACTCATTTCCAGCTAAAAATTCAAGTTTCTTACCCTCTGAAAAAGCTTTAATCACCTTTAATTTATCTTTCCAGCCATCAGCTGAAATGTCTTTGGTTTGCAGTTTGTCTTGTTTGCTATCAGATAATGAGGCAGTAGTAATACCAAATACGACAAAGGCAACGAAAATACTCACAAAGCCAGTAAACCCTCTCGGAAATGCATCCCAATTAGCTGGATTTAAATCCCAATATGCATAAGCGACAATCAAATGTATGAGTATTACTGCTAAAGTTCCTGCTAAAAACGGGTAAACACTGTTTTTCATTTTTGAATCCTTAGTGCGTAATACCGCACTGATCTATTAAATGCTGCTTAAATTGCTGCGTGTATTTGCTATTTTTAGGTATATCTTCTGGCAGAATTGTTAAACCCATATCATCTAACCGCTGACGGAGTCAGACTTCATCCTGACAAACAACACGATACAAGGTTTTAGTAATTGCTTCTTGGCCGCGAAGCTGCCCAGCT
>JAZFYA010000470.1:0-15466 GCA_036443315.1 Pseudomonadales bacterium
TAATATAATTATCTGTGCGAGGACTCTTAGAGGCTCAATCAGAATTGGAATATTTTTTAAATCATATGAAGCCACTTACCATAACTAAAGCAGCAGCTTTTGTCGGATTGTCCCCGACTACGCTCAGACGATACGATGAAAGCAATAAGTTTTGTCCCGACAGCGTTACTGAAGGTGGGCACCGTCGTTACTCCCAAGAATCACTGGTAAACTTCAAGAAAGGCATCCACAACGCCAGGGCGCTGCGTTATTTCAACAATTTGCCGAAGCCCCTATCCCCCTATTCACTCGCAAATAGCATTGCAGAGTCGTGGGCAAAAAAATTAAACCTAGCCGCAAATCCTATTTTAATTACCGCTGAGAAAATCACTCCAACACTTTTAATCAGTGAGGCGATCATTGCATTACGCTCAACCACTACAGCTGGATTGATTTTAAGGACCCATCCTTTTGGTATTGAGTCGCTAGCAGTACTGATCGAAGCCGGAAAGGAGACTAATAAACCGATAATTTTTGTGCATTAAACAAATGATGATTTACGTATAGATGAAAAGGCAATGTATGTATCCATATTTTTGGCGGTGATTTCCGCAGAAACACCGGCTTTCTGACTCTTTTTGTGAACTATTACCCGTATTTTATGAAAGAAAAGCATAAATGTGATTTGCATAACATAATTATTGACGCTACATTGAAATTGTACCGAGCAGTTAGATCAAAAAAACGAAACAGATCAACTGACATTTAGGGCTATTTAGAGAAGACGCGCTAGCCGATAAGGCAGCTCCCTTCCAGTCCGACTAACGGAGGTTATACAAATGGCTAAAGCTATGCCCTTTTCAGGCGAGCACCTGGAAAACATGACCAAAAAAGAATGGATTAATCTGAACATATCTGAATTCATTCTCCATAAATTAGATCACTTCTGTCACTTCATGATAAAACAGCAACGCGAACGCAGTTCACATTCGCATGGCTTTCCATTTTCGAAAGCAGATAAGCAAGAAGTTGCCGGGCCTGTCTATGAAATACTTTTAGAGCCCTTAACCAGATCCCACTCAAATCGACATGATATCCCATGCAGCGCCCGTATAAAGTTCCTCGAAGGTACTGCCTTCACCATTTTGAAAACTCGCGGAAATCATCAACTTTCCTTAGAGCAGTATGACGAAACGAACTATGTGCATTACGATGCATTCCCCGATTTGTCTGAACAGACAACTTTTTTTGCCAATAACTTCTGTGTAGAAATGGATAGTTCGCCTCAGCAGCATGTCAGTTTCGCCTCTCTCGCCGTCCTTGATGATGAGAACTCCAATTTGGCTCATCACTTTTTAGAGCGTATTAGCCACAAATTAACACCGTTTCAATATTCCGTTCTGCGGTTACGCATAATAGAAGGTGTGGATTACATCGCCATCGCTGAGATTTTAGACATATCTAGAAACTACGTGTGGCAGCTGTGTCTTAATGCACGTAAATTAATGCTAGAAATGTTGCCTCCTAATAAACAAGCGTCTTACGAGCATCTTCTACACCCCCACACGACGAAGGTGGATACGAAAAAAGCCGTATCCAGTCAGAACTTCTAGCAAAACCCACCACGTGATGACCACACAGACCAATTATTTAAATGAGTCAGTTTATCCGCGTATGGACGCTGCGGACTCTGGCTTGCTAGGTTTCTTGCACCCAGCTAGATATTCGAAGAACTTATGGCAGTTAACCTGCCCACAGTGCTCTGTCCCTGGTCAAGCTATCTATGAAGCAGGCACCTCTCATATTCGATGTAAACGAAGGAAATGTGGAAAACCTACCTCCCTTGCAGACAGCTTATGCCTAGCCGTTGAAGTTTCACCAAATAACGTTACTGAAATGCTTTGTGAGGTAGCCGGTGTTCCAGTCCCAACTTGCAGCCCCACTAAGCCACTTACTGATGCCACCGCCCCCTCCTTTTTGAACGATGCGATCAAAAGTATCCTGATTGATTTTGCGAAAGAGTATGACGCCCCTAGACAAACCTTCTGTCAATCTTTCGGTTTCACCGAACAACAATTCAAGGATTTAGAGTTTGGCTACTACCCTTCATCAACTGCCGTAAAACTAGCTATTAAAAAACGATTTCTTGATAGAAGGCTGTGCGAAGCACTAGGCTATTTCTCTAGAAACGAGTCAAAATTCATTCTGAACGGGACCGTAATCCTTTTTTGGACAAACCCCGATGGCCACTATCAACTATATGGAATAAAGCCCAAACGACTAAGAAAATATGAACACGCACTGTGTTTTCCTCGACCTCTAGCGGCGAACATAACAACCCCTTATCAACTTCTCAATACTGAAATTACAGGTTGCTTGATTGTAAGCTCGTATTTAATTGAAACTGAAATTATACGCAGCTTGGGATATCGAGCATGCTCAATTGGGCATCCGTCAATTAGCCAGGACCAGTGTCTTGAACTAGTTCAACAGAATTTTAGAGACATCATACTACTGACTGATTCTAGTGAAGCTGCTTCCGATGCTGCAAATCAGTCAATAGAGTGCGCTGAATCATATGGTATAACAACCAATGTCTGCATCAAACCAGCAGGTGAGTTTGTAACTGAAGAACTATTCCATAGTAAAAACTTTGCTGCACTCCATGCATTAATAGGGAAACCTTTAAATGGAGGAGCTTTTCTGGCGCACCAATATGCCAAAGCATCATATGATCAACCGGCTAATCGCAACCATTTAACGCATTTAAAAAAAGTATATGAGGCTTTATCACCAATCAGCCAAAGCCAATTTGACACTGTCTGCACACAGCTCAACTGTAAGACTGATGATAAATCTGTCGCTGCAGGCCTCTTTAGCAAATTACTCCAAGCCGGACTGAGCCACCGCAAAGCCAATAGTGTTATACAGGACCGCTTTGGACTTTCTGTTGAAATAACGCCTTACACCCAAGCCAACGAACAGGAAAACTAGATGGACGAGTCTAACTCCAGCAGTATTGAAAGCGGTGGCATTTCTCTATTTATGTGGATTATCGTGATCGTACTAGTTGTATACGTTAGCAAAATATATCTGCGTGACAATCAATACCGCCCCGATGAAGCCTGTTATGTCCCCTACATTATCCTTAATTTTTTTTATGTGGACGCATTTGGCTATTTTATGACGGATGATGATTTCGGGATGATCGGGCGATCTCTCGAAACCTCTGAAATACAATCATTATGCCTGAAACATACCACTACTTTTTTTAATTCAAAAATCTTCCAGAGATAGGATGACACGTTATGAGTGATAACAATCAAAATAGCCGCACAGTAGTTATAAACGGGCCAGAGAGTGCGAAGTTGGTTGCTCTAGCGATCAAAGTTAGTAACCTCGAACGCGATGTGATACGCAACATGGCTAGTGAACGTACCGCCATACAGAAGAATGCCAACAAGGAGAACCAATTCCTTCGTGAATATATTATATCTTGTGAAGCGAACTTTGAAAAAGCTCGCTCATCAATGGGTAGAAAGAACCTTCAAGGTCGCAAGCGTAGCACTAAAAACTCCACATCGTCTGGAAGTGTAAGTAGAAACACCAGAACTACTAACTCAACCACTTCAAAAATAAAGGGAAGCGTCCCGCCACAAAAGCAGGATCAACCCACTCAGGATAAAAAGTCGAAAGCATCCGTATCAGCCAAACAAACTAAACTGGAACCTGTTAGCCTTAAAAAAACTACGAAGAAATCCTCTGTAGCGAAAGATAACTCTCCACAGAAAGCTGCTGGCAGTCCAAAAGTTGCAACTACTGCTTAATATTATAGTTGGCTCTGCAGGGGTTTAGCTCTGCAAGGGTTTAGCTCTGCAGGGGTTTAGCTCTGCAGGGGGTTTAGCTCTGCAGGGCCTTGCTCCGTTGCATAGTTTTCCGTATTACAATTCCTAACGTTCCCTACGACTCCGATCAGTCTTAACGACCGAGTGCACTCCCTCTCTACCGGTTGAAGTGAGTTAAAGCGACGAGTGATGGTACTAGCCCTTGCCTGGGAAATTTACCTTTAGAGCCTTTCATTATTTTCATGTCTTTTTGTGCGTTTTTTGTACGCTTGTGTAAATTATTTCCATTATTTTTACCTAATATATCAATTTCTTATGTTGTGCTTTGTATTAGGGAGTAGAAACAGTGCGAATAGGGGCCGCTTGCGCAGGTTTTGACTTTACCGTAGATAAAGTGGATTGGTATTACGGTTCCCAGAGAGATTACTGTTAACCAGGAGGAGATTTATAGGAAAGGACATGTCAGCAGGGTAATCAGCCATTAGCAATAGGTGCTAAGGAGAATATATATCATAGGGGAATAGAGCATGGGTAATAGGCAATTACAAACCTCAGTGACCGACCTACTTAACCTAGCCACATTGAGTGTTGGGATCCATATAGCTACCGAGAAACTGAAAGGCTGGCTGATCTCGGAAAATGTCACACCCGATGATTTTTGTTCTTCTGTTGTAGAGACATATGAATTCCCGTTTGACGATTTTCAGGAGCGATCTTTGTTATTCAGGGCTATGCGAACTGTTTTGCAAACCGACGATTTGTACGAGAACACCGTTGTCCTGGATGGGGAGGGTTGTGTGAATATAAAGGTTTCCCGTGCAGACTTGTCACAAATTCGTGGGTTGTATGAAATCTACCTCAGTGCCTGGACTCAAGTAAAGAGTGAAGCCTTTTCTGAATTTTTGGGCTCATCGACAACGTCCGCTTCAGTGAAGGATATATCATTGTTCTCAAAGGCGTATCCTCTTCAATTTCGTCAGTGTCTTAATGATTTAGTCGGATCGCTAAGTAATTCTTCGCCTAGCGATCAGCTGCTGCACGCAAAACCGACAGAATTCTAATGGGTTGATTGATTGACAAATTATTATCTTACACGAAGGACTTCTGCCACACCCTGCCCTTTGTATTCTTATCCCATTATTTAAATGAGGATAAGAGCAATGGCACGATACCAAGTGGCTCAATTGAAAGGCAATGATTTTATGACTCCTGGATTGTTACACGCAGAAGCGGAATCTTATAAAACAGGACTGGGCATTTATGACACGAAAATGGGTGGTTACCTAGCAGAGATTAATGGTACTCCTTGGTCGTTTTCAGAGCTTGAAACAGCTGATGAAGTGTCGATTCAATTAAATAGTGACGGTATTGATGATGTGTTCTTGGTTATTCAATCAATTAATGATGGATGCCCTTCTTTTGTTTCTTCGGTACCAATTGAGGTTATACAAGCCGCTATGCTGTTTTCAAAATCAGCAGGCGCCGGGGCTCATTATTTCCATTAAGACTGTTAGGTAGTACGTTATGACATCTGACATCTCTAATTCGAAAGCAATCACCGCTGCTTTCTCTACAATCCTTCATTGGGAGGATGTCATTAATCGCGCTTCACATGGTGATAACTGGATGTTTGACCGGGTAGGCGCTTCAGTAAGGGTATGGAGAGCTTGTGCGAATCTGTCATATGCATTGAGAGAAAGAGAACACCCATGTACATCCCTCGATCTGCAGGAGTTAGTGTCTGCAGCTGCCAGTTTTACAATTACAAACTTCAGTAATGGCAACTCTACTAATTTCACTGACTTGGCAAGCGCTCTCCTCGCCAATTTAGAGGACATTTTTTTTTCAAGTGACAACATCGACACGCCATCTGTTCTCGCACCCGAATCTATTTGTTTGAAAAAACATGTTTTTACAGCCTTCTGGGGCCTCATGAATTCATTTGAAATTGATGCTTTGGATTTGTATGAATTGATGCCTGTTTACTACAAAACCAAGGCCTATGACGCTAGGTTTGATATCACCTTGTATGACAAGCTACTGGATGTTCAGCCGTTACGCTCTACTGGGAATTCCAGTTCGGTTGTTACATAAATAACTTTTCCAGCGGAGAAAGAAAATGCCCATCGCAAAAGATATCCGAACTTACGCCGCGACTAGATTGCTTTCCGGTATCCGGCATGATGACAAAGACTACATTTGTTATTGTCAGGGTAATGCAATGCTTGCTACAACCTCGGACCCAGAGGAACTGGGATGAATGTGATCATATGACGTTGTATTTCCGTACGGCTGCAGACGCGATGGACGCACTAGCAGACGTAGGTTATCGCTGCGCTATGCACAACCTATCATGTTTGACAATGAAAGATAGAGTGGCGGCAAAGCATTTTAGAAATCATTACTATCTCCCGAATATGGCCATCATTGATGAGATGGAACAGTCTGGCCTGCGGATAGAGGATGTTGCCCGTAAAATTATTTCTCGTTTTCCTTGCAGTGCTGAGCCGTTCGAGCCTGTTCGGTTATCTGATAATGTCGTGTCAATTAGCTCGGAAATTAAACATGACATACTCCGCTTTAAAGGGACGCTTGATAAAGAACAAAGAGAATTGTTTCTGTTGATCTTATCCAACTTGAACTGCGGTGTGAATAACTTTCACGATGCACCTACCTTACAAAACCAATGCTCTGCAGAAGAGGGTTATTGCTGAGATATAAACATTTTAAGTGAGCGATGCGGAAAATGTTAGAGCGTGATGCTTCTGCCACATGGCCACACCCGTACTATAGCTACACCTTAAAGAAAACGTTTAGGACGTTATTATGGACACTAGAGCATTAATTGAGAATTCCCAAGTGCATGCCTTGGTCAAGGAACCACTACAAAAGACTTCGCAGGATATGTGGGATCAAAAGTACTGTCTAAAAGACGGCGATGGTAATGCGGTTGATAAGGATGTAACAGCTACGTTTAAACGTGTTGCTAAAGCCCTGGCCGCTGTAGAGGAATCGAAGCAGAGTTACTGGGAAGAACAATTCTTGTGGGCTTTGAACTTAGGTGCAACTCCAGCTGGTCGCATCATAGCTAATGCCGGAGCCAACGAATATAAACCCGCTACTAGTACAATTAACTGCACAGTGTCAGGTACCATCAAGGACTCTATGGAGAGCATATTAACCAAAAACCTGGACGCAGGACTTACGCTGAAAGCCGGTTGTGGAATCGGCTATGAATTCTCAACTTTGCGCCCTAGTGGTGCTATGGTGTCTGGTTCTGGATCAAGTACATCCGGGCCTTTATCCTTCATGGATATTTTCGATAAAACTTGCTCCACCGTATCCTCTGCTGGAGGTCGTCGTGGCGCTCAAATGGCTACATTCGACATCAGCCATCCTGATGTGATGGATTTCATTAAAGTCAAACGTGAAGATGGACGCTTGCGTCATTTCAATCTGTCATTGTTAATTACCGATAAATTCATTCAGGCAGTTAAAGCGAAAGAATACTGGCCCTTGATATTCCCACTGTCACCCAAAGAAGTCGAAATGCGTAACGGACCAATTGGTGATGATGTTGTTTGGAAAAAGTGTCCTTGGGATGACGCTCATATCAAAAACAGTGGATATACATGTAACGAAGAAGGTTTGGTGGCGTATCGCGTTTACAAGATAGTTTCAGCTGCTGAGTTATGGGATTTAATTATGCAATCCAATTACGACTTTGCGGAACCTGGTTTTATCATGATAGATCGCGTTAACAACCAGAATAATAACTGGTGGTGTGAATCCATACGTGCCACAAACCCCTGTGGAGAACAACCCCTCCCCCCTGAGAACAGCTGTTTACTTGGCTCTATCAATCTTACCAAGTTTATACGTAATCCCTTCACTGATGCTGCCTGCTTCGATTATGAGCTTTTTGATAAGGTGTTAGCAATCTTTACTCGTATGATTGATAACGTTGTTGAAATTAACGGCTTGCCCCTTGAACGTCAACGCGAAGAACTTGTACGAAAGCGTAGACATGGTATGGGCTTCTACGGGCTTGGTTCGGCGCTGGCAATGCTAGGTATAAAATACGGTTCAACTAAATCAATTGATTTCACCGACAAAACATCGATGCACTTAGCTTTGATAGGATGGACTACAGGACTCCAACTTGCTAAAGAAAAAGGGCCTGCACCAATCATGAATGAGCAGTTTACTGTAACTGAGCGCATGATGACACTTCGTCCAGAAATGGCCAGTGATGGCATTAACGTCGGTGATAAAATTAAAGGCTCGGTGCTTCATGCTCGTTACAGCCGCTATATGCAACAAATCGCAACCGTTGACGGTGAATTAGTGGCAAACCTTGCAGAAGTTGGTGCACGCTTTACTCATCATTCCTCTATCGCACCCACAGGAACTATTGCGCTGTCACTTGGAAACAATGTATCCAATGGGATTGAACCCACTTTTTCCCACGAATACTCCCGCAACATTATCCGTGAAGGGAAAAAGACTAAGCAGAAGACTGATGTAATATCGTTTGAGTTGATAGTCTACCGCTCTCTAATCAATAGCAAGGCTAGACCCAATACGTATGAGCCTACCTGGAAACTACCAGAATACTTTACGACTGCTAGCGATGTAACCCCAGAAGAGCATGTGAATGTTCAGGCCGCAGCACAGCACTGGATTGATTCATCAATTTCTAAGACAGCTAATGTCCCAAGTGATTACCCTTACGATAAGTTTAAAGATATTTATCTATACGCTCATTCCAAAGAGCTGAAAGGATGCACTACCTTTCGGTTTAATCCGGAAGTCTTTCAAGGCGTGTTGGTTAAAAATGAGGATCTTGCCAAAACCGAGTATCAATTTACCTTGTCAGATGGCTCAATCGTGAACGTAAAAGGGGATGAAGAAATAGCCTACGATGGCGAGCTTCATACCGCTGCAAACTTGTTTGACGCCCTCAAAGAAGGCACTTACGGGAAGTTGTAAGAATCACTGCTAGTCCACTAGGGTTCTGCCACAAACATACAGCCGTATAGTGAACACACTGAAAACGAAAGGGAAAGAAGGAGCAGACTATGACTACCACTATTAACAACCAAATTGTTGGCTTCAGTGTAATTGCCGATGGCGGTTCTCAAGACAAAAATCAACAGTTGGCCGAAATTGTGAGCTTACACGAAGCGATAAGCCGCCCGGAAATACTAGAAGGCTCTACTTACAAGATTACCACACCAACGTCGCCACATGCGCTCTATGTGACCATGAATGACATTGTATTAAATGCAGGTACGGAACACGAAACTCGCCGCCCATTTGAAGTCTTTATTAACTCAAAAAATCTGGAACACTTTCAGTGGGTAGTCGTGTTAACCCGTGTTATGTCCGCAGTGTTCCGCAAAGGTGGTGAGGTAACATTCTTGGTCGATGAGCTAAAAGGTGTATTTGACCCAAAAGATGGTTACTTCAAAGAAGGCCGGTTTATCCCTTCCTTGGTCGCCGAGATAGGTTATATCATCGAAAAACATTTTAAGAAAATTGGATTAATAGTCGATGAAGGAATGAGCGAACACAATCGCAAAATTATTGAGGAAAAAACCGCTCAATTTCAGGTAGAGAAAAACCCTAATCAAACTAGTGAAACGTTTAATGGCAATCTTCACGGTGCCAAAATGTGTAACAAGTGCATGTCTATAGCGGTTATAAAAATGGACGGCTGTATGACTTGCATAGCTTGCGGCGAATCGAAATGCGGGTAACGTAAAAACAACTCGATAGTCCTAAACCATTCTGGAGTAGTTCAGAAATCCAGCCTCAACCGCTTTACTGCGGCTGGTGGGTAGTAGTGCAAGGTTAGAGCGTAAGCACTCAGAACGATGTGAAATACTAGTAAACAACATTTATTACATAAGGAAAATTATCATGCTTGTCTTAACCCGTCGAATGAATGAAATTTTAAAAATTGGTGATGACGTCTCTATATGCATATTGGGAATCTCTGGTGGGCAGGTACGATTAGGTATTGATGCCCCTAAAGATGTGGAGGTCCATCGTGAAGAGATATGGTTAAAAATAAAAGAAGAGGGAGGAAACACCGGGGATCATCCCATGACGGGAACAATATCGAACATATTGCAGCATAAAGACTACGGGTTTATTTATGTCAATAAGATAGAAAAAACCGTATTCTTTCACTCAAACAATGTAGCTGACGGTTGTTTTGCGCAACTTTCTGATGGAGATGATGTTGAGTTCGTACTTAAAAAAGAGAAAAAGGGATTCATCGCTTACAGTGTAAAAAGCCTTGAACCTATCTTGGAGTTAGAAAATGAGATCACCACCATATCAAATCTGCCCTAAGTGTAAGCATGAGTTTTCCACAAAACAGGCATCACTTACATAGCATGCACAGGAAAATATACTATGAACATCATAATATTCATCGCTCTTTCCGCTCTAGGTGTCTATGCATCTGATGATGCTATTAGAAGGCATTTTGAACCGTCAGACTAAGCGAGGTTAATCATGGAAGACATAGATAGTTACTTAAGTCGTTACCTTGTCGATTTCAACGAAATTTTACGGCTGGCTGTTGATTATATTGATGTTCAATTTAATCGTGAGCCCGATAAGAAAGAACCCGGCCTCACCACCGAGTCAGTCCCCACTTTTATCAAAAACTCTCTTGGCAAACCTGCTTATTTACTAATTGCTGATCAAGAGATAATAACACGTATTGGTTTGTACCTGATTTCCACCAAATGCGATCTTAGCATTGAGAAGCTATCCGCAGGGACACTAGCTGAAGAGGATTGGCCGAGATTAACCACTGCTATCAGCAAACTCAAAGATACAAACCGTATCTTTGCCCTTAACGTTGACGCGGCAAAGGATAGCCAAATCACTCATCAACAGATTACCCAGTCATTAGAAGAGCAGTCTATAGCTATGGCCCTCGTAGTATGTGACAGCGATTATGCAGAGGACGAAGGGATTAAAGCGATGCTTGACACGATTAGTAAAGGATTAGCGCTACGGTTCTTTTTTAGACGACTTATTCTGCCACAAAGGTGAGGGTTCATAATTGTTACTCAAATGAGCCCAGAGACACAGAGATAGGATAAAGATTATGCAGACCGACATAACGCATAAAGGGGGATAAACAAATGGCAAACTTTCTAATTGACGAGGCCAAACAATTACTAATCGTGGGCGATAACAATAAGGCCGAAGCGCTTTTTCGTCATATAAAAAAGAGCGCAGCATCCCACATTGTAGCGGCAGCCGAAGCCAACTACCAACTCGGCAAACTAGCCGAAGATGACATCCGTTATCGCGATGCCTATCAACACTTCGACCGTGCTGCGCAACTAGCCCCCAATAACACGGACTATTTGATGGCAACGGGCGCTATCACAGCGAAACTGGAGGAGTACGAGAAAGCCATTGGCTACTTTGAGCAAGCGATAGCCGTGCTTGAAAAAGAACTGGGCAGCGATCATCCCAGCACAAAAAAGGTGGTGGACATTCTGGAGAGAATCAAAGCAGATGTTTTATTGGTTATGCAAATGCAGAAAAAAAACCGAAATGCAATGAATGCGTTAAAGTACTTTAAAGATTCGTTTATGAAGATCTTCTAACCTACCAAGCTTCCGAATCGGTTATGCATTATGCTGACCGACATAAGACATAAAGGGAATAAAAAATGACCAACGCTCTTATCGACGAGGCCAAACAAGTACTAATCGATGGCGAGAACAACAAAGCCGAAACTCTTTTTCATCGGGTAAAAGACAACGCAGCATCCTATGCAGTGGCATTTGGAGCCAAAGTCAACTTAGACTCTAAACTACACTTTACGGTGACTTGAAAATGGATCTATTGAAAGAATTAAATCAACGTACAGAGCAACTTGGTGACTTCTGGGATGCACTAGAAGTGGTGTCCAAAGACAACGGACTGGACAACGACGATATTGAAACGCTCAAGGAACAGTACGACCAACAGTCTCCTCCCTAAAAGCTTGTGGAGATTGTTGGATTATGAGACCAAGCAAAAGATTACATTCGCTCCTTATAGACATAGGAATGGTAACGGTTTTCTTTAGTTTGTTCCTAATGGTGCTTGAGGTTTTGGGAATTACTAATGCGGGAGAAACGTACCGAAATTGGCTGCCAGTTATACCTCTCATGGGAATGATATCCTTTTGCGCGGCAAAGCTCCGACAGGATCGAGAGAGTGTAGACGCACATCCGACGCAGGTTAATTCAGATAAACCAGAATTAAAGATAGTCAAATAGGATGTTGGAAGATGCCGGGTTGCTTAACTCGGTTTTCATAAGACACTGGGTTTACTATTAAGAGGAAGGATAATTGAACTATGGCGTCAAAAATTAATTTCTTTAAAAACAAATAGCTATAAATTTTTCTAGGCCAAAAAAGACGAAAACGGGCCTAAATCATGAAGAAAGTGTCAAATATGGGTTAGAAGGTTTACCCTGCTCTTCTGCCACAATATAAACCCCGTATTCTGTACCCATTATTTACCGTAGTGAGTTTATTAATGGGTAAGCTTAACCAAGTCACACCAGCAGAAACGCATGCAACTCAGCATAACGCATATCGTTATGCTGAGAAGTTTTTCTATAATGCCTTTCTTCGTGGCTCTCCTGCGGTAGAAGCTTTTCGCCAGAGAGGTATTTCAGTACAGACCCTCCGCGCATTTCACGCTGGATACGCGCCTAAAGACGGGCAATCAACACTTCGTTTCCTTAATCGCTGGTATACCAATGATGAACTCTACACGTGCGGTATAGCGAGTAAAACCGACAACTACTATTACAGCTTTTTCCGTGATCGTATCGTGGTTCCTATCCATGATGCGAACGGCAACACGGTAGCCTTTGGTGGCCGTGATATGGAGTATATAAAAGGTAATCCATCACCAAAATATCTGAATTCACCCGAAAGCACTATATTCAAAAAAAGCCAGCTGCTCTTCAATTTCAATCGTGCAAAAACCGACATCCAGAGAACTGGCCAGGTATACATTGTGGAGGGCTATATGGACGTTCTTAGCCTCTATCAGGCAGGAATCACCAATGTGGTTGCAGTGATGGGCACCACGCTTACACGCGATCATTTAGCCTTACTAAGCAATGCTAAACACATCACACTCTGTTTTGATGGGGATAAAGCTGGCCGTGATGCTGCGTTGCGTGCACTGAATACCATGATGCCTTTTTTAAAGAAGGAATTAACCGTTGATTTTATGTTTTGCCCTCATGGAGAAGACCCGGACAGTGTGATACAAAAACAAGGCATCAATGCGTTTAACGCCTTAGCCCAACAAGCCATTCGCAGTACGGGCTACGCATTACAGGAAATAGCCGTACGTTATCCTGCAACGGACGCCGCCAGCCTTGCCTGTCGTTGGCATGCCCTAAAAAAACTGTTTCAAAATGCGAAACCGGGTTACTTGCGTACTCATCTATTGCCCGCCACCGGCTCGATGCTAGGCCTCCACCCGAATAGCCTGTTTAATATGATGAATAACAGCTAACTTCAACGATTTTCACTGATATCCACCAATGCACAAGCTTTCAATGTTCGTATTTTAGCGTGTCATTCAACCCCCTTTAACAAACTCCCAGGCAGCACTCCCAGCGCATCTGCAATCTGGAAAAGCGTTAAAATGGTCGGATTCTGCTTTCCTCGTTCTATAAAACCCATATGACTTCTATCCACACCCGACATATGCGCCAAATTTTCTTGTGAAATACCTTGTTTTTTCCGGAGTATTTTAATATTGCTGCCTAACCAAGCCAACCTGTCACTTTCCATTGATTGATACCTGCTACTTAATACAAAGCAAGAAATATCGGCGCTTGATGAATAATATGCCACGGGATATAACGCTTATTTTATTGGGCAATCCATGTTAGTTCTATCCAGGCGTATAGGTGAAAAAATATTAATTGGGGATGATATCACTATCACAATCCTTGGAATTAAAGGCTATCAAGTAAGAATAGGTATTGATGCCCCAAGAGATCGTAGCGTACTTCGAGAAGAGATTATTAAGAAGAATCAGCAAAAGAACAGCTCTTCAGGTAATAAGTAACACTAGCATTTACCTTTACTGGTTTAATAATAGGTCGTTTCATTACCAAAGTATAGAAAGCATAGAATGGCCATTTATGGTTCCTACTAAAAAAATCGTTCTACGTAGGTTTGGTGAGCATTACACATAACAAAACCATAATAATTCTGCATAGCATTTCAAATCGACCCGCTTAATTTTAAAGCCTACTTGTGCCACCCCCTACCCCGATAGACTGGATCTCACTCTTGAAAAGGGAGAAAGTCATGGCTTATTTACTGATCACAGGTTCCGCACACTTTACCGTAGATCTTGATGCCTTAGAAAAAATGGATGTAACCAGCCGCGCCAAACGCTTTGCTCGACTTGCCCATTCCAGTATTAATCATGTTCGCAAGTACTCCGGCCAGCGTTACACAGTCCATACCGAAGAAGTCGCACGATTAGTTGCCGCAACCGGTGTCGATGACGCTACTGTTGCAGCAGCCTTGCTGCATGATGTGATTGAAGATAAAGGGGTGACCGAGACTACACTACGACCTATCTTTGGGGATGATATCACCAGCCTAGTACTTGAAGTGACCAATATTAGCCGCTCAGAAGACGGTAACCGTCAATACCGTAAGGCCTTAGATCTTGCGCATATAGCTAATGCTTCCAATCGGGGTCAATCTATCAAGGCAGCTGATATCATTGAAAACACATGTGATCTTCTTAACAATGACCCAGCCTTTTCACTGGTGTATTTTCCTGAAAAGTTGGCCCAACTAGGTGTTTTAAATGAAGCTAACCCTGCGCTTTTAAAAAAAGCCTATGCGAACATTCACCAACACAACCATTAATGCGATTACCAGAAACCAGCTCAGCCTACACACTTATATGTCGAGAACCTGAAAATCCTGCTCATTTGGTGTTCATCACTGTTTTATTAAGTAACAGCATAGATGAGTAGTGACGATGAAAATGGTGTTTGGTGCAGCTTCAATTGCCTTATTGTATTACGCTCAGTCCTGTGTTGACTCAAAGGTTAGCAAGTTAAACCAGTCGATGGTAGCTGTTGACCCGCTACATGAAGCTGCAAGCCTTTACCCTCAGGATCTAACACTATCCAACATGATAAATCATGCCAACAATGACAATCGCCTCTCTCTAGATGAAGTTGATATGATCAAGGTGTACCTAAAACAGACGTATGGGGACAATTGGGGTTCCCAGGATAACCGTAATGGCAAGAAAAATGCTAACCGGCGAACCTCAAGGCCTGCCCCCTAACGTTGAGAGTATGTGTTTAACTGTAGTAGTGTATGAGGCGATTCAATCGTACAGACCGCTTTTCATTCCTTAACGAACAACCCCAGGCTGAGCGTTATATTTTCCAAATACCCCTTTACTAGAGTTTTTTATGTGTATCGGGTGTAGCTGCCGATTAATGTAAGAAATTCGATAATTATTCTATAATTCTACATTCTTAATTGTGTAGGAGTTTAGATAGATGCAAACAACAGTTGAAGCTAGTGCAAGCATTAAAAAACGCTCA
>JAZFYA010000471.1:0-9006 GCA_036443315.1 Pseudomonadales bacterium
CTGTGGATTGGGCAGGGCAGTTGGGAGCAAATTGTTTCTATTGAGCGTGACATAGAACAGCGAGACTTGATTAATGAGCGCCTGCGGGATCGTAATAGAGTATTGGAAAACGAAGTGCACGATCTTAAAAGCGATATGGAAAGTGTTGAAGAGCGAGCTCGTTCGGAGCTGGGTCTGATTAAGAAGGACGAAACGTTTTACTTACTGGTAGACGAAGAGAAATAACCAATCGATGACTGAGACTGCTTCGCCTGTAACAAAAGAGAACGCAAAATTCTATGCTGTAGTACCTGCCGCTGGCGTTGGCCGTCGGATGGGAAGTGATCAGCCCAAACAATATCTACCTATACTAGGTAAAACGGTGTTGGAGTACACGCTGGCAACTCTGCTGACTGAGCCGCAATTGCGGCGGGTTGTGGTAGCTATTGCTGCAGAGGATAGTGAGTGGTGTTCGCTATCGATTTTTGATCATCCCCGTATCGAGGTGATCGAAGGTGGGGATGAACGTAGTCATTCTGTGCTAAACGGCTTGCAGCATTTATCCATTGACTGCAGTGGCAATGACTGGGTTTTGGTCCACGATGTGGTTAGACCCTGTATTGCACTCAGCGATATCAGGAAAATAATCGAACAGCTAGCGGATGATACTGTGGGCGGTATTTTGGCGGTGCCAGTCAGCGATACTATCAAGCAGGTCAATAGCAGTGGTGCAATTACCACCACCGTAGATCGCAGTCTGTTATGGCAGGCGCAAACGCCACAGATGTTTAGGTTGGGACTGTTGCGAGATGCCTTGGCCGAGGGTATTGCAAAACAAGCCAATCTTACCGATGATGCATCGGCTGTTGAGTTGGCAGGTTTAACGCCTAAAGTGGTGGAGGGATCTCGAGCCAATATTAAAATTACCTGCCCGGAAGATTTATCCCTCGCGGAGTATTATCTACAGAAGGAAGTATTATCCTAGATTCCACAGTAGGATTCGCTTTTCTGTGCGTACAAAAAGCCCTCTGGGGAAAATAGCAAACCTAGATGTAACGGGCTTACGGCGGGAATTGTTAGTTTTTTCAAAGGGTTTTAGTCTGTGCTAAGGCGTGAATAGGCTTTACTCAATAGGTGAAAATAAAATGTGGTGTTTTTATTATGATAATCAATAAATGGGTGGCTAAATATCGTCGCCTACTGTGGAATCTAGGATGATGCGTATAGGCCATGGTTATGATGTCCACCGCTTTGGCGAAGGAGGTCATATCGTCGTAGGTGGCGTGACTATCCCCTATGAAAAGGGTTTGGTGGCGCATTCGGATGGCGATGTGTTATTACATGCACTTTGCGATGCGCTATTGGGTGCTTGTGCTTTAGGTGATATTGGACAACACTTTCCTGATACCGACGAGCAATACGCCAACGCGGATAGTCGGGTGTTATTGCGCCACTCCCATGGACTGATAAAAGCGCAGGGCTATCAACTGGGTAATGCGGATATCACCATTGTTGCTCAGGCTCCCAAAATGGCTCCCCATTATCCGGCAATGCGTGCCAATATCGTTGAGGATTTAAACGTCGCTATCGACCAGGTCAATATAAAAGCGACTACCACGGAGTCTTTGGGTTTTACCGGTCGCAAGGAAGGAATAGCCGTTTATGCCGTTGTCCTGTTGCAGAAAATATAGACGTTGCCCGCATGGAATTATCACCCCTCCCTTATGCTTATGGCGAGCCTTCGTTAACCGGTATTTTGCGTCAGCGACCGGAAGATTTTGTGGTCGAAGAAATTTTGGGCTTTGAGCCTGAGGGGGAAGGTGAACATGTCTTTTTATGGATTGAAAAGATCGGACACAATACTCAACAGCTGGCGGAGCGGCTGGCGAAACTGGCGAAAGTTCCTGTTCGACACGTCAGCTACTCAGGAATGAAAGACCGCAATGCGGTTACCCGTCAGTGGTTTAGCGTGCATTTACCCGGTAATAACAGTGTTGACTGGGAGTCTTTGAATAGTTCTGCTGTGAATGGTTCAAAAATACGCGTACTAAAACATGCACGGCATTTGCGAAAGTTACGTCGGGGTGTCCATAGCGCTAATCAGTTTGTTATTGGTATTAGTGAGCTTGAAGGTGACCTTGATAGCTTACCGGCCAGACTGCAAATAATGACTTCAAGAGGCGTGCCTAACTATTTCGGTGAACAGCGTTTTGGGTATGACGGCAGGAATCTGCAGCAAGCTCAGCGTTGGTTTGCTGGAGAGTTTAAACCCAAACGTCACCAGCAGGGCCTGTACTTGTCGGCAGCGCGCGCTTATTTATTTAATCAGCTGCTGGCGAAAAGGGTAGAACAGCGGACTTGGGATCAGCTACTGAACGGAGAGTTGGTTATGCTGGCCGGTTCGCACAGTCTTTTTTTACGTGATAGTTCATGTGATAGTTCATGTGACAGTGACGCCAATACAGGAGATGATTTAGCAGCACGATTAACGGGAGGCGACATTCACCCCACCGGCCCACTCTATGGAAAGGCGGATGGATTGTTGTGTGGTGGTGAGGTGTCGCAATTGGAGCATTCTGTCTTAGCTGAGTATTCGTCGTTGCTAGAGGGGCTGGAAAAGGCAGGTCTGATCGCTGCTCGACGAGCTTTGCGAATGATCCCTGCTGACCTGAAGTGGCAGTTACACCACAATCGTGTAGACATTACATTCTCTTTGCCAAGTGGCTGTTTCGCGACGTCAGTTATGCGAGAATTGGTAAATCATTAAAATAATAAGGTTAGGAGTTGAGTGAGTAAGCTAAACCTCGCAGGGATTGGAATGACCTCGCAGCGAACCCGTGATCGGTTAGTTCAGCGACTGTGTGATCAGGGCATTTGTAGTATTGACGTCCTCGAGATAATGCGTACCACTCCCCGGCATATTTTTCTCGATGAGGCGCTGGCCCATCGAGCTTATGAAGATTCTGCCCTGCCTATTGGTTTCCAACAGACTTTATCTCGACCCTATACCGTTGCCAGAATGACAGAGCTGTTACTCGCCGCTGGCCCCTTAAAAAGGGTGTTAGAGGTAGGGACTGGTTCCGGCTTTCAAACTACCGTGTTGGCGCAGTTAGTCGAACGAGTTTATAGCGTTGAGCGAATAAAACCTTTACAGGAAAAAGCCCGACAGCGGCTGCGCTTAATAGGGGTGCACAATATTCACCTTAAGCATGCCGACGGTGGTTTTGGCTGGCCGGAAAAAGGCCCTTTTGACGGGATTATTTCTACAGCGGCTCCGGAGCAAGTCCCCGATGTGTTAATTGAACAGTTATCAGTGGGTGGACGTTTAGTGATACCAGTGGGAGATAACCAGTCACAGCAATTAACTCTAGTAGAAAAAAAAGCCGACGATGAAGTGATTACTACCATTGTTGAGCCGGTTTTTTTTGTACCCTTTAAATCCGGTGTTGTTCGTTAGGGGCTGAGTGATGGGTTCAACTAGTCAGTGTTCGATTATGCAGGTTCAGTTATGCAAGATTCAGTAGATAAGCGGCATTTATTGGGGGTATACGCAAAGGGTATCGCCATGGGAGCTGCTGATGTGGTACCAGGGGTTTCCGGCGGTACGGTAGCGTTTATTACCGGTATTTACGCAGAGTTGTTAGATTCCATAAAGTCCATCAATCCGAAAGCCTTGTTGATCTTATTTAAAGGCGGGCCAAGGGTTTGTTGGCAGCATATTAATGGTAATTTTCTTTTGGCTCTGATGCTGGGGATTTTGACCAGCGTTTTATCCCTGGCTCAAGTGATCAGTTTTTTACTGGTTAATCACCCTTTGCTGGTGTGGTCTTTCTTTTTTGGCCTGATTGCAGCCTCATCAGTGCATATTGCTAAACAAATCAGTCATTGGCAGATCAGTACGATGGTAATTTTAGTGTTAGGGCTTGCCGCTGCCTATGGAGTAGGAGAACTTAAGCCTTCTGAGTTAGCACCGGAGTTATCCTTGGTCTTCCTGTCGGGCTGCATCGCTATTTGCGCTATGATTCTTCCAGGCATATCCGGTAGCTTTATCCTGGTGTTACTGGGGATGTATGGGCATATTTTAGGGGCAGTTACTGATTTTAATTGGCTTCTCCTGGCTACTTTTGCAGCAGGTTGTGGCATTGGCCTGTTGAGTTTCTCCCATTTATTATCGTGGTTGTTTAAGCGTTTTCACGATTTAACCCTGGCGCTGTTAACCGGTTTTTTATTGGGCTCTTTAAATATGGTTTGGCCTTGGAAGCATACTCTTAGCTTCTATGAAAACAGCAAAGGTGTAAAACTGGCGCTGGAACAGGAAAATATATTGCCTGCGACTTTTCAAACATTGTCCGGTGGAGCTGATCCGAACACTGTTTTTTGCCTGAGTTTGATGGTTTTTGGTCTTGTTTTGGTCGTTTTTCTCGAAAAAATTGCTTCAAAGTCGGTAGAAATAGGCGATCAATGAAAATTAATTGGCTTATTTTTATATTGTTTTTTAATAAAAAATATATTTTATATTATTTTTTTTGGTTTAAATCCAATTTTATTATCCTGTTTTTTAGCATTCTTAATATAATCTTTTTAAATAAAATCATGATATTAAGAGTTAAAGTTAATAAAGAATATGGCTTGCGCTATGTGCGCTATGATATAGCCACTACAAATCGATTAAAAAGTGATCGCCTTTTGATGCCGCAACTACAGCTTTGGCCATTGATTTTCCCCGTGTTATTCGTTCTAAGCAGTTGCTTTGGCGGGGGTCATTATGCTCCAGTAATCGAGCGCCAGGAGCGGGCATCGGTGGTACCTGGCACTCATACCGTTGTTCTTGGTGAAACCCTATATTCCATCGCGTGGCATTACAGTCTGGACTTTAGGGGGTTGGCGCGTACTAACAGTATAGACTTGCCCTACACCATTTATCCAGGCCAGACGCTACGTCTTAAAACTAGGACATTAAGCGTTAAAACAGCGCGTACTCAACCGGGCAGTAAGGCATCTAATCCGTTGATTAATGATCCTGGAAAATCTCCTCATACTCGAAACCATCATGGCTCTGATAGGCTCAGTGTAGAGGCCTTCTCCATTGAGAGAAAACGTTACCCATTTGCTTGGCAGTGGCCTGCTAAAGGCAGAATGATCCGTCACTATAGTTCTTCCAGTGCAGTTCATAAGGGTATTGATATTCAAGGCAAATTGGGAGAGCCTGTATACTCTGCTAACAGTGGCAAAGTTGTATACGCTGGTAGCGGTTTAGTGGGTTACGGCAAGTTATTGATTATCAAACATGACGAGCAGTACTTGAGTGCTTATGGCCACAATCGCGAATTGTTGGTTAACGAAGGTGGGCTGGTTAAGGTGGGTCAGAAGATTGCTGAGTTCGGTGACACTGGAACGGATAAAGTGAAACTTCACTTTGAAATACGCCGAGAAGGTAAACCGGTTAATCCGCTGGATTTATTGCCTAAGAGGTAGGTGCAAGCTCTTAATCTTAACAGGTTAAGTGAATGTTATTATGGGCTTGTTGTTACTATTAAGTAAGCAGTAAATCGAGATGCTGGGTTGTTGTTAGTCACTTCACTGTTAAGAAAGTGCGGCAACATGATCTTCCGACAAAAAAAAGGGTAAGACCTTATGGAAGTACATTCCAAAGAAAGCACAAAAGCTGCCGATTTTAACAAGGTGTTGGGCACCAATCTTGACGTGAATGTTGATGGCGTTGAGTTCAAGGTTGATGAAGAACTTAAGCCTACAGCTAAAAAGTCAAAAGCTAAAAGTCCACGTAAAGAACCGGTGGCGAAGAAAGCCACAGGTGGCCGTTTCCAGAAAACACTCGATGCTACTCAGCTTTATCTCAACGAGATTGGTTTTTCTCCTCTGCTATCCCCGGAAGAAGAAGTTTACTACGCCCGCATGGCAATGCGTGGCGAGGAAGCGGGCCGCAAGCGCATGATCGAAAGTAATCTGCGTTTGGTGGTTAAGATTGCCCGCCGCTATGTTAACCGCGGTTTATCACTACTGGATTTGATTGAAGAGGGTAACCTTGGGTTGATCCGTGCGGTTGAAAAGTTTGATCCCGAACGTGGTTTCCGTTTTTCAACGTATGCGACTTGGTGGATACGACAAACCATCGAGCGGGCCATTATGAATCAAACCCGGACCATTCGGTTACCGATCCATGTTGTTAAAGAATTAAACGTTTATTTGCGAGCTGCCCGGGAATTGACTCAGAAGCTCGATCACGAGCCCTCAGCAGAAGAAATCGCCGAATTGCTGGATAAGCCCGTGGCAGATGTTAAGCGCATGTTGGGGCTTAATGAACGTGTTGCATCCGTTGATACGCCACTGGGTCCTGACTCTGAAAAATCTCTGCTTGATACCATTCCAGATATCCATGTCTCAGATCCCGCTGAGATGCTTCAGGATGACGATATGCGGGCCAGTATCGGTGAGTGGCTAGGAGAGTTAACTGAGAAGCAGCGTGAAGTAGTAGCGCGCCGTTTTGGTTTGCGAGGCTATGAAACCAGTACGCTGGAAGAGGTGGGCCGTGAAATCGGTCTAACGCGTGAGCGTGTTCGCCAGATTCAAGTAGAAGCGTTAAAACGTCTTCGCGATATTCTTGAGAAGCAAGGTTTAAGCAGCGAGTCGATTTTCACCTAAAGAATCAATATGAAAAGCTGAAAAAAAGGGTTGCCTATGGGCGGCCCTTTTTATTGTGAGAGTTATTGATGAGGGATTTGAGTGGAATGGTACTTACTTAAGGCTATACCCAAAGCGATTGAAATTTAGGTGTTATAGGTCGCTCCTGCGCATCCATGCGCCTGCGGCATTAGTGCATCCATGCACGTCACACCCCCCTTTTTGCCCATGGCTGCGTTGTTTGAACTTGACAGTTTGAACGTGAAATATTGACAGTTTCCTGCGTTCAAACGCCTTGCCATGAACAACTTTCCATAAACAACTTTCCATAGATAACTTGCCATAAACAATAAAGGGACGCACTCTAAAACCTAAATTTCAATCGCTTTGGGTATATAACCGAGGAGCTTTGAACCCACTGTTCGCAATGCAAGGCCCACTATCGGGTGGAACCCCACGCCCTTTAGCGGGCCTTGCATTGCGAACAGCTACTCCGGTGGTACTCGGATACTGCACAGTCTAGCCACCCACGGTAGTCTAACCTCTCATAAGGGCGTGGGGTTCCAACCAAATGAGGGGTTAGACTACCGAGGGTGGCGGCGGGATACTACCGTCGCAAGCCGTTAACAGCGCTGCCCTTAAGTAAGTGCCATTCGGATTGAGGGTGTATTTGTTAATGGGAGATTGGTGTGGACTTATTTCAATCGCTTTGGGTATAGCTTCCCTTACTTTTTGGCTGTTCTCATGGTTACAAACTCTTCCGCTGCGGTTGGGTGAATACCAATGGTGCTATCAAAAGTAGCTTTAGTGGCTCCAGCCTTCATCGCAATCGCCATACCTTGAATAATTTCTCCAGCATCCTCTCCTACCATGTGAATGCCGACGACACGGTCACTGGCGGTATCGGTTATTAGTTTCATATAGGTGCGTTCCTGTCGGCCGCCAATGGTGTGTTTCATCGCGCGGAAGTTGGATTCGAATACGGTAATGTCGTTATAGCGTTCTTTAGCCTGTTCCTCGGTTAAACCGCAGGTGCCGATATTGGGTTGGCTAAATACCGCAGTGGGGATGGTCTCGTAGTCGACTGTGGTCGGTTGGTCGTTGTATTGGGTTTTGGCAAAGGCCATACCTTCTGCAAGTGCTACCGGGGTCAGTTCCATACCACCAGTGACATCACCGAGGGCGTAGATGCTGGCTTCGCTAGTCTGGAAATAATTGTCGACTTTAATGGAGCCATTGTCATTGAGTTCAACACTGACCTGATTAAAGTTGAGATCCTGTAGGTGGGGTTTGCGGCCAGTGGCGTAGAGTATGGCATCGGCACCGATATGGCTGCCATCTTCCAGTATGGCTAGGAGGCTGCCATCGCCCTGTTTTTCAATACAGCTGACATTGCTATTAAAACGCAGATCGACACCGGAGGCGGCAATTTCCTTGGCGGCGAATTCACGGATATCCTGATCAAAGCCGCGCAGGAATAATGGCCCGCGATACAGTTGTGTGGTGTCTGCGCCCAAGCCGTTAAAGATGCCAGCAAACTCGACAGCAATATAACCGCCGCCAACGACCAGCATCCGCTGTGGAAATTCAGCTAAATTAAACACTTCATTGGATGTGATAGCGTACTCTTTGCCGGGGATATCGGCAATATGAGGCCAGGTACCCGTGGCAATAATAATTCGTTCGGCAGTGTACTGCTGATCCTTAACCGCAACGGTATGAGCATCCACAAAACGGGCGCGACCATTAATAATATCAACACCAGCACCGTCCAGAAGAGTCTCGTAAACGCGATTTAGGCGTGAAATTTCTTCAATTTTATTATCTCGTAACGTAGGCCAGTGGAATTTTGGATGGTGTATGCTCCAGCCAAAACCCTGTGAATCTTTAAAGGCATTGGCAAATTGGGAAGCGTAAACATAGAGTTTTTTCGGAACGCAGCCGACGTTAACGCAAGTACCGCCCATATAACGATCTTCCGCCACTGCAACACGGGCACCGAAGGATGCCGCAATACGGCTGGCGCGAACGCCACCAGATCCTGCACCCATGACAAATAAATCGTAATCGTATTGATTACTTCTGTTACTGGTATCGCCGCTCATTCGTCGCTCTCCATGGATACTTGCCGGTATGTACTGTGTTTAATAGTTTAATAGCTAGAGTTTCAGCAAGAAAATTATAACAAAAATTTCAGCGTGAGCACTCCGGGCCTGCAGGACCATTGACACGGTGGCCGGTCGCAAGCTGGTTGGTCTTTCCGGCTGCTGCGGAACTCGCTGCGCTCAGACAGTCCTCGCTAAAAACGCCGCAAAGACCAACCAACTTAAACGCGCCCTGATTGGCCACCGTGTCAATGGTCCTGCAGGCCCTAGCATCGTGCCCTAT
>JAZFYA010000472.1:0-3000 GCA_036443315.1 Pseudomonadales bacterium
CGTTATCCCCTACACGTTTCTGCGAGTGGCAGAGTCAGTGTTAGTTTCGGTGATGATGGTTGGCGGGTTGAAGTCCGCAATGTTGACAATAGTGAGCAAATTCAAAAAGCCTTGGAACAATGGTATCGAAGACAGGCGGTTGAATACTATGAAGAGAGAATGTTTGTCTGTTTCGAACGTTTCCCCAATTGGTTTCAAGATAAATACCGAGTGCCCAACATCACTATTCGCAAAATGCGTCGCTGCTGGGGCAGTTGTGCCCGCAATGGGGGTGTCACCTTGAATCTGTCGTTAATTAAAATGCCTGTGCAGTGTGTCGACTATGTGATTACCCACGAATTATGTCATGTGGAGGCGTTTCATCACGGCAAGGCTTTTTATCATTTGCTGGCTTCGGTTATGCCGACTTGGCGGGAGAGAGAGGCATTGATAGAGCAATTGGGTATACATACTGTCTAGAGTATTTCCTTCAAATGGGCCAATACGTTTTGTAGTATTTGAGGCTGTGCCTGCGCTGTTGGATGAAGGCCATCCTGCTGCATCAGTTCGGGATAAATAGCGATGTCTTCAAGCAAAAAAGGTAGCAGTGGAATTTGGTATTTTTGGGCGATTATGCCGTAACTAGCGTAAAACATTTGTGTATAGCGAGGGCCGTAATTAGGGGGGATATGCATCCCTGTGAGCAATACTTTAGCATTGGCGGTTTGCGGGAGAGATACCAGCTGATCAAGGTTGTCGCGAAAAGTTTTGATCGGAAACCCGCGCAGCCCGTCATTAGCCCCCAATTCGATAATGACGATTGATGGTTGATATTGTGTTAACAGTTTGGGGAGGCGTGATAAGCCGCCAGCTGTAGTTTCGCCGCTGATGCTGGCATTGATTACCTGGAGGTTTTTGTTGTCATGGTGTTGCTTTAGATGTTGCTCGAGTAACACAACCCAGCCATCTTCGCGAGCAATGCCATGGGCCGCACTGAGACTGTCACCCAGAACAAGTATCGAGTGTGTTATTGATGGTGATGTCGGTGGTGATGAGGACGGCACACTGTTAGACGGGGTCGCAGTTAGACTGCCTAGCGGTAATAGTAGAACCAGAAAGAATATTATTTTTTGAATAGTGTGAAACAATAGTGTGCTCCAACGATAGACAGCAAACGATAGTAAACTGAAATGATACGTGCCCAAAATGTACAAAAAAATGTTCAAACCTCGGAAGGTTCCCTGTGTATATTGAAAGGGATTGATCTAGAAATCAAGGTGGGGGAGACCGTGGCGGTCATTGGCTGCTCCGGGTCTGGTAAATCGACGTTGCTGGGGCTGCTGGCGGGACTGGACATTCCCAGCAGTGGTTTGATTGTATTGGGTGGTCAGGATATTACTGCATTAAACGAAGACCAGCGGGCACAGGTGCGAGCTGATTTGGTGGGCTTTGTCTTTCAATCCTTTCAGTTATTGCCCAGTTTAACCGCGCTGGAAAATGTCATGTTGCCGGCTGAATTGAATGGTGTTGCCGGTGCGCAGGTGCTGGCGGAAAAATATCTGCAGCGTGTAGGGCTGGAGCACCGTATCAAACATTATCCCCGTCAGCTATCCGGTGGTGAACAGCAGCGAGTAGCCATTGCCCGGGCTTTTGCCTCGCAACCGAAAGTTTTATTTGCCGATGAGCCCACCGGCAATCTGGATACTGCCACGGGTGCTCATGTGATTGATTTATTGTTTGACTTGAATCGTGAAGAGGGTGCAACGCTGGTGTTAGTAACCCACGAGCAACGGTTGGCAGAACGTTGTCAGCGCAGTTTAACCCTGGAGGCGGGAGAGCTGATCGCCGATACACGACGAGACGAGGGACTTCAATCCAATACAAGACGAGAAAACCCACCGATTAAAGCTGTCGGTGAGGATCGTTGATGTTTGGGTTACGCTTGCTCTGGCGTGATTGGCGGGGAGGTGAATTAGGTATCCTCGCCGCCGCTATCGTTATTGCTGTGGCTATCGTTACTGGTATCTCGCTGTTTGCTGATCGTTTACAGCAGGGCATCGTTGCGCAGAGTAGTCATTTTTTGGCCGCTGATCGAGTGCTTCAAAGCCCACGCCCAGTTGATCCGCTCTGGTTACAACAAGCGCAGCGGTTTGGTTTGCGTCAAGCCCAGGTGATTAATTTTCAATCTATGGTGCATGCAGGTAATGGCGCGGATGCAGCGATGCAGTTAGCGTCGGTAAAGGCGGTAAGTTCCTCTTATCCTTTGCGCGGTGAGTTGGAGGTGAGTGATACTGCTTTTGGTCTCGGTGTAAAAATGGCTTCCACCCCTCAGTCTGGAGAGGTGTGGTTAGATTCCCGTTTGTTGCCGTTAATGGCGTTGGAAATTGGCGACACGCTTTATGTTGGCGCAGCGTTGTTGCGGGTGACTAAAGTAGTCATCAATGAACCAGATCGTGGTAGTAGCTTTAGTGGTTTTGGGCCGCGGGTATTAATGAACAGTGCTGATATTCCTGCAACCCATGTGATCCAACCGGGTAGTCGGGTCGAGTATCGTTACTTGTTCGCTGGGGCTAACAACTCGCTAGATAGCGATTCATTGGATAGCGACTCATTGGATAGATATGGCCAATGGTTAACTGCCCAAATGCAACCTAGCCATAAGTGGTTGGGATTAAAAGATACCCAACCCCGCATTGCCCAATCCCTTGAACGAGCAGAACAGTTTTTATTATTAGCCGGTGCTATAGGTGTTGGTCTGGCCGGTATTGCTATTGCATTGGCAGCGCGGCGTTATAGCGAGCGTCATTACGATTATGTCGCGATAATGAAAACACTGGGCGCCACTTCCCATCGTATCATGTCAATTTATAGTATTAATTTACTGCTGTTAGCGACTATAGCTATGACTATTGGTTGCGGTATTGGTTGGTTAATTCAGGAAATATTTATCAGTATCTTGCAGGATTATCTGGACGTAGCGTCGGTGCCAGAAATTACATCCAGGCCCTTTATTGTCGGTTC
>JAZFYA010000473.1:0-5369 GCA_036443315.1 Pseudomonadales bacterium
ATTTTGCTGCTCCAGGCGGATACCGTTTATCGCTCAAATGACAAACCAGTGACCGCTGCAGTGGAAAAAGGTAGTACCTATGAATTGCGCGAGCTGGTAGATGAGAAGGACTTGCCTCCGTACATTGACTTGGTTTGGCACGGTATCAATGACCGGAAAAACATGCAGCAGTTTCTCTCTTCTCCCATCCAATGGGGCGAGGTGGATGTACAGGCCGTGCACGAAGATGGATCGGTACTGCTGCAACATGACAGTGCGCTGGAAGATGAAACTCGACCGTTCGAAAAGGTCGATCTACCGTTGAATGAGTTGTTGACTGAGTTTCAACAACATGACAAGGGAGTCAAAGTTGATTTTAAACATAAGAGCACTGTACGTAAAACCATAAAGCAACTCAAAAATCAAGGTTTTACGGATCAGCATATTTGGTTGAACGGTGACATAGATGTGCTTAAAGAAGAAGGATTTAAGGTATTGTTAGAAGCGTTTCCCAACGCTGTCGTACAAACTCCCGTTGATTTTATCTGTCCCTTGGTCTTCTCCCTACCAAATGAAGCCAAGAACATACTAACGCGGCTAACAAGCTGGGGCATCAATCGCTTTTCCATTAACTGGGAATTGGAGAAGTGTGCAGCGTTGCTGCATCAGCTCAAAAAATGGGGATTTGAGGTGAACGTTTACAATGCGCCTGATTTAGAACAGTTTCTTAAGGTGATGATTCTGTCTCCGCGGTCAATCACTTCGGACTTTAATTTTCCGGAATGGAATTATTATGGACGCGGTTCCGGCAAAAGCGGGATTCAATCCGATTATGTGGAGCAGCAGGTCAAATCGAATTAGGAGACTCCCCCGTGACTTCAGTTTTAGCAAGACCTCGTGCCAACTCGGCGTTGACTCCTGCATACCGTCCTCGATTGCACAGCGGCGATCGAGAATCGCAAAGTGATCCCGCATGACCAGGCCGTGATGTGTATCTGGCCATCCATGCGGCAGCAAAGAAATGGTCTACGTCCGCCCGCAATTGGAAAGTCGCACTGAACCGTCTCAATGATGGAGCTTCTATTGACGCTCAATAAAGTCTCCATAACGACGGTTTTGAACAATGAATAGTCAAACGGAAAATCCGATCTGTGTAGGTATTATAGGGGCGGGCCGAATTGGTAAGCGTCATGCCGAAAACATCATCCGACATATCCCCCAAATCAGCCTCAAGGCGATCGCTGATATCAACCTCGATGCAACCTGGGTAAATACGTTGCCGATAGCCGTTAGCGGCGATGATGTTCAGTGCATTTTCAAGGATCCCACGATTGATGCGGTCTTAATCTGTTCGCCCGCCCCATCTCATCTTCCGCTTATCATCCAAGCAGCGGCGGCGGGCAAGCATATATTTTGTGAAAAACCCATTGCCCTCAACATACTCGCGATTCAACAAGCGTTGGCGACGGTGGAACAAGCGCAGATCATTCTCCAAGTCGGATTTAATCGCCGTTTCGATCCCAATTTCGCCAAAGTCAAACGCGTCGTACAGGAGGGTGGCATTGGAGAACCCCATATCGTTCTCATCACATCAAGAGATCCAGAGCCGCCACCTAGCAACTATATTCTGAGCTCGGGCGGTATTTTTCTCGATATGAGCATTCATGATTTCGACATGGCTCGATTTTTGGTGGGCAGTGAAATCACTGAAGTCTATGCCACGGGCTCCGCGCTAGTTGATCCGACACTAGCTCAACAGGGGGATGTGGATACGGTGGTGATACAGTTAACATTTGCCAATGGTGCCTTGGGCGTTATCGATAACAGTCGCAAAGCCGTGTACGGATACGATCAGCGAGTGGAGGTGTTTGGCAGTCAAGGCAAAATATTGGCCAAAAATGTCAGCGCAACACAGACCGAATTGTCCACAGCGGATGCGGTGACCAGCGAAAAACCCATGCACTTTTTCTTAGACCGTTACCAGGCGTCCTACCTGGCGGAACTTCGAAGCTTTTGTCATTCTATTCGCCTTAACCAACCTGCGGCGGTTGATGGGCGGGACGGATTGATTTCTGTGATTATCGGTCATGCTGCAAAACAATCCTATCAGCGCCATCAGCCTATACGGATCGACTATGAACATCCCGAACGATTATGCGACACTCCTTCTGTAAATTCGCCAACCTTTCGTTAGCTTGTTAGTCTCTGAAGGTCCAATATCGCTTCTCACCGGTCTGCCACTCTCCAGTGATCTCCATCAACCCTAACCAATCGCAGACAGGAAGCTCCATTTGTGTTTTTACCTCTGTTTGCAAATCACCACAATTCGATTTCAAAAAGAATAACCCGATGGCTCGGCTGTAGCCTCACCCATCAAAAAACTGCAGAGAAGACATGACACCACCTCCGAACAAACTGGCATTTGATAGCAATAGGCCCATCGATGTGATCTGTATGGGTCGGGTAGCGGTCGATCTATACGCCGAACAGATAGGTAGTGCACTGGCGGATGCTCAGACATTTCGAAAATATTTGGGGGGCTGCGCCGGCAACGTCGCAGTGGGTACGGCCCGTCTTGGATTGCGTTCAGCCATGTTGTCCTGCATCGGGCAAGATGCGATGGGTACGTTCGTTAAGCAAACACTGCAAAATGAAAGCGTGATAACGGATTTATTGCGAGCAACGCCAGACCATTTGACCGGCTTAGTGCTGTTAGGCGTCGATCCACCCGAGCATTTTCCATTGATGTTTTATCGACAAAATTGCGCGGATATGCAGCTGCAACCCAGTGATTGTGACGAGCAATTCTTTCAGCAAAGCAAAGCACTACTAGCAACCGGTACAGGGTTTTCTACGCCCGATATGCGCGCCGCCAGTCATCACGCCCTGGACCTGGCGAAGACCACCCACACGGCGGTTATATTGGATATCGACTATCGACCTGTTCTATGGGGGTTGACGACACTGGGTGATGGCGAATGCCGTTATCGACTGGCCGAAGATGTCTCCCACCAATATCAACAGATCCTACCCAAATGTGATTTGATCGTCGGCACCGAAGAGGAAATTCTCATTGCAGGCGGCGGTGATAACTTTAGCCAAGCACTGGCTAATATCCATCGATTGGCCAGTGCGCCCGTCATCGTAAAGAGCGGCGCCAAAGGATGTCGGATCTATCTCAAGGATAATCGCGAGCCGTTTACCGCCGAACCCTTCCAGGTGACCACACTTAATGTACTAGGCGCTGGGGATGCGTTTATGAGTGGTTTTTTGTATGGGTGGCTTAGGAATGCATCGTGGCAAACCTGTATGCAATATGCGAACGCTTGCGGCGCGATGGTGGTCTCACGACATGGTTGTGCTCCGGCGATGCCCAACAACGAAGAATTGGACTATTTTTTACAGCATTTTGGTAGTCGAGAAAAAATACTCCAAGGTCGGGAGATTGCGCGGCGACATCGCCGCTCAACTTTAGGCAGCGCCGCTGATCGTGAATTGTTTGTGTTGGTCTTTGATCACCGAGAACAATTTCGGACGAGCTGTGAGGTCGCTGATCAAAATCACGCCGTCGTAAAGGCATTTAAACAGCAAATTTTTTACGGCTTTCAACTGGCGCTACAACAAGATCCGCAGAGTCGTTTAGCGATACTTGTTGATCCAGATGACGGGGCGGCCATTTTGGCTTCGCACATTGACAAGCGCGTCACAGTTGGCGTGGCGATTGAGAGAACTCTCAGCCTGCCTGTACGTTGGCTGGGGGATAAATCCCTTTACCAGGAAATTTTACAGCGCCCTGCACCTTGGTTCGTTAAAGTGCTTTGGCAATATCATCCCGAACTCGATGAACAGATACGGCGGCAACAGCTATTGCGCTTGAAAGAACTGGCTAGGGTTTGTGATCAACTCGATCGACGACTTATGGTGGAATTGACTACACCCAGCGAATTTACCGATCTCGGGTCAGCGACAAGCGACGCCATGATGGCGGCCTATCAGGAGGCGATCTATCCTTTTTGGTGGAAAATCGCTGGCGACTTATCTGCCACCCGTTGGCGCACCCTCGCCAATATCCTCGAGGATAACGATCCCCATTCACGCATGATTTTACTAGGCGGGGAACAAACGGAAATCGCAAGTTTCGGCCCTTTGTTCACCAGCGCGAAAGCTTCTGCCAAAGTCAGCGGTTTTGCCGTGGGTCGGAGTATCTTTTGGCAACCTTGGCAACGTTTTCTGAACAATGAAATAGAATTGGAAGAGATTCCCGACATTGTCGCCAAAGATTTTTTACAATGTATCCGTCTCTGGCAAGAGGCATAAACGAGGATATCGCATGTCTTCACTGTTGCTACACCATCAACAAGGTTTTGCATTTGGGCTAACAAGCATTACCACCATCAGTGAGGTTGCCGACGATACCGGAATTCACTTCGGTATCCTGAAGTTACGTGCTGGAGAGGAATGGACAGTCAATGACGGATTGGAATCCGCCATTTTATTGTTGCAAGGCAAAGCAATCTTTCATTGCCGCGGAAGACAATACAGGGCCGAGCGACAGTCGATTTTTGACGAAAATCCCTCTGCCGTTCATTTTGATGCTGGCGAATCGGTGATGATTGTTGCCACAACGGACTGTGAATTGACACTGTCGCAGGTAACCAATGACCTGCATTTTGACACCCAGTTTTTTGACCCCGAGAATCTGTTGTTGAGCGAGCAACGCGGCAAGGGACTGTTGGATAATACCGCCTACCGCATTGTTCGCACCCTCTTCGACAAGAGAAATCGCGCAGACGCTAATTTGGTATTGGGTGAGGTGATTACCTTTCCGGGACGTTGGTCCAGTTATCCCCCCCACCACCACCCACAACCTGAAATTTATCACTATCGTTTCACCGAGCCTCAAGGGTTTGGCTATGGTGAGACCGGTGATCACGATGGCAACCAGCAAGTGGTCAAAATACAACAGTACGATACGCTAAAAATTCTCTATGAACTTGATCACGCACAAGTCGCGGCACCAGGTTATGGTATGTACTACATTTGGGTGATCCGTCATCTGGAAAATAATCCCTATATGGTGCCGGAATTCACTGAAGAACATGCTTGGAGCCAAAAAGAGGATGCCAATGCGCGAGTCTGGCAGCCCTTGGAAAGCACTCAATAAAAGTCGTTCAACAAGAACGTCGGTTGTGTGAAGGAGGGACTATGTCAACCGTACACCTCACCATGGCACAAGCGTTACTGAGATTCCTCGTCAATCAATATATCGAGATCGATGGTATTTCCCAACGTTTTGTCACCGGCATTATTGGCATCTTCGGGCATGGCAATGTCACCGGCTTAGGTGAAGCCTTAGAGTATGGTGATTCAGGGTTAACCTTCATGCAAGG
>JAZFYA010000474.1:0-8518 GCA_036443315.1 Pseudomonadales bacterium
GGGGGGGGTAGTCTAGCCGAATACTTACAAAAACAGCACTTCCAACAATACCCTAAGCAACGTCATCAGCCAGCAGAGCCTTAGTTGACGTTGACGTAAAGATAAGCTACTATCCATAGTAACATAGTGGAATAATCATCATGCCTCAATCGAAAACCTTCTCCATTTCCGACCTCGCAGCAGAATTCGATGTCACTACCCGTACCATCAGGTTCTACGAAGAAAAAGGTCTGTTAGCACCCACTCGCAACGGCAGTACTCGGCTATACAACATAGCCGACCGGGTCAAACTGAAACTGATTTTACGGGGCAAGCGACTAGGGCTAACGTTAGAGGAAAGCCGTGACATTATTGATATGTACGACCCCGCCCACGGTAATGTCAAGCAGTTACAAAAGTTGATCGCCAGGTTTAGCGATAAACGAGTACAGCTAGAGCAACAGTTACAGGATCTGGAAAGAATGATCATGGATTTAAACGATGCAGAAAATAAATGCCGAGAAGCATTGGCTAAGGCAAACCCGCTATAGAATGATGGCTTGATTGCACTGTTGAGGGCTTCATTATGAACACAGCCTACCCCACGCTGAATTTCGATCTCGGCGAAGAAATCGATATGCTGCGCGACACCGTTTATCACTTCGCCCAACATGACATTGCACCGCGAGCCGCACAGCTGGACTTGGATAACGCATTTCCCATGGATTTGTGGCGCAAGTTTGGCGATCTGGGTTTACTGGGTATGACCGTAAGCGAAGAATACGGCGGCACTGCTATGAGTTATCTAGCGCACACCGTCGCCATGGAAGAAATAAGCCGTGCCTCTGCCTCGGTAGGTTTGTCCTACGGCGCCCACTCCAATCTTTGTGTTAACCAAATTTTTAAACAGGGTAGCGAAGCACAAAAACAACACTATTTGCCCAAACTATGCTCCGGCGAACATGTTGGCGCATTGGCAATGTCTGAACCTAATGCCGGTTCCGATATAGTCAGCATGAAATGTCGGGCTGTTAAAAAAGGCGACCATTATATTTTGAACGGCAACAAAATGTGGATCACCAACGGCCCCGATGCCAACACCTATGTGGTCTATGCTAAAACCGATGTGGAGGCAGGTTCCCGGGGCATGACCGCCTTTATTGTCGAGCACGACTTCCCCGGTTTTAATCGCGCACAAAAACTGGATAAGTTGGGCATGCGCGGCTCCAACACCTGTGAGTTAGTTTTTCAGGACTGTGAAGTTCCGGAACAAAATATTCTTGGCAGTGAGGGCGCAGGGGTGAATATTTTAATGTCCGGCTTGGATTACGAACGCACCATACTCGCGGGTGGCCCTGTTGGCATTATGCAAGCGTGTCTAGATTTGGTAATTCCCTACCTGCATGACCGCAAGCAATTTGGCCAGAGTATTGGTGAGTTCCAGCTAATGCAAGGCAAACTGGCCGATATGTACACCGATCTCAATGCGTCTCGAGCCTATCTATATACCGTCGCCAAAGCCTGCGACCGCAGCGAGGAAAGCCGCAAGGATGCCGCTGCCGTCATATTATTTAGCGCTGAAAAAGCCACCCAAATGGCCCTGCAAACTATTCAGGTATTGGGTGGCAATGGATATATCAATGAATTTCCCGCGGGCCGTTTATTACGTGATGCCAAGCTTTATGAAATTGGTGCAGGGACTTCTGAAATTCGTCGTATTTTGATTGGTAGGGAATTATTTAATGAAACGGCTTAATGAGAAGCGAGACACTATGGAATGGCGCTTACTTAAAACTGAACAACTAAGGAGCTTTAAACCCGCTGTTCGCAATGCAAGGCCCACTATCGACCATTATCGATTGAAACCCCACGCCCTTTAGCGGGCCTTGCATTGCGAACAGCTATTTCAGTGCTACCGACTCGGATACTGCACAGTCTAGCCACCCTCGGTAGTCTAAGCCCTCACCAGGGCGTGGGGTTCCAACCGAGTGAGGGCTTAGACTACCGAGGGTGGCGGGTTACCACACAAACGTCAGGGCTCGCAAGTACTGAGCACCACCACCCTTTAAGTAAGCACCAGGCGAAACAGTATGGACTCTTATTTTATCACTAAGAAATATTTTTTAGTTCATAACTCTTTACATAAAGGGTGATAATTAATGAATCGCCTCACCAGTAACATTAATCTCCGCTCTGCAGCTTTTGTTGAAAACAGTCAACATATGCAGACGCAAGTTGATGATCTTCAGCTCAAACTGTCAGCAATCAAACTAGGTGGCGGAGCAAAACACCAACAGCGCCATAAAGAACGCGGCAAGTTATTAGTACGGGAACGTATCAATGCCTTGATCGATCCCGGCTCGCCCTTTTTGGAACTATCACAATTAGCGGCATATAACGTTTACGATGAAGACATCAATGCGGCAGGTATCATTACGGGTATCGGTCGAGTAAGCGGGCAGGAATGTATGATTGTCGCTAACGACGCCACAGTCAAAGCTGGCTCCTACTACCCCATCACAGTAAAAAAACATTTACGGGCGCAAGCCATCGCCGAACAAAATCATTTACCCTGTATTTATCTGGTCGACTCAGGCGGAGCCAATTTGCCACGGCAAGATGAAGTCTTTCCCGACCGCGAACACTTCGGGCGCATTTTTTTTAACCAGGCTACCATGTCGGCAAAAAACATTCCGCAGGTGGCCGTAGTGATGGGGTCCTGTACGGCGGGAGGCGCTTATGTGCCAGCCATGGCGGATGAATCAATTATTGTTAAGGAGCAGGGCACGATTTTTTTAGCTGGCCCACCTCTGGTTAAAGCAGCGACTGGCGAAGTGGTTACTGCCGAACGTTTAGGTGGCGCCGATGTGCACTGTCGCAACTCCGGCGTCTCCGACCACTATGCACAAAATGATCATCACGCGTTACAACTGGCACGCAAATCCATTGCCCATTTAAACCGTATTAAACCCGTATCGCTAGCGCTTAAAGAACCGCAACCACCGCTCTACGACAGCAAGGAAATTTACGGCATTATCCCCAAGAATCCGCGCCAGACCTACGATAGTAGAGATATTATTGCACGTCTTGTCGACGGTTCTGAGTTCAGCGAATTTAAGGCCTTATATGGCAGCACCTTAGTGTGCGGCTTTGCCCATCTGTTTGGTTATCCTGTGGGCATTGTTGCTAATAATGGTATTTTGTTTTCCGAATCAGCCCAAAAAGGGGCGCATTTTGTAGAACTCTGCGCACAGCGAAAAATCCCCCTTATCTTTTTGCAAAACATTAGCGGTTTTATCGTGGGCCAGCAATATGAGGCAGGTGGCATTGCCAAGCACGGCGCCAAAATGGTCACTGCCGTTGCCTGTGCGCAGGTACCAAAATTAACCGTACTGATCGGCGGTTCATTTGGTGCCGGCAACTACGGTATGTGTGGCCGCGCCTATGATCCGCGGTTTTTATTTATGTGGCCCAATGCACGTATTTCGGTTATGGGCGGCGAGCAAGCTGCAGGCGTATTGACACAAATTAAGCGCGACCAAAAACAGGCACAAAACCAAAGCTGGAGTGACGCAGAAGAAATAGCCTTTAAACAACCCATTCTTGACACCTACGAGCAGCAGGGTCATCCCTATTACGCCTCAGCGAGACTTTGGGACGATGGTGTTATTGATCCCGCAGAAACCCGGATGGTACTGGGTTTATCATTATCAGCCTGCTTAAATAAACCGATTCAAGAAACGAAATTCGGTATTTTTAGAATGTAGCAAGAGCCCAGAATCTGGAATTTGGGCTCTGGAACGAGACATAGTATGCACAACGAAAAGATTATTACCACTATTGATAGTCGCGGCGTTGCCACTGTCACCTTAAACAATCCAGAAAAACATAATGCCTTTGACGATACTGTTATCACTAGCCTAACCTCCACTTTTGCAACACTGGCTAGTAATGATGACATTCGCGTGGTGATTTTAGCCGCCAATGGTAAAAGTTTTTCCGCAGGGGCAGACCTTAACTGGATGAAACGAACGGCAGGCTACAGCGTTGCACAAAATCTGCAGGATGCCAAAGCACTGACCACCCTGTTTTACACACTCAACAGTTTAGCCAAACCCACTATTGCACGAGTACAGGGTGCAGCCTTTGGTGGTGGTGTTGGCCTGATCAGTTGCTGCGATATTGCTGTCGCCAGTGATCGTGCCAGTTTTAGTTTAAGCGAAGTAAAATTGGGAGTGGTTCCCGCCACGATTAGCCCCTATGTGATCGAAGCCATCGGAGCACGAGCAGCCAGGCGTTACTTTACTACTGCAGAACGTTTTACTGCTACAACCGCTTTACAGATCGGCTTGATTAGCGAATGCGTCACTGAGCGACAACTTGATGCAACTATCGACACTATTATCGACGCACTGTTGACTAACGCACCCAAAGCCATCGCCACTGCCAAGCAATTAATTGCCGACATTAGTCATCGTCCTATTGACAAAAAACTCATCGATGAAACCAGTGCGTTAATTGCCAAACTCCGCAATACTGATGAAGGCAGAGAAGGTTTAAGCGCCTTTCTGGAAAAAAGACCGGCTAGCTGGATAAAGAGCCGGGAGTGAATGGTACTTACTTAAGGGCAGCGCTGTTAACGGCTTGCGACGGTAGTATCCCGCCGCCGCCCTCGGTAGTCTAACCCCTCACTTGGTTGGAACCCCACGCCCTTGTGAGGGGTTAGACTACCGAGGGTGGCTAGACTCTGCGGTATCCGGGTACCACTGGAGTAGCTGTTCGCAATGCAAGGCCCGCTCAAGGGCGTGGGGTTCCAACCGATAGTGGGCCTTGCATTGCGAACAGCGGGTTCAACGCTCCTCGGTTATAGCTTTAAGTAAGTACCATTCGGGTCAGGGGTGAAGGACACTGCCTTAAGCCGGTCATTCCCATGCAGGAGGGTGTCGTAAACGCTTTTGCAAGGTGCGGAAGTAGGTCTAGTGGTGCGTTGCCTGTTATGCCCAATCAGAACGCGTTGTTAGCTTGCCAACCTGACTGACGTTGTTGAGCGAGCACTGTTTGAGCGCCCTTCAGCGAGTTGCACAGCCGTCGGGCAGGTTGGCAAGCGGGCGTTCGGGCATAACAGGCAACGCGCCACTGGACCGGGGGGACTCAATATATAACCCTTTTGCGACACCCTCCTGCGCGGGAATGACAGCAAGAAGAAATTTATGATGCAAAGGCTTAAGGCAATGCCATTTATATCAGGAGTAACCGTTCATGTTCCATAAAATCCTCATTGCCAACCGTGGTGAAATTGCCTGTCGGGTGATTAAAACCGCACGACGCATGGGCATTCAAACCGTTGCGGTTTTTTCCGATGTGGATCGTGAGTCGCTACACGTCTCTATGGCCGATGAAGCTGTGCATATCGGTGCCGCTCCTTCCCATGACTCCTACCTGCAAATGGAGCGGATCATAGCTGCAGCGCAGCAGACTGGCGCCGAAGCCATTCATCCCGGTTACGGTTTTTTAAGTGAGAACGCCGCTTTTTGCCAGCGCTGTAAAGACCACAATATTGTTTTTATTGGCCCACCCATTTCCGCCATAGAAACGATGGGATCCAAGTCTGCCGCTAAAACCCTTATGGAAAAAGCTGGCATACCGGTAATCCCCGGCTACCATGGCGACGTACAACGACCCTCTGCACTAAAGAAATCAGCAGACGCTATGGGCTATCCAGTGTTGATAAAAGCAGCCGCAGGTGGTGGTGGCAAAGGGTTGCGGAAAGTGCAGTCGGAAACTGAGTTTTATGAAGCGCTAGCTGCCGCCAAGCGCGAGGCGCTGAGCGCTTTTAATGATGACATTATGTTGGTCGAAAAGTATCTAACCCAACCACGTCACGTTGAAATTCAAGTATTTTTTGATCAACATAACAATGCGGTTTATCTAGCCGAGCGCGATTGTTCAGTACAACGTCGCCATCAAAAAGTCATTGAAGAAGCACCCGCTCCGGGGTTAACCGATGCCCTGCGCCAAACAATGGGGGAAACGGCTATCAACGCCGCCCGCGCTGTTCACTATGTAGGTGCAGGGACTGTTGAGTTTTTATTAGACCAGAGCAATTCATTCTACTTTATGGAAATGAATACTCGTCTACAAGTTGAACATCCGGTTACCGAAATGATTACTGGACAAGATTTGGTAGAGTGGCAATTGCGGGTAGCCGCCAATGAAAAACTGCCCTTACAACAAGCAGAGATAGTCATTAACGGCCACGCCTTTGAGGCGCGAATTTATGCTGAAGATCCTGCTAATAACTTTTTACCGGTTAGCGGCACGCTGTCCTATCTAGAGCCACCCGTAGAAAATACTCACACCCGGATTGATACCGGTGTACGCCAAGGTGACGAAGTGAGCGTGTATTACGACCCCATGATTGCCAAGCTGATCGTGTGGGATGAGGATCGCAATAAGGCTTTGCGACGTTTAGCCAAGGCCTTATCGGAATACCACATTAACGGCCTGACGACGAATATTGACTTTCTGTATAAGCTATCAACCTGCCAGCCTTTTGCCCAAGCCAACCTCAACACAAGTTTTATTGAAAAACATTATGCTGCCTTACTTTATAATAAAGAGCTTGATGATAAAGAGCTTGATGATAAAGAGTTTTACGATAAAAGACCTCACGACAACAGCAATGATAGTGCTAACCCTATTCCTCTCGCTGCACTGTACCTGGTGTTACAACAGCAACAAGTGGCGCAACAACAAGCTAGCCAATCCACTGATCCACATTCTCCCTGGCATCACAGCAACAGCTGGCGCTTAAATGAAACCCACCGTCACCACTTTAACTTGCTCTACCAGCAACAAGCAGTGGCAGTACAGGTTGAACAAATTAACCATAGCCGTACTATTTATTATCGAATCTATTATCGCATCTCTTCCCACATCAACTCCGCTACTGTGGCTGTTGAAGCGAATGGCCATATTGACGGCAATCTATTAACCAGTGAAATTAATGGTTATCGTTCGCAGGTGACGGTGTCGGAGCACGACGGAATTTATAGTCTATACAGCCAGCGTTCAGTCTTCCAAGTCAGCTTACTGGAGCCCGACCTTGGCGAACAGGAAACTGGCGCCGCTGATAACAGCTTATGCGCACCGATGAACGGCATTATTATTGAGCTATTAGTAACACCGGGCAGCAATGTAAAAAAGAGTGATGCGTTACTGGTAATGGAAGCGATGAAAATGGAACATACTATTCGCGCTCCCGCCGATGGCCGGGTACAGGCGTTTTATTTCCAGCCAGGAGAATCGGTGGATGGTGGTTCCACATTATTAGCGTTTGCACAGGATTAAACAATGAACAAAACAATAAACAAAACGATGAACAATTTTCCCCAGCAGATTCGTATTGTCGAAGTCGGCCCTCGTGATGGTCTGCAAAATGAAAAACAGGCTATTGGTACCGCTACAAAGGTTGAATTAATAGAACGCCTGGTCGATGCCGGCCTTCACTATATTGAGGCGGGTAGCTTTGTAAACCCTAAATGGGTACCACAAATGGCGGCTAGTGAAGAGGTATTTATGCAGCTTAAACGCAAACAGGACGTGACCTATGCTGCGTTGACACCAAACCTGCAAGGCTTTGAACGAGCACGGTCTGTCAACGTTACCGAGGTTGCCATGTTTGCCGCAGCCTCTGAAAGTTTCAGCAAAAAAAATATTAACTGCTCTATAGCTGAGAGTATTGAGCGATTTACGCCCGTTATTGCAGCGGCCAAAGCTGATAACATACCCGTTCGCGGCTACGTTTCATGCGTGGCAGGTTGCCCTTATGAAGGAGAGGTTGATCCTGAAATCGTGCGACAGATTGCAGTGCAATTAATCGCCATGGGTTGTTATGAAGTATCCTTGGGCGATACCATTGGCGTTGCTACCGCTGGCAACGTTAAGCACTTGCTGGAAACTATTGCCAAAGATATTCCTGTCGAAAAACTAGCGGTTCACTTTCACGATACCTATGGGCAGGCATTAACCAATATCTACGCAGCCTTGCAAATGGGCATTCAAACCATTGACAGTTCGGTTGCAGGATTGGGTGGCTGTCCCTATGCCGCCAGTCCTTCTTCTAATAGTGCATCGGGCAATGTGGCTACTGAAGATGTCATTTATCTATTGAACGGCCTCAATATTCAAACCGGTGTCGATTTGGAAAAGTTAATTGTCGCCGGCAATTTTATTTCTGCAACCCTTGGCCGTGACAACCCATCGAAAGTAGCCCGCGCGTTGACTGTGCCCAAAGCGTTTAGATTTTAGGTCATTTGTCATTCCCGCGAAGAAGGGTGTCGCAAAAGCGTTATACATTGAATCCCCCGGTCCAGTGGCGCGTTGCCTGTTATGCCCGAACGCCCGCTTGCCAACCTGCTCGACGGCTGCGCAACTCGCGGAAAAGCGCTCAAACAGTGCTCGCTCAACAACGTCGGTCAGGTTGGCAAGCTAACAACGCGTTCTGATTGGGCATAACAGGCAACGCGCCACTGGACCT
>JAZFYA010000475.1:0-18923 GCA_036443315.1 Pseudomonadales bacterium
GCCGTCCTGTTTGTTTTAATCGTGCCTTGCTGCTTATGGGTTGGCAGCATGTTTTCATCTATATGATTGATTTTGTCGCTAATTTTGTTGAGGATTTCCAGCGCATAAAAAACCGGCAAATCAATTCGTTCATTTTCCGACTCATTTCTGAACCATATAGAAATAAAACTTGGGCCAAAGGTTGCTTTCATAACAAACTTATAACCAATTTTTTCCATTTCTTTGTTTATCAGAACGTATTTATGGCAGTCTTTGCTACTGTCACATTGAGGCAGGCGATGTTTAAAAAACTCAGGAAAGAAGTTTTCCGATTTCAAAATATTAATATATATATCCGGAGTAGGGTGCAGCAAAGAGTGCCCGGCCGTTTTAATGTTGATTTTTGCCTGCATGCAATGATCAGGATAAAAGCATGGATTTAGGTGAGGGTATTTATAACGGCTTTCTCGTTTGATTAATTCGAGTATTTCCTGGTGTGAGATGAGAGGGGAATTGGATTGGTAAATAGATATGTTTTCTAACGGAGCATTTTCATTCATTGGTGTGTCCTTACAGTGACTTGCGGGAATAACCATGGAGGCTCTGAATAAGTCAAGGGTTGTCATCCTGAGGCCAGCGAAGGATCGCATAACGTGTTGTTGCATCATATATTGCTAAAATTGATAGTCTTCGCTTTGTACTCAGAATGACACTTATTCAGAGGTTTCCTAACCATGTCTTTTTTACCTTAGTTAGAAAATTTATTATTTGCCTAATAAATGTTAAAAAATTATTCAAAACTTGAAATAAAAGCCACTCTGCTATTCATTTTCTAGTAACAAAGCTATACACATAAAAAAGCAAAGCTTTCTCCTTGCTCTTTATCGCTAAAACATCTATAAAATACGTCCGGATTATTTCGCGCGGCAATGGCTTCTTGTCTTGATTCAGTGCTTTTGCCTCAGGGTTCCGACACAGACAGTTATTCTTATCTTATCCTTCCAGAGTTTTTTTTATGTCGAAAATCCCCCTCGCTGCTACAGTCATGCTGGTACGTAATGGTGTTGATGGTTTAGAAACCTTAATGCTGCACCGTTCCAGGGTGGCATTTATTCTGACACAGGGGGAACAGGAGGTTGCCCAGCCTTTAAGCACCAAAAGTGCCAAGGGGGATCATCGATGACATTTTTAAATAGATAGTTGTTATTCTTTCTGTCTAGTCGTTTTTTGTTTGTTCGCTTTTAAAAAAATGCTACTGTTCGGCTTCAGTCAGTTATCTGTTTTCAGGAGCATAAATATGCGCAGCAGTTTTCACCCACCGCACCGCACTTTGATGGGTCCGGGTCCATCCGATGTTAGTCCTCGTGTGTTGGCGGCACTGGCCAGACCTACTATCGGCCACCTCGATCCTGAATTTATTCAGTTAATGGATGAGATCAAAGATCTGCTTCACTATGCCTTCCAGACCAATAATGAATTGACATTGCCTGTTTCAGCACCGGGCTCGGCTGGGATGGAAGCTTGTATTGTGAATCTGGTTTCTCCGGGTGACAAAGTGATAGTGTGCCAGAATGGGGTCTTCGGTGGCCGCATGAAAGAGAACGTTGAACGTTGCGGTGCGACGGCGGTAATGGTGGAAGATGACTGGGGCAAAGTCATTGATGTTAAAAAGGTTGCCGATGCGTTTGTGCAAAATCCCGATGCCAAGGTGCTGGCTTTTGTGCATGCAGAGACCTCTACCGGTGTTGCGAGTGATGCCAAAGCATTATGCCAACTAGCCTCTGATCATGGTGCCTTAAGTATTGTCGATACGGTGACTTCTGTGGGTGGTATTAATGTAGATGTCGATGGCTGGGGAGCAGATGCGGTCTACTCCGGTACGCAAAAATGCTTGTCCTGTGTGCCAGGACTTTCACCGGTAACCTTTAGCCCGCGCGCGGTGGAATTGATAAAGAGTCGTGAACATAAAGTGCAGAGTTGGTTTTTGGATATGCAGTTGGTAATGGGTTATTGGGGTGGCAATACTAAACGAGCTTATCATCACACCGCACCGGTTAATGCTATGTATGCTCTGCACGAATCATTGTTGATACTAAAAGAAGAAGGTTTGGAAAATGCCTGGCAACGTCACCAGTTTCATCATCGTGCATTGGTCGCTGGTTTGGAGGCGATGGGTTTGTCGATGATCGTGGAGGAAGCTTCCCGGTTGCCGCAATTGAATCTGGTTGCAATTCCCAAAGGTGCTGATGATGCAGTTGTGCGTGCCGCCTTGTTATCACACTACAGTCTAGAAATTGGTGCAGGACTTGGTGCCTTTGCCGGTACAGCATGGCGCATTGGTTTGATGGGGCAGGCTTGCAGTAAGCAGAATGTATTGCTGTGTTTAACGGCGTTGGATAATGTGTTGACCCTGCAAGGGGCTACTATTAACAGTGGGGTTGCGGTGGCTGCTGCGCTTGATAGTTATTAGGGCAATGCATTTAATAAGGGATCACATTCGTAGGTGTTGCGCGGCGTACATAGCGAAAAACGCCTTGCACTGGACCGCTGTTGGACTGACTAAACTCGTCAATATCAAGTTGACAGCCTGCTAGGCATTAAAATCCTCTTTCCACTGTGAGTAATCGGCAATCACTTGTTGAACCACCTCCTTATCATAGGGCTTTAAGCCGCTAACCACCATATGCTTTTCACCACGGCCAATCACTTCCTTACCGACTTTTAGTTTGAATGCTAAGCAAAGATTGCCGCGTTTGCCGCTGACGTCCATTACGGTTTTTTCTTTGTCGAGTTCCAGTTCGATATTGGTTAGGTCCAGCCGGTCCAGGTCGATCAGCATACTTTGGTACATCACCACTGGCCGGTCGGGATTAATCATCACCTGTTGTTGTTCCAATAGCGGAATTAAAATATCGGTAAAGGTATGTCCGGAGAAGGTGACGTAGCTGTGGGTCAGGTTATCGATCAGTTCGCTGTTGTTGGAATTGTCACCGGTATGTTCGATGCTTAGATACTCCTTGCCATTGTCGCCAACGAGAGGTAGCAGGGGAGCATCTTCAGGCAGGTTTAGCGCTACTTGTTCTGTCACCATGCCTGAGAAGGTAAAGCGCATATGTTTGGTTACGCCGTATTTGGCTAACACCATGGAAAATAATAGATCGCCCGGGACGCAGAAGCGTTTGGCGTCAACATCGTGTAAGGGGTTAAAGTCATCAGCGATTTTTTTGGCGAAATCGCTGGCTTGCTGACGACTAAAGGTGACTTTATTATTTGTTACGCTGTAATATTGATCGATCAACATAATTCTTGGTTGTGTCCTATGTGTAATAGTTGGCGGGGCGCATTCTAACAGTGCTGCTCTAGTTAATCACATAATCACGTCAATGGTGATGGGTTTTATCAGCGTTCTACTGACCAGTGGAGAGCCTGACCCTGCTTGCTAGCACATTGCGTCGTTGTTTCCCCTCGACATAGGTTCCCACTAGAACTTTATGAAATGGACCTTCGGAAAAACGTCTAGCGCTGGACCGCTTTTGGACTGACTGAACCTAGCAAAACTAGCTTGATAGAGTGCTAGAAGTGGTGAGTTATTAGGCGGATAACCATCTGGAGACTTATTTCAATCGCCGGTATCACTGCGTTCGCTGGGCAGGTTCTGGCCATAGTCCTTAGCAAGGACGGCACTGTTTTTTGCTTCTGCAAAACAGGCATACATGCCATCCATGGCAATAAACGCGGTAGTTGTGTGCGCCAGGTCATTACCAGCCGCTCCAGATTATACACGGCGTTCGTAAGCTCACCCCTTTGGGGCCTACAGACGAGCCCAGGTTCTGCGTTATATTGTTTTAGAAGGAAAAGCGTTCGACGTGCAAGCAGCATACTTTGACCGCCATAGACTTGTTCAGAGGCTCCTTATTGGTCTAGGGTAGTGATGTTGCAAAATAAATTATTCAAGAAATAAAATCAGGAGAGGATAGTGAACAATAAAAATCTGAATTTTTCCAACCGCGATGCGGTATCGGGTGTTAATAAATTGTTTGTACAGCGTTGGTCACCACGCAAGTATTTACCAGTGCCGGTTTCTGAGCAGGATCTGGAAACAATTTTTGATGCTGCGCGCTGGTCACCTTCGTGTTATAACGAACAGCCATGGATGTTTTTGACGTCAACGGAATCAACCCACAAACAATTCGTTAGTCTATTGGTGGCGGGGAATCAGCAATGGGCGAAGAATGCCTCGGTGATTGGTTTTATGGTGGCGGCAACAACCTTTTCTCGTAATGGCAACGAGAATTATCACGCTGCCTTTGATACTGGCGCTGCCTGGATGGCCATTAATCTACAGGCTTCGATGTTGGGTCTCTATGTTCATGGCATGGGTGGTATTGAATACGATGCAATCTATGAACAGTTAAATATTAATTCTGAGACTCATCAAGTGATGTGTGGTTTTGCTCTTGGCAAACTGGATACCTCTGGGAATGAGGAAATTACTGCTAGAAAACCTTTGGCGGATATCTGGCGTCCGTTCAGTTAGTTGTTTATTGTTGTGTGCTTTTCTGAGGGAGGACTTTTTATGCAGCAAACAGTGGTAATAACCGGTGCCAATCGTGGTATCGGCTTGGCATTAAGTCGTTGCTACAAAGACGGTGGTGCCAATGTGATTGCAGTCTGCCGTCAATCATCCGTTGCACTGACAAGTATAGGTGTGCAGATTATCGAAAATATTGATGTTGCAGAGGCTGACAAGGTCAATGAGCTGGTGCAGCAATTGGCTTCCACCGCTATTGATATTTTGATTAATAACGCGGGAATTTTATCGAGCGATCAGCTGGGGGCTATCAATTTCGATAAATCCTTGCAGCAGTTTGCGGTGAATAGCATGGGACCACTGCGAGTTACTGAGGCCTTGTTGAGTCAACTTCAGGCCGGATCCAAAGTTGCATTGATTACCAGTCGGATGGGGTCCATAGCTGATAATACATCCGGAAGTTCTTACGGCTATCGAATGTCTAAAGCGGCGCTGAACGCAGCGGGGGTTTCCCTCAGTTATGATCTAAAACCTCGCGAGATTGCAGTGGGTATTTTTCACCCCGGTTATGTGCAAACTGATATGGTGGGTGGTCGTGGTGATATCACCGCTGCAGAGTGTGCGCAAAGATTGCAGCAACGTATTGCCGAATTAAGTCTCAACAACAGTGGCAGTTTCTGGCATTCCAATGGTGAAATCTTGCCGTGGTAAAATGTTACTAATGGACTTGATAGGGGCTTGGGTATGTCGATGAAACTATCAAGCAGCAGTTTACGCTAAGCGGTTAAGCTTTTGGCCGTATCGGATCAGTTGTAGTCAGATCAGCTGGTGATCAATTTTTCGAGTTGTCGGCTGGATTCAAAGCCAATAAAGATTAGCGGTTGTTTGATTTTTGACCGATTTAGTTTAAATATAACCCTTTCCCCTGGTTTTTCTCTTCTCTTTATAGTTAAACAGCCTTTAACTTAAGGCATTACTTTAAGTTTGTTTTCTAGTAACTTGTTTTTATTATTTATAGTCTTTATTGTTGAGGTGACTTCTCAGCAGATGTCTGCAAGATAGTGTTTTTTTAGCCGAAATTCCACGTTATTTCCCGTTTATTGCCTTGATCTATAGGGCGCTAATCTCTATAGTTGCAAAAGTGGAAAAAAGTGGAAAAAAGTAGGTAAAAGTGATTTTTTGTGTCTTTAGTAGGTTTTGCTTGGGCGTTTAGTGGAAAAATATGTATCTCGGAAGCAATGCAATCAGTATGGACGTCAAAGGGCGTTTGGCAATACCGGCGAAAGTTCGGGACGCGCTGCTGTCCGAGTGCGGGGGGCGTATTGTTGTCACCGCTCATACCGAGGAGCGTTGCCTGCTGATTTACCCAGAGCAGCAATGGCAGCAGTTATTGCCGCAAATCGAGAGCCTTCCGAACATTAATCGCAAAGCCGCCAAGATACAGCGGGTATTGATTGGTTATGCAACGCCATTGGTCATTGATGCAGGCAATGGCCGCATTTTACTGCCGTCCACGTTGCGTGATTACGCTGGGCTGGAGAAGAAACTGATGCTGGTAGGGCAAAGTAAAAAGCTTGAATTGTGGAGCGAAGGGGAGTGGTTCAAATACCTCGCTGTGGCTGGGGATGATGAGGGTGAGGTGCCGCCCGAAGTATTGGCGCTGTCGCTCTAGGTTGTTTGAACATGCATGAGACGGTGTTGTTGGCTGAGGCGGTGGATGCGCTAATCACACGGTCGGAAGGCGTTTATATCGATGGCACTTTTGGTCGTGGGGGGCATAGCCGGGAAATATTAAAGCGCCTGAGTAGTGCAGGTAGCGTGTTAGGAATAGACAAAGATCCGCAGGCAATTGCGGCTGGCATTGAACTTGGGCAGCAGGATTCGCGGTTTTTGATAGTGCAGGGATCGTTTGCTGAGACAAAACACTACGTCAGTCAGCAGGCGTTGGGAAAAGTGGATGGGGTATTGCTGGATTTAGGTGTTTCGTCGCCGCAGCTGGAACAATCCGAGCGCGGTTTTAGTTTTTTGCGTGATGGCCAGTTAGATATGCGGATGAATCCGCAGGCAGGGCAAAGTGCAGCTGAGTGGTTGGCGGTGGCGGGCGAAGCAGAGATTGCCAAAGTGCTAAAGGAATTGGGTGAAGAGCGATATGCTAAGCGTCTGGCCAGGGCGATTGTTGGCGAAAGAGCGCAGTCGTCTATTGAAACAACATTACACCTGGCCAAAGTGATTGCCGATGCTCACCCCGCCTGGGTAAAAGGTAAACATCCGGCGACCAAATCGTTTCAGGCGATACGGATATTTATTAACAATGAGCTAGGCGATTTAGCGCAGTTTTTGGATCAGGTGTTGGATGTATTGGCGGTGGGCGGTCGTCTGGTAGTGATCAGCTTTCACTCGCTGGAAGATCGGATAGTGAAGCGTTATATCAAGCACTATGTGCGTGGAGATGAGTTGCCAGCCAGTGTACCCGTTACAGAAGACCAACTTAATCGTCGCCTAAAACACATTGGTAAGGCGATTAAGGCGGGTGACGAGGAAGTGGATCAGAATGTGCGCTCGCGAAGTGCGATTATGCGAGTTGCGGAAAAAATAGCATAAAAGAAACTCGTGGTAGCGGTGATATTGGCCGGTGTTGAAAGGCGTCGATTATTCGCAAGGCTAACAATAACAATGATACAAGGCTTTTAAATGAACAAAGAGAAAAAAAGAGTGGTTTGGTAGTGGTTAGCTACGGGGTGCAAGCTGAGCAAATCAAGTTGTTGTTAGTGTATCTCATGGTGGTGGTGTTAGTGGTCGCATCGGCTTTGGGGGTGATCTATAGCTCTTTCAAAAGTCGGCAGCTGTTCAGTTACCTGCAACAGCAAAACAGGGAGACAAGGCAGCTGGAAGAAGAGTGGGGACGGTTGTTGCTGGAGCAGAGTACCTGGGCATCCCATGCGCGTATTGAGCGGTTGGCGAAGTCCAAATTAAATATGGTGGTACCTGATCCGGCAGCAATAATCGTGGTAAAGCAATAAGTAGTGGTAAAGCAATGAGCAAGGTGGCACGACAAGCGGTACCGGCCTGGCGTTTTTCACTGGCAATTTTTTTGCTGGCGGGCTTGGTGTCGCTGTTGATTTGGCGAGTGCTATCGTTACAGGTTCTGGATACCGAACGCGGCCACGACTTTCTACAGGGGCAGGGTGATGCCCGCACTATTCGTACCGAGCATATTCCCGCTTACCGAGGTGTCATTTCTGATCGTAATGGCGAACCCCTGGCAGTGAGTACGCCAGTGGCTTCTATCTGGTTTAATCCCCAGCAACTCATCATCGAAAAATCCCGCTGGCAAGAATTGGCTGCTGCTGTAGGTATCAGTCGACAGTCATTGGAAAAAAAGATCACTAATAATCGTCGCCGTGGATTTGTTTACCTGCGTCGGCATTTGTCACCACAGGCGGCAGATGCAGTATTGGCACTGGGTATTAAGGGTGTGAATATACAGCGCGAGTACAAGCGTTACTATCCTGCTGGTGAAGTGGCGGCGCATATTGTGGGTTTTACTAACATTGATGATCAAGGGCAAGAGGGCATGGAGCTGGCCTTTGAGTCCTGGTTGCGCGGTGAGTCGGGCAGTAAGCGTGTATTAAAGGATCTGCACGGCAACATCTTTCGCGATATTGATCAGCACAAGTCTGCCAGACCGGGCAAAGACTTGATGCTCAGCATTGATATGCGATTACAGTATTTAGCCTATCGCGAGTTAAAGGCGGCGATAAAAAAAGTGCAGGCCAAATCAGGTTCAGTAGTGGTGTTAGATAGTGCCACGGGTGAGGTGCTGGCGATGGTTAACCAGCCGTCATTTAACCCCAATAATCGTCGCGACTTACGGATTGCCAGTTTGCGCAATCGCGCCATGACGGATATTTTCGAGCCCGGCTCTACGGCTAAGCCGTTCACAGTGGTGGCAGCATTAGAGTCAGGTAAATACCATCCTCATACCAAAATTGATACCAATCCTGGCTATCTCCACGTGGGTAAGAAAACCCTGTTAGATCCGGTTAATTATGGTGTTATCGATATTACCGGCATTCTTACCAAATCCAGTCAGGTGGGTATCAGCAAGCTGGCTTTGGATTTGGATGAGCAGTTGGTTTGGGGCGTGTTTAGTCGCTTTGGTTTGGGTGTTAGCAGCGGTAGCGGTTTTCCGGGAGAAAGTGCGGGAAGGCTGCCCAATCGACCAAACTGGCGCCCCATTGAACGGGTGAATTTTGCTTTCGGCTACGGTCTGGCCGTAACGCCATTGCAATTGGCGCAAGCTTATGCGGTGTTTGCCAGTGGCGGTGTCTTTCGGAATGCCTCGTTACTGCGGCAGGAAAAATTAGTGGCTGGGGAGCAGGTGGTGAGTCCTGTTGTGGCAAAGCAAGTTGTCGCAATGTTGGAAACAGTCACCCAGAAAGGTGGTACGGCAACGCGTGCCCAAGTAGCGGCTTATTCTGTTGCGGGTAAAACTGGCACCGTGCATAAAATCGGTAAAAACGGCGGCTACGCCGATGATCGTTATATAGCGGTGTTCGCTGGTTTGGCCCCCGTATCTAACCCTCGCATCGTGACGGTGGTGATGATTGACGAGCCGAAGCTGGATAAATACCACGGTGGTGAGGCAGCGGCGCCGGTTTTTGCAGCAGTGGTTGCCGATGCGTTGCGGTTGTTGAATGTGAACCCTGATAGAGCGCCTTCGGTTAATCGCCTGTCTGTAAATAATGTGTCTTTTAACAAGTTGGAGAAGCAGACAGGTTCCAGGTCTTTGGTAGGGAGGCGTAAGTCGGCTTAATGATGGCAGCAATAGAACAACAAAATATCAAGTGCCTAGGTGACTTAATTGCAGCTGACGATAAAAACATCGCGGCTATTACAGTAGCGGACATTAAGTTGGATAGTCGTTTGGTTTGTGCAGGGGATTTGTTTTTGGCCTGTAAAGGTCATGCTGTCGATGGTCGCAATTTTATCGATCAGGCGATTGCGGCAGGGGCCGCCGCTGTTGTTGCCGATAAAGATGCCCTGTGGCCGGAAAATACTGAGCTGCAAGGCGTGCCCATTATTGTGATGGAAAATCTCAATCTTCAGTTAAGTGCAATTGCCGGTAATTTCTTTGGGCAGCCTTCAACGGCTCTGTCAGTGGTCGCAGTAACAGGTACCAATGGCAAAACCACTTGCACTCAGCTGATGATGCAATTGCTCAACCGGTTACACAAATCCTGCGCGGTCATTGGTACGCTGGGGACGGGGGTAGAGGGTGATCTCGATGTGGGAATTAATACAACGCCTGATGCGGTGAGTGTACAGGCACATTTGGCGCAATGGTGTGAAGATCAGGTTAATACGGTAGTCATGGAAGTTTCCTCGCATGGTTTGGAACAGGGCCGTGTGGCAGCATTGCAATTTGAGTTGGCGCTGTTTACCAATCTCAGTCGCGATCATTTGGATTACCATGGCAGTATGCAGGCTTATGCCGAAGCCAAAGCCAGCTTATTTCGGCAGTCGGCATTACAAAAAGCGGTTATTAATAGCGACGATGCCTTCGCTGAAACTTTATTCAATATCGTGGCCGCCGATGTTGATATTTTTTCCTACAGTATCCAACCTGTTGCGAATGACAAAAGAACCCCGGCTGTGTGGGTAGAAAATATTGCTTACCACAGTGAAGGTGTGAAAGCGCGTCTGCATTCTCCATGGGGGCAGTTTGAATTAAATAGCCCGTTATTGGGTGCATTTAATTTAAGTAATGTGGTGGCGGTGATTGCCAGTTTGGGGGCATTGGGTTATCCAGTATCCATCGTTGTGGATGAAATTGCTGGTTTGAAAACAGTTGTGGGTCGAATGGAACGGGTCACTTCTGCCGCTGCTGGTCTTTGTGTTGTAGTCGACTATGCCCATACCCCTGATGCGCTGCTGCAGGCATTGCAAGCTATGCGCAACCATACTCAAGGCCAGTTGTGGTGTGTATTTGGCTGCGGTGGTGATCGCGATCAGGGCAAACGTTTTCAGATGGGTGCAGTGGCACAGCGCTTTGCAGATCATGTGGTGGTGACTAGCGATAATCCACGTACCGAATCTGCCCGCACCATTATTGATGAAATTTTATCTGGTGTAGATTGTCCGACTTTGGTGGAAGAGGATAGAGCTAGAGCGATTGAGTTTGCCATTGTCAGTGCGGCCCCCGGTGATAGTGTTTTGATTGCCGGTAAAGGGCATGAAGATTATCAGCTAATCGGCGCTCAGCGTTTTCCGTTTAGCGATATTAAGCAGGCTCGTTTGGCTCTGTCTAAACGGACGACTGCTACAGGTTATGATTCACAAGGAGAGGATGCATGATGTCAGCCTTGGCACTCTCCGATATTGCGCTTGCAGTGGGTGGTCATTTAGAGGGCGATGCGCGCTTTGATCATGTTTGTACTGATACCCGGACATTACAAGCGGGTGATTTATTTGTTGCCCTGGTTGGCGACAATTTTGATGCTAATTCTTTTGTTGCCCAGGCGGCTAACAGTGGTGCTGTGGCGGCAGTTGTCAGTCGTAGGCCTGAGCTGTCTAGTTCCGAGAATAGTCCCGAGAAGTCTAACCCCGAGCAATCTATCCCTCATCTGTTAGTTGGTGATACACGCGTGGCACTGGGTTGTATCGCGCGCAGTAATCGTCGCCAGTTTACCGGGCCCGTTATTGCTTTAACCGGTAGTGCAGGGAAAACCACTTGCAAGGAAATGATTGCTTCGATTCTAGCCGAGTGTGGCTTGGTATTGTCTACACGCGGTAATTTAAATAATGAAATTGGTGTGCCGCTGACGCTGTTGGAAATAAGTCAGGAGCATCAATACGCAGTGATTGAAATGGGTGCCAGTCGTGCAGGTGATATTGAGTATTTAGCGCAATTTGTTGAGCCTGATGTGGCCTTGGTTACCAATGCTATGCCTGTCCATGTTGCCAGTTTTGGTGGTATTGAAACGATTGCACAAACCAAGGGTGAGATTTTTAAAAGTTTAGCTGTCGACGGTATTGCGGTTATTAATCTTGATGATCCCCATGCCTCACAGTGGCAGCAACAAGCAGCTGGACGAAGAGTTTTCCATTTTAGTAAAGATAATAGCCAGGCGGAAGTCTATGCGCGCAACATTCAATTGCATAGTAGTGGTGAAACAAGTTTCACACTTTGCTCAGTAGATGGTGAGGTTGAAATCCAGCTTGCGCTATTGGGTGAGCACAATATTCAGAATGCGTTAGCTGCATCGGCATCAGCCATTGCGGCGGATGCGACTCTTGATCAGGTTAAATGTGGCTTGGCAAAAGTGAGGCCTGTGGCTGGACGATTAAAGTCCATTTGTTTGCCTGGGCTGAGAGTTATTGATGATAGCTATAATGCTAGCCCCGGTTCAGTTAAGGCTGCAATAGATGTGCTGGTAAGCTTTTCGGGAAGACGCTGTTTGCTGTTGGGTACTATGGGCGAGTTGGGGGCAGAAGCTGAACGCTTGCACCGTGAGGTGGCCAGTTACGCCAGGGATAAAGGCGTAGAACAGTTCATTGTGGTCGGTGAGTTTGCAGAAATGATGGCGCAAGTTTTCGGGCCCCCTGCTAGTAGTTTTAAAACAATGGATAATTTACTGGCAGTGTTGAATAAGCAACTTTGTGCGGATGTGGTGTTAGTAAAAGGTTCGCGTTTTACTCGGATGGAAAGAGTGGTTGATACATTAGTTAAGCGGCCAGAAAACAACCGGGGAGAACGTTAATGCTGCTTTTGTTAGCGGATTTTCTATCGCAATATATCAGCGCATTCCAGGTGTTCAACTATCTGACTATCCGCGGCATTCTTGGCATTATGACGGCGTTAGCTATTTGTCTTTTGCTCGGTCCGTATATGATCCGTCGACTTAATTATCATCAAATTGGTCAAACAATCAGGGATGATGGTCCTGAATCTCACTTTAGTAAGTCTGGTACGCCCACGATGGGAGGTGCCTTAATTTTGATTGCCATTATTCTAAGTACTTTTCTGTGGGCTGACCTAAGTAATGCCTATGTATGGACAGTGTTGTTGGTGACAATTGTTTTTGGTGCCGTGGGCTGGGTTGATGATTACCGCAAGATTATCGAGAAAAATCCTCGTGGTTTACCGGCAAAATGGAAGTTTTTTTGGCAGTCGATAGGTGGTTTCGGTGCCGCAATCTTTCTTTATATGAATGCAAGTATACCGGCGGAGACGCAATTATTTTTCCCGTTCTTCAAAGATCTCGCTGTGGATTTAGGGCTGTTTTATATCGTACTGACTTATTTTGTAATTGTCGGTTCAAGTAATGCGGTCAATTTAACAGATGGCCTTGATGGGCTGGCGATTATGCCCAGTGTAATGGTGGGAGCGGCGTTGGGTATCATTGCTTATTTAGCGGGAAACGTTGAGTTCTCTCGGTACCTGTTTATCGCCTATATTCCCGGTGCCGGTGAGTTGGTGGTGTTTTGTGGTGCTCTTGCAGGTGCCGGTCTTGGCTTCCTCTGGTTCAATACCTATCCCGCACAAATATTTATGGGTGATGTTGGGGCCTTGGCTTTGGGCGCGGCACTGGGTGTGGTGGCGGTAATCATTCGGCATGAGATTGTATTTTTTATTATGGGCGGTATTTTTGTACTGGAAACAGTTTCCGTTATTTTACAGGTGGTTTCTTTCAAATTAACCGGGAGAAGAATTTTCCGTATGGCCCCTATTCATCATCACTTTGAATTAAAAGGTTGGCCTGAACCACGAGTTATTGTGCGCTTCTGGATAATTACGGTGATGTTGGTGTTATTTGGTTTGGCAACATTGAAGTTGCGTTAAGAACCAGAGTTAAGGACAAGTGTTAAAAACCAGTGTTAAAAAAGCAGCGGTTATGTGAGCTTTTTTTAAGAGAAACAGAAGGTGCAGCTGATAGCAACAGATAACAAAAAGGTAGTCGTAGGTCTGGGTATGACTGGACTGTCCTGTGCCCGTTATCTTGCTCGCAAGCAGGAAGCGTTTTCTGTGGTGGATAGTCGCAAACAGCCACCTGGACTGGATGAATTTAAACATGAGTTTCCCGATGTGCCATTGTGGTTGGGAGAAATCAGTGACGAGTCCTTGCAGGGAGCTAACCAGTTGATTATCAGTCCTGGAGTTGGCTTGGATGATCCGGCCATTCATCGTGCGATTGATGATGACGTGTTGGTGTGTGGTGATATCGATTTATTTCGCAGTGAGGCGCAGTCCCCCATTGTTGCCATTACCGGTTCGAATGGTAAGTCTACAGTGACAACGTTAGTGGGTGAAATGGCCAGGCAAGCAGGTAAGCGTGTTGCTGTCGGCGGCAATATTGGCGTGCCTGTATTGGATTTGTTGCCTGTTGATGTGTTGGAGCAGCAAGAACCGGATTTATATGTGTTGGAATTATCCAGTTTTCAATTAGAGCGAGCTGGAAATTTAGATGTGGAAGTAGCAACAGTACTCAACGTCAGCGCTGATCATATGGACCGTTACCCGAATGTGTTGGCTTACCACCAGGCAAAACATCGAATATTTCGCGGTTGTAAACAAGTGGTGGTGAATCGTGCTGACCCATTGTCATGTCCTTTGTTAGCTGAAGGTGTGAAGGTGTGGACTTTTGGTTTAAATGAGCCTGACTTTAATGGATTTGGGTTGTTGGAAGAAGAGGGTGTGGAATATTTGGCATTTCAGTTTGATCGTTTGATGCCGATTTCAGCGTTGCAAATGATTGGTCGCCACAATATTGAAAATGCGCTGGCTGCTTTAGCTTTAGGTAAGGCGGCAGGGCTCGCCATTGATCCTATGTTGGAGGTACTGAGGGAGTTTGCTGGTCTCGACCATCGTTGTCAGTTTGTCGGCGAGTTAAATGGTGTGCGCTTTTACAACGATTCCAAAGGTACTAATGTGGGTGCTGCTATTGCTGCTATTAAAGGGTTGGCTGAGTCGGTAGAAAAAATTGTGCTCATTGCTGGTGGTGAAGCGAAAGGTGCTGATTTTTCTCCACTACTACCCATTTTGCGTGAGCACGTTAGAGCACTGGTTTTAATGGGTGAAGCGGCAGATCAATTGCAAGTCCTGTGTGTTGGTAGCTTACCCCCTGTTAAGCTGCAAACAGTCAAGGTGCAAACAGTCAAGGTGCAAACAATGGTGGAGGCTGTTGCTGAGGCAGCCAACATAGGTGAGCGCGGAGACGCAGTGTTGTTGTCACCCGCCTGCGCCAGCTTTGATATGTTTGACAACTACCAGCATCGTGGTGACATGTTTAGCCAGGCAGTGTCGGCTCTGATTATTGAGCGAAGCAGCTAATGGGTGTCGTTATAAATAACAATGTGGCCAAAATGGTGGTAAGCAAAGCTATGTCATTTCAATCGGCGCCTTCTAAATGGGTGGATGATACGACTCTTGATGCCCCGTTAGTTTGCAGCGCTATTACATTAATTTTGATTGGCTTTATTGCAATGAGTTCGGCCTCGATTGAATTTGCTGCTGAGCGTCATGGTGATCCATTTTTTCATAGTGTTCGCTACCTGTTTCACCTCGCTTTAGGTGGAGTGGCTGCCTTGGTGATTTACCGGATTCCAATGAGTTTTTGGCAGCGTACTGGTTGGTTCTGGTTGCTGGTGGGATTTGCATTATTACTGCTTGTACTAGTACCGAGTATTGGTCGTGCAGCAAATGGTAGTCGCCGGTGGTTGTCTTTAGGTCCTCTAACATTGCAGTGTTCTGAGTTGGTGAAGGTCTGTGTGATTTTATATTTAGCCGGTTATCTGGTACGTCGTCAGGATGAGGTGCGAGAACAGTGGAAAGGTTTTATTAAACCGATGGCGGTGTTATTTGCGGTGACGTTGTTGTTGATGTTAGAGCCGGATTTTGGTGCCACTGTTATCACCTTGGGAACTGCTTTTGGCATGATTTTTCTTGCCGGCGTACGCCTTTGGCAGTTTTCGCTGGTGATTCTTGCCGCCCTGGCTGCATTGGTCGCATTAGTTGTCAGTGAGCCCTATCGGATAAAGCGCTTAACTGCTTATACCGATCCCTGGGCGGATCAGTATGACACGGGTTATCAATTAACCCAGGCATTAATTGCCTTTGGTCGCGGTGAATGGTTTGGCGTTGGTCTGGGTAATAGCATTCAAAAATTATTTTTCTTGCCTGAAGCCCATACCGATTTTGTGTTTGCGATTTTCGCGGAAGAGTTTGGTGTGGTGGGGGCATTAACGTTAATTGCTCTGTTTTGTCTGCTGGTTATGCGGATTTTAACCATTGGTCGCAAGGCAGAAAAACTAGGTGAATATTTTAACGCCTATGTGGCTTACGGTATTGCGTTAATGATCAGCGGTCAGGTGTTTATCAATATTGGCGTGAATACCGGCCTGTTACCTACCAAGGGCTTGACGCTGCCATTCCTTAGTTATGGTGGCACTAGTTTGATAGTTAGTTGTGCGGTGTTGGCAATTGTTTTCCGAATTAACTATGAGCTGCTAACGTCGAAAAATCGGCCCATTAAAAAGGTTGCCAGATCGACTAAAAAGACAGACAAGAAACAGGGGAGTAAGTCATGACGAAAGACGAGCTTCCCCGTTCGGTATTAATTATGGCTGGTGGTACGGGTGGTCATGTCTTTCCAGCGTTGGCAGTGGCGGATTGTTTGCGTGAAAAAGACATTAATGTGGAGTGGTTAGGTATCCAGAGTGGTATTGAATCCCGGCTGGTGCCAGCGGCAGATATCCCGATTCATTTTATCAATGTCTCCGGTTTGCGCGGCATAGGAATGTTAAGTGTCGTCAAAAGCTTATTTCAATTAGCAGGTTCTGTGCTTCAAGCGCTGCGAATTGTTCGGCAGATAAGACCTGTTTGCGTGTTGGGTATGGGGGGCTTTGTTTCAGGGCCAGGAGGAGTTGCCGCCTGGTTAACCGGACGACCACTGGTAATTCATGAGCAGAATGCTGTGGCCGGCACCACTAACAAACTGTTAGCATCGCTAGCTAAAAAAGTGTTACAGGGTTATCCCATACAGTTGGGTGGAGATAAAGGCCACTATATTGGCAATCCAGTTAGGGGAGAAATTGCCCGGCTACCGGCTCCTGAACAACGAGGGGTCGGTCGCTCGGGTAATCTGCGTTTACTGGTATTGGGTGGCAGTCTTGGTGCTAAACCTATTAATGATATTTTGCCTAAAGTGTTGCTCAACATTCCCGAACGACAGCGTCCACAGCTGTGGCACCAAACGGGTAAGGCCCATATTAATACGGTGTTAGCCGCCTACCGGGAAGCCGGTGTTGAGGTTAAGGCGGAAGCATTTATCGATGATATGCAAGCCGCCTATGGCTGGGCAGATATTGTGTTGTGTCGTGCAGGGGCTTTGACGGTTGCGGAACTCACCGCTGTTGGTGTTGCTTCTATATTAGTGCCGCTGCCCCATGCAATTGATGATCATCAAACAGAGAATGCGCGCTGGTTGGTGGATAATCATGCAGGATTAATGTTGACGCAATCAAGGATGAGTGTCGAAGGTGTCAGTGAATTACTCATCGAATTTGATAATGATCGACCCCATGTGTTACAGATGGCCGTCGCCGCTCGCAATCTAGCAAAGATTAATGCGGCAGAGCAGGTTGCAGCAACTTGTTTGGAGGTGGCTTGTGGTTGATAAATTATCACTAGCGACAAACCGTTTTATCGTGCCGGAAATGCGACGAGTTAAAAAAATTCACTTTATTGGTATTGGTGGTGCTGGTATGTGCGGTATTGCGGAAGTGTTATTGAACACCGGCTACCAAATTTCTGGCTCTGATATCAGTGCATCACACGCTACCAAGCGCTTAGAGAATATGGGCGTCAGTGTTTTCGTCGGTCATGCTGAAAGCAATATTGCTGGTGTTGATGTGGTGGTCTGTTCTAGTGCCGTGTCCGATGATAACCCGGAAATTATTGGCGCCAGGGTATTTAGAATTCCTATTGTACCTCGTGCGGAAATGCTGGCGGAATTAATGCGTTATCGTCATGGTATTGCGGTTGCCGGTACCCATGGGAAAACCACAACCACCAGTTTGATTGCTTCTGTCTTTGCAGAAGCGGATCTTGATCCAACCTTTGTTATCGGTGGTTTGCTAAATAGCGCTGGTACCAATGCTCGTTTAGGCGAAAGCCGTTTTCTGGTGGCTGAGGCAGATGAGAGTGATGCCTCTTTCTTGCATTTGCAGCCCATGGTTTCGGTAATCACCAATATTGAAGCGGATCATATGGCTACCTATGGTGGTGATTTCGGTAAATTGAAAAAAACCTTTGTCGAGTTTTTACACAATCTGCCATTTTATGGGATGGCAATCATGTGTATTGATAATGATGTTGTGCGGGAATTGTTACCGTTGATTGGACGTCCATTGCTGACCTATGGTTTTAGTGACGACGCTGATTTCTCAATTTCAAATCTAAGAAAAAAGAGTCTGAGTACAACGTTTACAGTGTCCCGTCCCGGAGATCTTCAAGACATTGAAGTCACCATTAATATGCCTGGCGATCACAATGTTCTCAATGCTACAGCAGCTATTGTGGTGGCAACCGATGAGGGGGTAGCCGACAAGGCCATTCAGCTCGGTTTAGAAAATTTTCAAGGTGTGGGTCGCCGCTTTCAATTATATGGTGATTTTGAGATTGAAGGTGGCAGTGTGTTGCTGGTCGATGACTATGGTCATCATCCTACCGAAGTTGAAGCGACGATTTTAGCAGCGAGACAGGCGTGGCCAGATCGTCGTTTGCTAATGGTTTATCAGCCTCATCGTTATACCCGTACCAAAGATTTGTTTGAAGATTTTGTCCGGGTGTTGTCCACCGTAGATGGGTTGATGTTATTGGAAGTTTATTCCGCAGGCGAGGAGCTTATTCCTGGTGCGGATGGTCGTAGTCTCTGTGGAAGTATTCGTAACCGTGGTCAGGTTGATCCGATTTTTGTAGAAAATATTGAGTCAGTTGCTGGTGTATTAAAAGACATTATGCAGCCCGGTGATGTGGTGTTGACTCAGGGTGCCGGTAATGTAGGAACGATTGCAGCCCAGTTGGCTTCTGGAGCCTTGGTTTCTGAACCATTAGCTTCTAGCAAAGCGGCTGCAGGATCCTTAACTACAGGAGAAACAGAGTGAGTGTTAGATGAGCGTGGTGAACACTGACAATCAATGGCAACAACAATTACAAAGCCCGGTAGCGGTGCTGTTGGGTGGCAAATCGGCTGAGCGTGAGGTGTCGTTGCAAAGTGGTGAGGCAGTACTGCAGGCTTTGTTGGCACAAAATATTATAGCTGAAGCCGTTGATACGCATGATGACAACTGGTTAAAAATAGTAGAGAGCAAGTACCGGCACACATTTATTGCCCTACACGGTGGTGATGGT
>JAZFYA010000476.1:0-12902 GCA_036443315.1 Pseudomonadales bacterium
TGAACATGAACATGAACATGAACATGAACATGAACATGAAAATTATTTTCATACAGCCACTACGACTTTACAAAAAATCGATTCGCAGGATGAGATTGGTGTTTTAACCAAAAACTTTAAAGGCATGATAACTACTATTGAAAAAACAACCTTCGACATCAGAAAAACCAATAAGAAATTAGCCGCTGCCAATGATAAGCTAATAGAAACCCAAGAGCAGCTCGTTCAATCCTCAAAACTAGCCTCTATTGGCGGAATTTCTGCCGGATTAGCCCATGAACTGAATCAACCACTGGGGACTATTAAACTTAGTGCCCAACTCACTAAGAAGCTTCTTAGTAATAAGCATTTCGATAAAAAAAAGATAACTAGCAAGCTGGAGAAAATTATCAAGCAGGTTGATCGTTCAAGCAAGATTATTAACCATTTAAAAGTCTTCAGCCGTCAGGGAGAGCATGGAACCGAAGAGATTGATATCAACTGGCTCATCGACGAAGCACTCGTCCTACAGATCGAATCATTGAGGATAAAAGGCATTAAACTGACCGCTGAGCTAGCAGAGAATTTACCACCCGTTTCCTGTGATTATATCCAAATAGAGCAGGTTATCACCAATTTATTAACCAATGCACGGGATGCAGTAGAAAGCACTGAAGAGAAGTTTATCACCATACGCTCTTACACAAACAATAAAGTGATCTGTGTCGATGTTGAGGATACGGGGTGTGGCATGCCAAAGTCTGTTGCTGAAAAAGTATTTGATCCTTTTTTTACCACCAAACCCGTTGGCAAGGGCACGGGGCTGGGCATGTCGATCAGTTACGGGATAATGAAAGATCACAACGGTGAATTATCCATAGTAAGTCGTGAAGGGAAAGGTACCCGCTTTACTATTTCACTCCCAATCCCAATCCCAATCCCAATCAAGAATGAGGGCACGCAGCAGTGCCTCACTAACGAGCCAAGGAATCAACATGAAAAAAATACTTATAATTGACGATGACAATGATTTTAATGAGTCTTTGAAAGATTATCTGGAATATGAAGATTTTGAAGTTGTCTGTGCATTCGATGGCAAACAAGGCTTGTCTTTGGTTTATCAAGAGGAACCGGACCTGATTATTACGGATATTATTATGCCAGAACTTGAGGGGATCGAGTTTCTGCAAAAAATAGCAGATAACCCTCCAGCATTTCCAGCTAAAATAATTGCCATATCCGGCGGCGGTCGAATTGATGGAGCAAAGTATCTTGTGGTCGCCCAAGGGCTTGGCGCTGATTACATATTTGAGAAACCGTTGGATATAGAAAAACTTATCGAAGTAATAAGAAAACTACTACATTAGGGATTGCAGGTGCCCCCCCACACGTTCTCGTTCAAGGAAAGAAACGTTATCTACTTGAACAAGGTCAAGTCCAGCCTCTGGGCCGAAGTACCAATCAAATAAGTACCAACCCAATAGACTCTTCTTAGTTGTTATTCTTTCCAAAGCATTTCACTATAGCACAAACAGATATTAACACTCAGTCTACACCGTAAAACCCTCATCTATAATGGATGAATGGGTAGTGCGAAAAGCATTCCCAAGGTTGAGGCTATTGAAAATAGCCACAGCCCAAGAGGTGAAGCATTTAACCACTGACATCTATCACTTTTGACACTGAAAATAGGGGTGCTATTGGACGCTTGCCCGGTACCAAAGATCACTATGCGGTCATCAATTACAAGGACGCCATGATGAAATTGCAAACACAAATATTATGGGGTTATGGTGTTGTATTTACGCTGATGACCCTGATTGCCGCTATAACATACCAAGGATTTGCCTCACTGTCTGATCCTGTCAACACCCTTGCCCATACCCAGCAGGTGATCGCTCAAAGCTACAAGGTACAGAAACTGCTGCTTGATATGGAAACCGGGCAACGGGGCTTTCTTATCACGGGCCTTGATGAATTCCTAGAGCCATACCAGGACGGCAACCTCGAATACCAATCAGCCATCATTGAACTCGAAGAGCTTGTTAGTGATAACCCCACTCAGCTGCGCCAGATAGAAAAAATCGAAAGGCTTGTCCTACAGTGGCAAACACAGGCCGCAAATCCAGAGATTATGGCCCGCACGCAAATGGACTCAAGCTCAAGCTCAAGCTCAAGCTCGTTCAAGGATATTCAAAAAACGATTGCAGCGGGCAGGGGCAAAGCGACAATGGATGCGCTACGCATGCTGCTGGCGGATTTTATTGCGGTAGAAGAGAAATTACTGAATGAACGAGGCATAGCATCAGCGGCCATCATCGCACGCAGTACCACGGCTCTAACAGTCGGCACGTTCCTGGCTATTGTATTGGGCATGGTGGTGATGCTCATCACCACCCGCACTATACTGCGAGAGGTGGGTGGCGAGCCCGCTGAAATAGCGGCGATAACGGAACGGATAGCTCAAGGTGATCTGGAGGTAGACCCCGGCCAAAGTCGTACCGGCATTGCCGCTGCCGTGAGAAAGATGCTAATCGCACTGAGACAAAGCGACGCTGTCGTACAACAGCAAGACTGGCTGAAGGGCGGCCTGAACGAACTGACTGACAGAATGACAGCCGACCTCGACGTGCACGAGTTGGCAGAATGTGTCATTCAATATTTGGCCGAGCGCCTCAATATCCAGATAGGCGCATTCTATATACGTGAGCCGCAGACGGACATGCTGCTGCTGATGGGGACTTATGCCTTTACCCGGCGTAAAGGACTGAACGACAGAATTAAAATTGGCCAGGGGCTGGTGGGAGAGGCAGCGCGAACCAGGAAGATGATTTCGGTATCCAAATTACCGAAAGATTATACCCGCATTAGTTCAGCGATTGGTGATGTCCGTCCAGTCAATACGGTGGTCCTGCCGCTAGTTTTCATTGGTGAAACAAAGGGCGTTATTAAACTGGGCTCTGTCAAAGAGATCCCCGATATTGCGCTGGAATTCCTGACTAGCATCGCCAATCCCATTGCCATAGGAATAAATGCAACACAGGCACGCATCGAGCTTAGCACTGCCAATGAAAGCCTTCAGGCGAAAACGTTACGCCTGATCAACTCTGAACAAGAACTCAAGCAACAAAGTGAAGAACTAAAGGTCAGTAATGAAGACCTTCAGGAACAAACCCTACGTCTGACCGACTCTGAAAAAAGGCTCCAGAATCAAAGTGAAGCACTGAAGGCCAGTTACGAAGAGCTCGAAAAGAAACAAGCCGCATTGCAGGCGCAATCTACTTATTTAGCGGCATCGAAACAACATCTTGAAACGCAAGCCGATGAGTTGTCTATGGCCAGTCGATACAAATCAGAGTTTTTGGCCAACATGTCGCATGAATTGCGCACACCGCTAAACAGCTTACTGATTCTATCCAAAATACTGATGGACAATAGCGAGGGTAACCTCACCGATAAACAAGTGGAATCCGCCGGCATTATTTATAGCGGTGGCAACGAATTACTGGAACTGATCAATGATATCCTGGATTTGTCGAAAATCGAGGCCGGAGAAGTACGTCTGAATATTGAAAAAGTGGATTTGGCCGACATTGAACAAACGATACTCGATCAATTTAAACACCAAGCCCTCGATAAAGCCTTTGAGTTTAGTGTGGAATTTGCCACTGACTTACCTGCCAGTATTAAATCCGATCAGCAACGGATATTACAGATTATTAAAAACCTGCTATCTAATGCCTTTAAATTTACCCACCAGGGAGAGGTTGTGTTAAGAGCCTTTTTGCCGAATGCCGACACGCACTTCAAACGAACTGACCTGTCTGCCGACAACAGCATTGGTTTTTCCATTAACGATACAGGTATCGGCATTTCAGAAGATAAACAACAGTGTATCTTTGAGGCTTTCAAGCAAGTTGATGGCAGCAACGGCCGGGGTTATGGCGGCACGGGATTGGGTTTAAGCATCAGCAAGAATCTATGTGACTTATTACACGGTGAAATTCAGCTGAAAAGCCAGCCAGGCGAAGGCAGCACTTTCGTCGTTTACCTGCCCATTCAAAATGAGGGCAAGCAGTATGAGAACGAAAACCCCGCACAATCACCCCTTCCAATCACCCCCCCTGCGTTGCCTGCCTTGAAGCGTGACATTGACTCAAGCAATTTAGTCGCCGACCCGTCGACCACAGCTGTCACTGCCAGCAACGACACGCCACTCAATGATGAAATCCCTTTCTTTATTCCCGATGATCGCGATGTCATTACAGCCGCTAGCAGATCGGTACTTATTGTTGAAGACGATCGGGACTTTGCCAGCGTGCTCAAGGGTATCGCCCACCAAAAAGATTATTCCTGCCTGGTCGCCGGCACGGGCCAGGTTGCTTTACAGATGGCAAAAAAATACAGTCCCAGTGCTATCTTACTGGATTTGGGATTGCCGGATATCGATGGCCTAAAATTGCTGGATCTATTGAAATATGACCTCAACATCCGCCATATACCTGTGCATGTGATCACTGGACGGGAGTCTATGGGCGAATCACTGACTCGAGGCGCAGTGGGTTTTTTACATAAACCCACCTGTGTAGATGAGTTAAATAATGTCTTTGCGATTTTCGATCACTATCTGTCCGACAATAATAAGCGAATTTTACTGATTGAAGACGACAAGCACTATCGAAATAGCTTGATCACACTACTGGCGCATAAAGACGTCAAAATCATCGAAGCCGTCAATGGCAAGGAGGGACTCAAACAACTACAAGAAAATGACTTTGACTGTGTCATTCTGGATATGGGTTTACCTGATATCAGCGGTGCAGAGATCTTAAAACAACTGGCTCAATTCAAAAAAAAACCGCTACCGCCAATCATCCTCAATACTGGCAAAGAGCTCAGCGAAGAGCTTTTTAAAGAACTACACCAATACACCGAAGAAATTATTATCAAGGGGACAGTATCAGCGGAAAGATTGTTAGATGAAGTGACACTCTTTCTCCATCAAGCTGAAGCGAATCTACCGGCCAATCAGCGAAAAACATTGCAGATGCTACACGATGAAACTATTGTTCTGAAGGGGCATACCATATTAATGGTGGATGACGACCTTCGAAACACATTTGCGCTCTCAAACCTGCTGGAAAATTACGGTCTGGACGTTATTGTGGCAGAAAATGGCCAAAAAGCGCTGGACTACTTAGCGCAACACCCGGAAATTGAGCTGGTATTAATGGATATTATGATGCCGGTGATGGATGGCTTTGAAGCCATGAAAAAGATTAGGGCACAGAAACAATACATAAACTTACCCATTATTGCTTTGACCGCTAAAGCGATGGCCGAAGACAAAATCCGATGTATAGAAGCTGGCGCCACTGATTATATGAATAAACCTATTGATACTGATAAGTTACTAACCTTGATTAAGATGACTATCCATTAATGATAGGCCTACACTTTCACACGGTTTAATGAAGAACGACCAGCTCCCAAGTTATCATCCATTACACGGTGGTCCAGTGGATCCTAAAGAAATTGTCAACATTGAAATAGACGTACTCCTTGAAGCAATTCACCAACGTTATGACTATGACTTCAGCCAGTATGCCAGAGCCTCGTTAAATCGCCTGGTGCATGATTTTCTAATCAAAGAAAATTATGCGACACCCAGTCAACTCATTCCCAATATACTGTACGACGAAGATACCTTTGACCGGTTCTTATTGGAACTTTCTGTAACCTTCACCGAATTTTTTCGTGATCCATCCTATTTTAACGCAATAACAGAGATTATATTTCCCGTTTTAAAAACCTATCCGTTCTTTAAAATTTGGTTTGCCGGCTGTGCAACCGGTGAAGAGGTATATTCCCTGGCTATCCTACTTGCGGAAGCCAACTTATTAAAAAGAGCTAAAATCTATGCCACCGACTATAACAAGCAGGCAATAGCGATAGCTAAATCAGGCATCTACGATGCAAAAAAAATAGAGGGAAAAGCACTTGCCTATAGTAATGCCGGTGGCAACAGCGTCTTAAGTCATTATTATACTAAACGCCACGACACAATTAAGTTCAATGATTCACTACAAAATGATATAACGTTTGCTTGTCACAACCTTGTCAAAGATAGTGCGTTTGGGGAAATGCATATGGTCATCTGCCGCAACGTGCTAATTTATTTCGATCAAGATTTAAAGGATCATACACTCAATCTGCTTAACAACAGTTTGAGTAAACGTGGTTTTATCTGTTTAGGCAATAAAGAAACACTGCGTTATTCAGTTCTTCACAATCAATACAGTATAATCTCTGAGGAAAACAAGATGTTTCGAAAAATAAATTAGTTAAACTATTCCATCAAGAAATTAAAATAAAAAGTAAAGAATACAATAAATCTATGATCAGTTTATTTTTGAATTATAATGAAATGAGTTGTTTTTTTATTAATATAGTGAGCTCGTCATGGATCGAGAAGCCAAAGTTTTAATCGTTGATGACAAGCAAAACAACCGTTATTCCATTGATCGCATCCTTAGCTCCCTGGAAGTCTCTCTCCACCATGCTTGTTCCGGGGCTGAGGCTTTACAGCGAGTTCTCGATCATGACTTTGCCATCATTCTAATGGATGCGGTAATGCCCGATATTGACGGGTACGAAACAGCCAGACTCATTCACGGTAACAAGCATTATAAGCATATACCTATTGTGATGGTTACTGCCCATGACAACACTAAGGAGCAATACATCAAAGCCTATGAGGCTGGCGCTATTGATTTTATTATCAAGCCTATTGAGCCCATTGTATTACTCAACAAAGTTAAACAGTTTATTGATCTCTATTGGCTGCGGCACACCGCCCAACTTTCTCAGGTAGAACAACAACAAGTCGCCAGTAGAATGCAGGCGCTATTAAATTCTGCCGGAGAAGGAATCCTGGGCATTGACCTGACCGGAAAAATCAGTTTTGCTAACCCAAAGGCCTGCGAGCTTCTTCAGATTGATCATAGCCAGTTGTTATCCAGCCAGTTACAGGATTTCTGGGACGACAATACACTACATACTGGGGACTCTTCCCGAACAGATTGTGTCAATAATAATGAGGAACGATTAAGTTTTGATGCAATAATTAATGATGATGGAGATTTCAAGACCCACACACAAAGATGGGTATCGGCTTCAGGCGGTTCTTTTTTCGTTGAATTCAGTTGTGAGATTACTAAAGATAAGGACGGAAAAAATAACGGCGGCGTAGTAATGTTTCAAAATATCAGCGAACGTAAAGCCACAGAAGAGAAATTAGTTTATTTAGCTAACTTCGACCCACTGACTAATCTGGCTAACCGCGCCTATTTTTACGATTCCTTGGCACGGGCCATCGCACGATCAAAACGCTCGAAAAGTACCCTTGCACTGCTCTTTCTAGATCTGGATCATTTCAAAAACATTAACGATAGCCTGGGGCACGATGCAGGGGATCATGTTCTACATGAAGCTGGCTGCAAAATTGTTGCCAGTATACGCACCGGCGATTTGGCAGCCAGAGTGGGTGGTGACGAATTCGCCATTATTTTGCATGACATCAATTCGGCGGCAGCTACCATCAATATCGCAGAAAAAATAATCGCAAACATAGCCCAACCGATTGAATTAAAAAATAATAAAATTGTTGTCAATACCAGCATTGGCATCGCTATTTATGATGAGTATGGCATGTCAATGGACGAATTAGTCAATGCGGCTGATTCCGCCATGTATGCGGCTAAAAAAGATGGCAGGAACAATTACAAGTTTTTTGACCCAAAAATGCAGGAACAAGCTGAGGAAAAAAACAAAATTCATTTCGCTTTATCTGAAGCTTTGGCTAATCATGAATTTTCTGTTTATTATCAACCAAAGGTTTGCATTAGTTTAAATAAAATTGTCGGTTTTGAAGCGCTGTTACGATGGACTGACAAAAACGGAAAAAGCATTTCTCCTGACATATTTATCCCAATCGCAGAAGAATCAGGGATGATTCATAATCTAGGAAAATGGGTTTTTATACAGGTTTGTCAACAAATCGAACAGTGGTGTTCCTTACCAGAATTTAATGATCTGGTGATTTCTGTCAATGTTTCAGCGCACCAACTTCAAACTGGAAACTTCCATCAGCTAGTTAAAGAAGTATTGAAACAATACAACTTCGATCCTGCACATCTTGAGTTCGAACTCACCGAAACAGCTGTCATGAGCGATCCGAGCATCTCAGCCAGGCAATTGCAGAACATTAAAGATATTGGCATTCATATTTCGATTGATGATTTTGGAACAGGTTATTCATCGTTAAATTATCTTAAGCGGTTTCCCATCGATGCGTTAAAAATCGATCGTTGTTTTATCAAAGATATTGGCGAGGATAAACACGACGAAGAGATTATAAAGATAATGGTTGCTATCGCCAAAACCATGGGCATTGATGTCATTGCTGAAGGGATAGAAACTGAACAGCAGCTCGCCTTCCTCTCCTCGGTTGGCTGCGATCTTGGGCAGGGCTATTATTTTAGCAAAGCAGTAGACAGCAATAAAACAACTCAGATGATAAAAAATATTGGTACTTGCCATGAACCCCATGTTGATGAGATCTGCGCTGGCATGACAGAGCAACCTCTAATGAGCAACATAATTAAGTACAAACTTTCTAACAAACCCATTTAAATGGCCAAGAAAATCTACAGCCCAGGCCGCCATATTTCGAATGAATGATGCCAATGAATGCTACCAATGAACAAAAGTGTTCGACTGCCCACAAAACCTCGACGCAGATTTTACGCGCCTGTTATTACATCAGCATTGCTTTAGTATTCTAATCAGCTCGATGCCAGAAAGTATTTTCTGAGCAGTGCTTAAGCCCCATCACCCACTTGTTCATTGGTTTTATAAAGAAGCAATAGCCTCAACAGCCCGTTGAATCAATCTTGGCCCTCGATAGATAAAGCCACTATAAACCTGCACCAATGATGCCCCAGCAGTTATTTTTTCGGCGGCATCTGCCCCCTGCATAATACCGCCCACGCCGATAATAGGTAGCTGACCCTGCAGGGCTTTTGAAAAACTGCGAATAACTTTCGTGGATTGATCAGTCAACGGGGCACCACTTAAACCACCGGCCTCATTTCCATAGGGCAAATGTTTGACTTTATCTCTGGCAATGGTGGTATTAGTAGCAATAACACCATCAATTTTATATTTAACGAAAGCAGCAGCGACCTGCTCAATATCATCGGCAACCCTATCCGGAGCAATTTTTACTGCAAGCGGCACATAACGCCCATACTTTCCCGCCAATAATTGTTGCTCATTTTTTAGTTGATCCAACACATTTTCCAGCGGCTCACCATATTGCAGATCTCGAAGTCCCGGGGTATTGGGTGATGATAAGTTGACGGCAATATAGGACGCATACGCATAGACTTTACGCATGCATACCAGGTAATCATCAACGGCCTTTGCAGCAGAAGTATCTTTATTCTTGCCGATGTTGATGCCCAGGATGCCATCGAACTTACAGCGCTTAACCTGCTCAACTAGATAATCTACGCCACAATTATTAAAGCCCATCCGATTAATAATCGCCTCAGCTGCAGGCAAACGAAACAGGCGCGGCGTTGGATTACCTGGCTGCGCCAATGGGGTGACGGTACCGACTTCGATAAAACCAAACCCCAAGGCTGCCAGGCCATCAATATACTGCGCATTTTTATCCAGCCCTGCGGCCATACCTACAGGATTGGGAAAATCCAGCCCCATCACTGTAACGGGATGAGCAGCCGGTTTAGCCGCCACCAAACCCGTTAACTTTACCCGTTCTATCAGTTTAATTGCATCCAGCGACAGGTAATGGGAGGTCTCAGTGGGAAGACAAAATAGTAGTTTGCGCAGTAGGGAGTACATGCAAAATCTCAAGTAGGGCGTGTTATTTAATGCAGGCGAGAGGATAAACCAATATGGGATTAGTTGGAATGCTAGGACTGTTAATTGGCTGCGACTTCTGACGCTGGTGTGGGCTGCCCGCCAGCCTCGGTAGTCTGACCCCTCACTCGGTTGGAACCCCACGCCCTGGTGAGGGATCAGACTACCGAGGCTGGCTACACTGTATCCAGGGCAACGTATCTAAGCATTATGTACTAACTTGCCAACAATGTATAAGTCTCAATATGCCGTTTTGCTGGCAAGTTAATTCATAATATACCCATAGCGTTTAAGATTTAGGCGTTTTAACTCAGTCCGTCATTCCTGCGAAGGAGGGTGTCGCAAACGCTTTTTCAGGGTGCAGAAGTAGGTCCAGTGGTGCGCTGCCTGTTATGCCCAATCAGAACGCGTTGTTAGCTTGCCAACCTGACCGACGTTGTTGAGCGAGCACTGTTTGAGCGTCTTTTAGCGAGTTGCGCAGCCGTCGGGCAGGTTGGCAAGCGGGCGTTCGGGCATAACAGGCAGCGCACCACTGGACCGGGGATTCAATGTATAACTTTTGCGACACTCTCCTGCGCAGGAATGACAAATAACCTAAAGTCCATATACTATCCGGACGCCACTGGAGTAGCTGTTCGCAACGCTTGGCCCACTTAAGGGCGTGGGGTTCCAACCAAAAGTGGGCCAAGCGTTGCGAACAGCGGGTTCACGGCACCGGGCTCAGGCTCTTTAGTTGTTCAACCTTAAGAGAAGCGGCATTCGGACTTAACCCAGCCAGGTGATAACGTATCCAGGGGGTTGGTGGATCAAGATCCATACCCTACAGCTGCTCGTCTATCAAACTTTCTCTATACCACTAAATTTCCCATCCCTGTCAAACTGAATCTGGAAGCTTCCTTGAATCCCCGAATGGGTAACATAGGGTTGCAGAATATTAGCGGGAAAACGAATACTGCGACCATCGCGACCATGAGTGAAAACCACCGCAGCTAGCTGCTGATAACGTTTTAGGTACTCATCAGCGGTAATGCTTAAATCGACTATAACACTGCGCATAATTCTTTAGGTCGACGGCTAAACGTCTTCCAGCGCCACCTCACCATACTTACTACTTTGCGCCAAATCTAGCAGCTCCCGGATAGCAACAGAGTACATTGCAAATTCATGAACATCGGTGGCATGCAGCTCTGCCAGCATTGCACGCCATCGCTCAACCAACAAACTTTGCTGTTCCATCCACCGCTCAATGCAGGCATCCACCTCGCCTTTTTCACAGATGTGGCGCATCGCACCGACAGTGAGGGCCCGCAATTGCCACTCCAGATCATCGCGATAGGATTCTCTCGCCATAGCTTGCCAATAGTTGTCAATTTTCAGATCGGAAATTTGTTTAGAAAACCAATCGAGCTCCAGTTTTTCGGCAAGACCAAAGAACATCTCCGCCACTTTTTCAACGGTAGCATTCATACTTTGTGCAGCCTCAATAATCCCCAAAAAGGGATACAACTCTCTAGCACTGGCAATACAGGTAGCCAACTCCCGCGGTACACCCTTGTCAATATAATCCTGGCAAGCCTGCTCACGGACCTGACTCGGTTCACCGCGAATAATAGTGGGGAGCGCATTACGTAGCCGGATGACAGCATCTTTAAAGTTAGCAATTTCGACAGCAGGTTCAATCTGGCCACGGCGATTTCGAATAAACCAACGACTTGCCCTGCGTACCAACCGCATAAGCTCCGCCATTAATTCCATCTGCACTTCAGACGTCACCTGATAATCCAGCGCTTCTATTTGATGCCAAAAAGCAGGCATCTCAAACACATCACGGGCGGTCACATAAGCTCGAACAATATCACTACAGCTAACGCCGGTAGCCTGACCTAATCGACCGACAAACGTAATACCCATATGATTGACCAAATCATTGGCCAACTGGGTGGCAATAATTTCCTTACGCAATCGATGATCGTGAATCAACTCATTGAACTTATTGCGCAATTGCTGGGGAAAAGCGCTCTCAACTACGTTTAGTATATAGGGATCATCGGTCACAGAGGTATTCACCAACTCTTCTTTAAGCTGGGATTTAACATAGGAAATTAATACCGAAAGCTCCGGTCGGACTAAGCCTTTACCATTAGCACGCCGCTCCTGCAACACGTCATCCTCGGGAATGAATTCCAGTTGCCGGTTAAGTTTTCCGCTGGACTCCATGGCCTGAATCAAACGCCGATACTCTCCGGCCCGAATAAAGGCCTCACGCTCTGCCAAACTAATCGCCTGAGTCTGGCGATAATTATTTTCCAGCACTAAAGCAGCAACGCTATCAGTCATTTCCTGCAATAAAATATTACGTTGCTTTGCTGTCATATCATCATTGGCAACGACACCGTTTAGCAGAATTTTAATATTGACTTCATGATCAGAACAATCGACCCCTGCAGCATTATCAATAAAGTCGGTATTAGCACGACCTCCCCGCAAAGCAAACTCCACTCGGGATAGCTGGGTCATACCCAAATTCCCACCTTCACCAATCACCTTACAACGCAGTTCATTGGCGTTGACTCGCAACACATCATTAGCCTTATCACCCACATCAGCATGGGATTCTTGGGACGATTTCACATAGGTACCAATACCCCCGTTCCACAATAAATCCACTGACGACTTTAACACTGCACTGATTAATTCAGCGGGAGTTAGCTTATTTTCTTTGATATCAAAACGCTGTTTCATTGCTGCAGAGATTGCAATCGACTTGGCTGATCGTTTAAAAATACCGCCACCGCCTGAGATTAACGTCTCATTGTAATCAGCCCAAGTGCTGCGAGGCATTTCAAACAGGCGCTTGCGCTCACTATAACTGACGGCTGAATCAGGATTGGGATCAATAAATATATGCATATGATTAAAGGCACAGACCAACTGAATATGCTCAGACAACAGCATTCCGTTGCCAAATACATCTC
>JAZFYA010000477.1:0-9360 GCA_036443315.1 Pseudomonadales bacterium
GCGAACAGCTACGCCGGTGGTACCCGGATATTGCACAGTCTAGCCACCCTCGGTAGTCTAACCCCTCACCAGGGCGTGGGGTTCCAACCGAGTGAGGGCTTAGACTACCGAGGGTGGCGGCGTGATACTACGGTCGCAAGCCGTTAACAGCGCTACCCTTAAGTCAGTGCCATTCAGCCCGGGCATTAGTTGCACGTGATAGTGATGGACATGAAATTGTGTCTGCATTGTGCATACAAGCCATCCATGGCCATAACAGTGAAAATGCATTGTTTTGCAGAAGCAAAAATCTGCCCAGGTGCACTATAGTTAACTCTGAATCAACGTTTGTGGAGTAAAAACAACTAATGGAAGAAAAACGTCCCGGTATTATTCGTCGTATCTATAACGGTTTGATGAAGTTTATTTCAGCATTGCGGCTGTTGGTCATCAATGTGTTCTTTTTATTGATTGTGTTTATGTTGTTCTTTGCTGTTTCCGGTGGTGAATTACCTAAAGTCCCGGAAAAGGGAGCCTTGGTATTAAACCTGCGAGGCAGTATGGTTGACCAGCTGAGTTATGTTGAGCCAATTGTGCGTTTAATGGGAGAGACTTCTCCTCAACGGCAGGAAATTTTGGTCCAGGACGTGATCGATGCTATTCGCTATGCCAGTGACGATGAGCGAATTAACTTGTTGGTATTATCACTGGATAATTTTGCTTACGGTGGGATTAGTAAAATTCAGGAAGTTTCTGTTGCGCTTGAACAGTTCCGCAGCAGCGGCAAAAAAATTATTGCCGTCGGCGATAGTTATTCCCAGGATCAGTATCTGTTGGCAGCCCAGGCTGATGAAGTGTACATACACCCTATGGGGGGTGTGCAATTGCAGGGCTATGGTATATACCGCAATTACTATAAGCAGGCGCTGAATAAACTGGAAATCAATTTCCATGTGTTTCGTGTTGGCGAATATAAATCGGCGATGGAACCCTTTATGCGCGACGATATGTCCGTAGCGGCCAGGAAGGCAAATTTGGTTTGGCTAAACAGTCTATGGGGTGAGTACACAGCTACCGTTGCCCAGCGTCGCAAACTGGCAGTTGTTGATATTAATAAGTATATCAACGGTATTGATCAACTGTTAGCCCGCTATCATGGCAATACAGCCTCCGTCGCTGCCGCTAGTGGCTTGGTGGATGGTGTGAAAACTCGCGATGAAATGAATCAATACTTGATAAAATCGGTAGGGGTTGAAGATGAGGATGGTTACTATCAGTCTATCGATTTTAAGAAATACCTTTGGATAAAAGATATTGAATTAACTGGCACCGATGCGGAGGCTAAGGTTGGTATTATTGTCGCTGCTGGCACTATTGTTGATGGTGTACAGCCACCGGGAATCATTGGGGGGGATACTCTGGCAGAATTAATTCGAGAAGCGCGTCGCGATGCGTCGGTTAGATCAGTGGTGTTGCGTGTTGATAGTGGTGGCGGTAGTGCTTTTGCCTCAGAAATTATCCGTCGCGAATTAGAATTACTGCAAAAAGAGGGTAAGCCACTGGTAGTTTCCATGGGTAGTATGGCGGCCTCGGGTGGTTACTGGGTTTCTGCGTTGGCGGATGAAATTTGGGCGACACCCACGACGTTAACGGGTTCTATTGGAATATTTGGTGCTTTTCCAACCATTGATCAGACGTTGGCTAATCTGGGTATCAACACCGATGGTGTAGGGACAACCAAATTAGCAGGCGCAATGCGCATTGATCGACCGCTGGAGCCCATTGCTGCACGGGCTATCCAGAGCACTTTGGAATACGGTTATGATCGTTTTCTGGGTATTGTAGCTGAAGGCCGTAATATGTCGAAACAGCAAGTTGAAAATGTAGCCGAAGGCCGGGTGTGGTCGGGTCGCGATGCGCAACGCTTAGGCCTGGTAGACAAGTTGGGTGGTTTAGAGCAGGCCATAGCATCAGCGGCGGCGCTGGCGGATCTCGACGAGTACACGCCACTGCTAATTGAGCTGCCAATGTCGCCCCAGGAGCAATTGCTCAAAGAGATAATGGACAGTGAGGTGGTGATGGCGCTATTCCAGCGCAGTGAACAGGGAGGACTGCTTACCCAGTTGCAGCGTTGGATGGCGCCATTTACGACTAGCCTAGAATTTCTGGCAACAATGAACGATCCCCGGGGTATGTATCTGCATTGTATGGATTGTGTTGCGCCTTAGGGGGTCTGTCAGACAGGCATCAATGAGTGCGCTGCCTTTTTTTTGGCAGCGAACCATAGACATCATTTTCTCCTGGCGGACGTGTTTTAAATCGCCGATGACTCCATAGATATTGGCCAGGGTGCTGACGAATAGTTTGTTCAACCAGGTTATTAATTCTTATCGCATCCGTTTCATCGTCATCACCAGGAAAATTCTCCAAAGGCGGATAAATCGTTACCTTATAACCTTGGGCCTTATCTAAACGTACTTGAGTGAAGGGTATGACCTTGGCATGAGTCATTCGTGAAAATTTACTGGTGGCTGTCACCGACGCCGCAGTCACTCCAAAAAAAGGTGCAAACACACTTTGTTTAGGACCATAGTCTTGGTCGGGAGCATACCACACCACATGTTTGCGTTTGAGCGCGCGCAACATTCCACGCACGTCACGGCGGGCAATTGCAGTAGTATTGCTATGATGACGTTCACGACCCAAGCGTTGGATAAAATTAAATACTGGGTTTTTATGGGGTCTGTACATACCATCGATTGCATAATTCATGCTGACAAAGGCCGCACCTATTTCCAGGGTAGTAAAATGCACCGCCATTAAAAGTGCGCCCTCGTCGTCGAGAGAGTGGAGGTGTTCCAGGCCATCTATCGTCACCAGCCGATGCAAACGCCAATGGGGCCAAAACCAAGCAATACCTACTTCAAAAAGCGCAACGCCAGTAGATTCAAAGCTTTCTTTTAACAGCTTTGCCCTTTGTTGTAGGTTAAATTCTGGAAAGCACAATGCTAAGTTACGCTCACTAATCATTCGACGCCGGGTAGCAAAACGTAAAAAAATACGACCAAGCGCCTTACCCAAAAAAACTTGTATGCCATAGGGAATCAGTGATACCAACCAGAAGAAAGCCATGGCTAGCCACGTTGGCCACCACCGCGGATGCAGCATCGATCTGCTAAATTTGGCTTCACTCATAGCATAGCTCTATTAAGCAACGCTAAGTTACAAAGTCGTTGTTGCGATTTGCTTAGCGCCGTGTCACTACAGCACTGTATTATGTATAAGACGTTAATGCTAACTGCAATATATTGGGGCATTTTACTTTTATATATTCAAGTCTTATGTGCGCAACGAGGCGCTGCTTAAGCTTGCCAAAGGGATGGGATTAATATCAGCATAGAGAGAATAAAAGTCCTTAGGTTAAAAGTCCACTGTTTTAAAGCTTGCCACATCGACCGACTAAACTGTAATCCCGTTGGCTTTACTCATCCTCCTATTGTCAAGCAGCTATTGAAACCCCTTTTTTATATGCTGAAGCCAAATCATGATTCTTTCCAGCTGTCCTACAGCGGGGTTGACAGGTCAGTTCAGGCTGTGGCCGGTCGCAAGCTTTTAATCATTGTTGGTTGCAGCGCAAAAAATGGGATTCGTTGCTATTTGTGTAGGGTGGAATAGTGTAGCGTATTCCACCAAGTTCAAGCCGTAGTCGGCGTTTTCAAATTCGCCATGGCTGATTCGAACAGAGGCAACTGGCATCCCCCTGGGTTTGTGGCACGATATATACCCAAAGCGATTGCCTCGCAATGACATGATGGCTGGATGTCTCTATGCGTCGTCAATGCCACCAATGTTTGCCTAATTTCAACAGAAAAAAACCTAAAAGTTTTTAAACCCCCGAAGCAACCACTTAAAAATATTTCTAATAGACCGAGCCATACCTTCCATGATTGTTGGCCTATATATTTCATTATCTTCATCACTGATGTTTGTATAATTTTTTTGGTATTTATGCTTTAAATAGGCATTAAAATCTATTCTTTTTAACTGATTAAATAGAAAGTGGTTAATGGGATGAAATCCGGGTTTTGATATAACAGCTGTACCAAAATCAATTAAATAAGGTGTTTCGTTATCGGCAACAAGAATATTGTCTTTGCGTTTTAAATCTCCGTGGGACACGCCGTGATTATGTATTTCATGCAACAATAAAAAAAACTGTTGGTAGAAGTTATGGGACTGATTGATTACGCGTTGGCAAAAATCATCATTCTCGATATATTCCAGAACAAGAATTTTATCATCAATAAAACCGTAGCAATGTGGAATACCTTTGATGCCATCAAGTTTTTGGTAGGCTTTATATTCATTCTTTAATAATTGTTTGCTGAGCCTGGTTAAAAAACGGCTTTGTGCCGGTGTTTTGAGCACTAGCTTCATTCCATTATTATTATAAATATAAGTCTTACTAGAATAGCCTTGTTGTGAGTGTTTGCTCTCTGCTGGTGTGAGGGGGCTCTGGTCAGCCACCCACTGACGGATGGTCGAGAAGTTTTTCTGGACCAGATTCTGTGCAGTCAAGGTGTCTCAGCCGGCAAATAATTGCAGGTGAACAAGCCAGTAACAGACAAATAGAACGATCATGGGTTCGCCATTTTCTCGCAGGCTTAGTATCCACTCCCAGCTGCTGGTCTTATCATTTGTTGTAGTCTTGTTGTTAAAGTTTGGTAATACTGCAGGGGTTGTTGCAGCCCAGGTATCCCAGCTGTCACCAAATTTTTTACGCAGCATCTTGTCTTCAAAACGGATGGTGGCCGGATAAAAGGTCAACAAAATGACCAGGGCCAGAGGGCCACTCCACCACAATCCGCTGGCGAGGGAGAAACCAGCTAATAGGCAGATGTTACCGGTATATAATGGGTGGCGTACTAGTGCATAGGGGCCATGTGTGGATAGTTGCCTATTTTTGATAATACACCCTGAGGCCCACAAACGAATGAGGGCGCCGGTCAGGGCCAATGCACCGCCAATCAAGTAGATCTGCATCTGTGGTGAACCGAGAGTGCTAACCAGAACAATAAACAGAATGGCCAGCCATTGGCGGCTTGCTTCGTGGTAACGCACGCTTTGCCAAACATTACGTATGCCTGCAAAAGGGCCGGTGAATACTGGTAGATGCTCGGAACGGGATCTAGACATTGAAACTCCAAAAAATATCCGTATTGCAGAAATTCGGGTAGATAGCCTATTGGCCGACTAGGCGAAAGCCTAAGATACAGCGAATGTTGATAATTTTTCCATTATTGCTAAACATTATTGCTAAACATTATTGCCAGAGACATGTATCAAGCATAAAAGTACTTTTTCCTAATGTCTACCAAAATGTTTAGGTCAGAGTGAGTGTGATGGTACTTAGCTTAAGGCTGAATAACTGAGGAGCTTTGAACCCGCTATTCGCAATGCTTGGCCCACTATCGGTTGGAACCCCACGCCCTTTAGCGGGCCAAGCATTGCGAACAGCTACTCCAGTGGTACCTGGATACTGCCCAGTCTAGCCACCCTCGGTAGTCTAACCCCTCACCAGGGCGTGGGGTTCCAACCGCGTGAGGGGTTAGACTACCGAGGGTGGCGGCGGGATACTACAGTTGCAAGCCGTTAACAGCGCTGTCCTTAAGTAAGTGCCATTCGGGTCAGAGTGAAAACTCTAGCTTGGATAAAGTGTACGCCACATCTCAAAGCCGCCATCCATACTGTAAACATCCCTAAATTCTTTTTCCGAAAAAAACTGTGCAGCACTGAGGCTGTTATTGCCATGATAGCAATATACGATCAGTGGTTTATCGGAATCTGTGGCTTCAATAAATGCCTCTACAGTAGAATTGTCGAGGTGACTGGCGCCTTGAATATGGCCATTATTAAACGATATCTTATCGCGAATATCGACCAGAGTAACGTCGCCTGTATCGATTAGCGCTTTGGTGTCCTGTGGTGAAATACGCTTAAATACTGTCATCTTGATTCGGCCAATTGATGGCCCCTCCCCTGTGTCAAGATAGTTGTTGCGGTTTGAGATGCTGTTATTATACGGCTTAAATTTTAAATTGTTCCAGAGTAGAATAGTACTTACCTAAGGCTATAACTAAGGAGCATTAAACCCGCTGTTCGCAATGCAAGGCCCACTATCGCCCATTATCGGTTGGAACCCCACGCCCTTTAGCGGGCCTTACATTGCGAACAGCTACTCTGGTGGTACCTGGATACCGCACAGTCTAGCCACCCTCGGTAGTCTAACCCCTCGCCAGGGCGTGGGGTTCCAACCGAGTGAGGGGTTAGACTACCGAGGGTGGCGGCGGGATCCTACGGTCGCAAGCCGTTAACAGCGCGGCCCTGAAGTAAATGCCATTCGTTCTAGAGTATTGTTTATAGGAGTCATACTCGTGTCAAAGGCTAGTGATCTGAAAAAAGGGGATGTGGTGGAGTATAAAGAGGCGCCACATATTATTAAGCATATCGATGTTAAATCACCCTCTTCAAGGGGCGCGTCTACCCTCTATAAAATCCGTATGAACCATGTTAAAACGGGCCAGAAGGTGGATGAAAGCCTGAAGGGCGACGATATGCTGGTCGATGTGGAATTTGAGCGTCGCAAGATGCAGTTTTCTTATATCGATAGCGACGGTTTTGTGTTTATGGACGATGAGGATTATAGCCAGCATACATTAACTGACATCGAACTGGGTGATAGCCGTTGGTATATTTTTGATGGCATGGGCAGTGTGGTGGGTCTAATTGTCGAGGGGTATTTGATTGGCATTGAATTGCCGCAATCAATTGTGATGACCGTGGAAGATACTTCACCCGGTATCAAAGGCGCCAGCGCTTCTGCCCGAACCAAACCGGCAACGATGGCGACAGGGTTGGTAGTACAAGTGCCAGAGTATCTGGAGTCTGGTGAGAAAATTAAAATTAATACCGAAGAGGGGCGCTTTATGTCTCGCGCATAAGGGGGTCTCATGTCTTTGCGTTTTTTAATCCTTATTTTGTCTCCATTATTAGCGGGTTGCGAAACCGCTGCCTATTATTCACAGGCGGTGCAGGGGCAGTGGTCATTATGGTGGCAGCGGCAGCCCATTGAAGAATTGGTGGCGGATGAGACACTTGATCCGGAGTTAAAGCAGCGTTTACAGCAGGTGCTGGATATTCGCGAGTTTGCCTATAAGCAGCTGGGCTTGCCGAATAATAATACCTATCGTTATTACTCGGATTTACATCGTTCCGCAGTCGTATGGAATGTATTTGCTGCCGAGGAGTTTTCGGTAATTCCCAAGCAGTGGTGTTTTCCCATCGCTGGTTGTGTGAGTTATCGCGGCTATTTTTCTGAGCAAGCCGCAAAGGATTATGCCGATAAACTTGCAAGGCAGGGTTACGATACCTATGTGGGCAGTGTGGCGGCTTATTCAACATTAGGTTGGTTCGATGATCCGGTGCTAAACACCTTTATCCATTACGATGAAGCGCATTTGGCGGGGCTAATTTTTCACGAGCTGGCACACCAGCAGCTGTATATTCCTGGTGATACGACTTTTAATGAAAGCTTTGCCAGTACGGTGGAAGTTGCTGGTATTGAGCGCTGGCTAGCGCATCAGCAGCGGCCTGAATTGATGGATGTTTATCTACATCGCCAGCGACTGTCCCGAGACTTTATCGCAACGTTGTTGCAGGGACGCAAGTCGCTTGAGAAACTGTATCAGCAGGATATTCACGAGTTACAAAAACGCCAGCGCAAGCAACACATTATCGATGAGCTTGTTACTCAACAGTATCCAGCCTTTAAATCGAGATGGAATGGTGTGACACACTACGATAAGTGGATTAATCATTCCTTAAACAATGCAAAGCTCAGTACCCTTGCCAGCTATCATCAATGGCAACCGGCTTTGCAGCGCATATTGTTCGAGTCAGAGGGCGATTTAACCGTGTTTTACCAGCGAGTTGAGCAGCTTGCCCAGCAAGCTAAAGAGCAGCGGGAGCAAACGTTAGAGCTATTGTCCCAGGCTGATCACTGATGGTAGATGTTACAATGTGACGGCTATCAATCTGTTAGACTGAGTGCTTGCTTATGAATATCGTTGGCCAGGACTATAAAAAGTATCAATTCGATGCGCAGCTGCTCGGTTACCAGAAGGGAGAGTGTGTGTTGGTGACACTAATGTCCAAGCCGGGGCAGATACTGTTACATTCAGGCTTAAAGGCAACGCTGGATGGTGTGCTGGCCGATGGCAGGTTTTCTTTTGAGTCGGAAATTGAACAGGTATTTGAATCGCCATTTTTGTATCTGCATCTTGATTACCCGGTGGCGGTAGACTTTCAGCAACAGCGCCAGCATATCCGCGTCAAGGTCAACACGCCTGTGGAAGTCAATGCCCATACCAGTTTGGGGATGACTGCGAGCACCATTCATGGTCATATGATGGACGTCAGTTATGGCGGTGCCCGAATAGTGTTGGAAAAACAGCTGACTACCATGGTAACCAAAATTAGTATTGGTGTGATGCTGGAGTCAGAGGGGCTGGAACGGAATATGACCCTAACGGCGGAAATTTGCGACCAGGCAGAACTGGCCAAGGATTACCCCGAATGTGGTTTTGCCTATGGGGTGGAATTTATTGCAGTTGATCTCGTGGATAATTTATTTTTACGCAGTTTTTGTTTGCAGGAAATAAGTAGGAATAGGGAGCTGATGTGTTAGTTCGATTTTCGAGGTAGGGGCATTTCAAACCGGAGTCTCGCTTGTACCCTTATCTTGGAAATTTAATAGGGTAGTTGGATCGATGAGAAATCGTCAACCGTAAAGCATATCCGCCTATTATCGGTTTGGAAGTCCGGGTGTTTGTATGACGAACCCTTAACAATTAAGTCGGCCATTGTAGTAAATGCCATGGCAAAATCATCCCACAGTCTGTGGGATGATTTTGCATTTCATGCTCGCTCAAGTAATATAAGCATGTGTCCATGCAAAGATAAAAAAACAAGCCAATCTTTCTCTTATAATAGCGCAGGAAGTATACTATGACGAAACAGGACCTATTGGAAATTCTGCTTTCCGCCGTAAAAGAAGTCTCGTCTGTTAACGAGGCATTCCTATCTACACTAAACCCGGATACGGATATCTATTTTGTTGACTTAGGGGTCAATTCCATTGATTACGCTGAAATAGTGACCATCATAATGGAACAACTTAATGTTGATCTACCACTGGATGATTTTGCCAAAACTAACAGCATACGGGATGTTGTTGACCTGCTGTTTCTGAAAATAACGGATACCCAAAACATGTGATGCTAAAAGCAGCTAATAAAACCGAAACAGGGCCATACCGTAAAG
>JAZFYA010000478.1:0-6313 GCA_036443315.1 Pseudomonadales bacterium
CCTCAGACACATTTAAGCCATTGATGCCTCCTACAGAAATACCACTTTTATTGCCCTCGTGAGCACCTCCTCGGGTAATTTCCAGAACAGACCCCGTTGCATTTGTAACAACCGCCCAGTCTCCAGAAAGCACTGCATCAGATTCCAAAGATGCGCCCTCAACATTCAAGGGAATAATTGTTTCATTTTCTACCCAGCCTCCTGGAACACCTATGCGAACATTATCCAAAAACACTGAAGTGGATGAACTACCTATACCATGTGCAACAAAAAAAACTGCATCAACTACATCGACAGATGTCATCGGCACAAATTGACTAATCGCACCCTGAGAAGAGGTGATTCTTTTTCCATCTACGTACACACTAAAACCACCAGCATGTAAATCAAAATCTACGACTAAAAATATCGGCTGCCCAAAAGTATATAATTGGTCGCTTGTAAATACTCCGTTCAGTGTATGGATAGTTAGAAACCCGTTATCCATAAAATCAACCTGAAAAACAGCCTGCATATTGGCACCACCAACTGTAATTTCATTATTCCCTAAATCATCACCCGCACGAACCGTAAAAATGGTTTGTCCTAGCGGTGCCGTACCAATAGGATCAACTTCGATATTAACTGAAAAATTTCCAACAGCTATGCTATCTGCAATAGCTTCTAAAAAAGCTTTGGGACTATCCGGCTCTACATTACTAGTAGAAGATAAGACCAATCGTTTATTCCCTTGACTGGAAACAATAGTTGCCGAACCGCCAAAATCAAGATTAGCTAACTCATGCTTTACTGTCGTAGGCTGACCTTTAAGTGAGGTAGATGCTCCAAGTGTTTCCGCCTCGAAACCTTCCAGCATAAGAGGCTCAACTATTTGTGGAGGAATATCGATAAAGCTAACCTGCTCTAAACCACCACTCAAACTCAAAATTTCATTATTAAGTGACTGCGAACGAGATATAACACTCATATCTCCAGTAGTGAACCATCTCGTACCAACCAATGCCAGTTGATTATCGACTAGTACAAATGTTGGTGAACCAGAGTCCCCCTGAACTCCCATATTTTCATCAACGCCGAGAGAATCTCCTGCCCCTAACGTACTGCTAAACGTATAGGAATAAGTAAAAGTCGAAGTGCTTGCACAAATATTTCTACCCGAGCGTTGATTTGTAGGGTTATCTTCTGGGACGGCGCTATTATTTGCTTTTCCAAAGAGCAAAAGCTTACTTCCAACTGGCGGGTTACTTAACCCTGACCCAAGCAATGGATATTTTTTAATCGCTTCTGGAACTGGTTCACTGAAATAACCCAACCATAGATCACCATTCAAACTACCGAAGTTATCTGAAACCTGAAGACCTCCAGCCACAATTCTATCTACATACCCATCCGCAGAGTCATTTGTATAGTAAAAACGTACAACATCTCCAGTAACAGGATGAGAGTGACGCGCAGAAACAAAATAACTATCCGTTACCATTGTTGCCCATTTACTTGAGCTACTAATAATTTTCCCTACACCAGAAAAATCATACTGCCTTGCAAAATAGTTTTTATCCGCCCCCAAATAAAATCTATCATGTCGTACAGGGTCTGCACCAACTACATTCGTCGTTGCGTGAGAGACCTGTGTAAAAAATAATGGGTAGAATATGAATAGCATAACTAACGTAAAGATAATTTTCATTTTCATTATTATTTCCCAGTTTCAAGTACTATAAAAATCACCAAAATTAATAATCAACGCAATCCTTATGGACAGAACTACATTAATTTAGTAAGCGGATGAAAACGTATCATATTCTACTTTAATATACAGCATAGCCTTTAAGGACTTTATCTCTGAATCCTTAAAATGTAGGTCGATTATTTTTCATTAGACGTTCTTCTAGGCATTGCCGCTTTCACTTATATGACGCGCTTGATCCATATTCTCATGTGTTATGTGCATAAGAATAATGCCAAAAGAAGCCTCTATATAATAAATTTGATGTTTTTCGTAGGGGAAAACTCTAAACCCTTTATCTTTATAAGGTTCGTAGAACTTGCCAAGGGTAGGCATCTCGGCTAACAATTGAGCTTGCTTTTCCATTCCGTCAAAATATATTTCAGCCTGCCCCGCACCCCATTTATTTTTTGTATAGCTAAGAATATTATTAACATCATCAATTGCGGATTGAGCATATTCAAATCTAGCCATTGAAATACTTCTTTCTTAATTCCGCATTAACTTCCATTCCATCGCGGACACGTCCCGCTTTAACGTCTTCTAATGCTTGATCTAATCGCTGGTGTAATAGCTGTTCACGTAACGCTTGGATGCTTTCATATTCATTCATGGACATCATGACTGCGGCGGGTTTGTTGTTTTTAGTGATACATACAGGCTCTTGCTGAACCTTTATTACAACTTCACCAAAAGAGTTTTTAGCCTCTACTGAACTAACTGTTTCCATGATATACCTACCTTTCTAAAAAGAGCCAATATAGCTCGAATGGCTCTTTTTGTCAATTGATTAATTTTCCACCAACCATAACCATTTACGCCATGATCATGCCATTCATAGTGCATGACGTAAAAGGGGACGCATTTATTTTATAGATTTCTAATGCGTCAATCAGAAATAAACTGACAGTTAATGGTCGATTTATAGATGAAATTGAAGAAAGAATAGATTGAGGGATGGCCAATTGAGGAAAAGGCAGGCCTAGAAATGATGAAAAATAAATGCGTCCCCTGTTTGTCGCTTTTGTCGCGTCCCCTTTTGTCGGTCGCCCTTTTGTCGTTTTGAGGATTACTATAATCGTAATATCACACGTTATTTTAAAGCGGTGGGTCTCCCCCTGTGTCAGGGTACTTGGCTTTCAGGTCTTCTTTCAGGTCTTTGAACACTTCATCTATTGGCCTTGCCAAGCCTTTTTCATGCTGCTCATTCGCCAAAGCAATATTATTCAGTGTTTTGACTAACTCTGCATCTTTGGCCAGTTGGTCATAGGTTTCAGGGTCAACCATAACCACTGCTGCCTTACCATTCACAGTCAAAACCTCTGGTGTTTTGGTTTCCTGTAGGCGCCGGATATGTTCGGCTGGTTTACGGTTGAAATCCGAAACGGGGTAAATATCGCTTGTGCTGTACATAATAATCTCTGCAGTGAAAAAACACTATATTTACTGTTATACCCCCTGTGAGGGGGTATTGCAATTCCAAAAGTCAATTCCCATAACCCTTTACTAACTTCTTCCGATTATTGAAATAGGCGGGTTTCTCCAGGCAAGTCTGGGGGCATGTATAACCTCAATATCCAAGCTATCAAGTACCATCATAAGGCAGCTAAGGGATTAATTCTTGTGGTTTGGAGCGATGTTTAGGGTCAGTGTAAAAACTCGAATAAACTGGGACCACCCATAAGTCGTTTCGTATCAGTTAGGATCTGAACTATAGCCGCTAATCACTACCCGGCTCGCAATCCATATCGCAACTAATACCGTGGTTCATATCCAGGGCAGGCTGATCGGAGCTAGGATGGCCAACAATTTTAGCGGGCACACCAGCCACGGTAGTATGGGCAGGGACTTCTTGTAACACCACGCTGCCGGCGCCTATTTTTGCTCCACAGCCGATTTTAATATTGCCTAGAATTTTAGCCCCGGCACTAATCAGTACGCCTTCACCGACTTTGGGATGGCGGTCACCCTCTTCTTTGCCGGTTCCCCCAAGGGTTACTGATTGCATAATGGAAACATTATTGCCGACAACGGCAGTTTCGCCAATCACCACACCGGTTGCATGATCCATCAAGATGCCATGGCCAATTTTTGCTGCGGGGTGAATATCGACACTGAACTCTGCGGAAATACAATTCTGGAAGAATAGGGCTAGTGCCTGTCGATCGTTTTGCCACAGCCAATGGGCAACGCGGTAGGCCTGCAGGGCATGGAAACCCTTGAAGTAAAGAAAAGGCGTGGAGTAGCTGCAGGAGGCAGAATCTCGTTCCCTGACCGCGTGCAAATCGCAACGTATGGCTTTACCAATGGAGGGGTCTGAAGACAGTGCTTGCTCAATGACTTCGCGCACCAGTAGGGCAGATGCTGTAGGGCTATCCAGTTTATGGGCCAAATGGAAGCTCAGGGCGCATTCCAGTGAGTCGTGGTTAAGTATGGTTGAGTGCAGAAAACTGGCTAAAACGGGCTCCTTACTGACGGCCAGCTTCGTTTCTTCGCGGATGCTCTGCCAGATAGGATCGTTTTCGGCATTGAGGAGGATGGGTTGCGTTGCCATAGGTAAAATCCGTAGTGTCTGCTTCCTAGCAGTTATTGGGGCAGTATAACGCTTATTCAAGGGAGCAAACACAGTGCCACAGGCGCTGCCCGGTGTTGTGATACTTGCGTTCAAAAGGTGTTATCAGTTTTGTTGCTAGATAGGGCTCGGCCTTGGCATGGTAACCACTCAGGGTTAGTGCCTTGGCAAATTCTTTCACATAGACTGACCAATTGCTCCTGAGTTCTAATAGACCGCCTAGTTGTAGTAGCGAGGGGAATAGGGGGGAGCCGTGTACTCGCCGTTTTAGGTGTGCGGATTTTGGCCAGGGATTGGGATAAAGCAGAAAGTGTTGGCTTAGTTGCCAGTTGGCTTCTACCGCTAAACGCCAGAAGTCATCAACATCGGCGCGTGCCAGCAGGTAATTATCAACCCCCTTGATCCGATAGTTGGCAGGGTGTTTATCGAGCCTGTGCCTGGATTTATCGATGCCGACCACTAATGCATGGGGGAATTGCTGTGCCAGGTTAACAGTGCTTTCGCCAACGCCACAAAAAGAATCAAGGATCAGGGGGCCGGAATGGGCATTGCTAAGGCTGTGTACTTGATCAAAAATACGCAAACTGTAATCGGCAATGGGACGTTGAAATGTTGTTTCGTTGTGGCGTCGAACCACAGCCTCCAGATTATCGTGAAGGCTTTGTTGGTTGCTAATGACTTGTTTGTTAATGATAAGTTGCGAATCAGTCACGATGATCTGCTTGGAAATCCTAAAATGGAAGGTGAAGAGATTTAAACTGGCGCATAGTATATACCCAAAGCGTTTGAAATTTAGGTGTTATAGCACGCCCCTTTTTGCCCATGGTTGCGTTGTTTGAACTTGAAATATTGGCAGTTTCCTGCCTTCAAACGCCTTGCCATGAACAACTTGCCATAGACAAAAAGGGACGCACTCTAAAACCTAAATTTCAAACACTTTGGGTATAGCAGAGATAAAGTTTCGGTTATTGCGATTTTATTGGGCTGCTGTCAGACTAACTCGCTGCATGAATAGATGTTTCCTAAAGACAGTTTAAAGGTTGTTATCAGCTATGAGACAAGATCGACGTCCTTACTGGGTCAAATTTTTTTACCTGGCTTTTCGTCGCTGGTATGCAGAGCATTTTCTAAGACCGGCTTGCGATTATCTGGGCGAGCATCACACCATAATGAAGCCTTGGTATGTTTCCATTTCCGGTCCTCGTATTGAAATTGGCAAATGTGCAACGATTATTGGCGAGGCAGATAGCAGGGTAAAGGTAGGTGTGTGGGGTCGGGAACCGGATCAGGGAGAAATTAAAATTGGCGACTATGCACTGCTTAGTCCAGGCGTTCGTATCTCCGCCGCTGATAAGATCATTATTGGCAATAGTGTAATGATGGCTAATGGTGTTTATATTACCGATGCTGATTGGCACGGTGTTTATGATCGCTGCAAGCGTGTCGAAGCAGTGACACCCGTTATCATCATGGACAATGTGTGGCTGGGTGACCATTGCACTGTATTAAGAGGTGTGACGATTGGTGAGAACAGTATTGTCGCGGCCAGTGCAGTAGTGACTAAAGATGTTCCAGCCAATGTCGTCGTTGCGGGCAATCCCGCCAAAGTTGTTAAGCAGTTAGATCCAGAAAAAGGTTATACGACTCGCGCTGATTTTTTTTCCGACCCTGTTGGTCAGGAGCAGTTTTTTGATGCTGTCGATAAAGTAGTGTTGGCGAAAAATGGCTTTATACATTGGCTGCGAGCACTGCTGTTTCCTTCCAGAAAGGATTAAGAGTTCGGCACTTACTTAGGGCTGAATAACTAAGGGGCATCAATCAGGAGCCTTGAACCCGCTGTTCGCAATGCAAGGCCCACTATCGCCCACTATCGCCCACTATCGATTGAAACCCCACGCCCTTTAGCGGGCCTTGCATTGCGAACAGCTACTCCGGTGGTACCCGGATACTGCACAATCTAGCCACCCTCGGTAGTCTAACCCCTCACCAGGGCGTGGGGTTCCAACCGAGTGAGG
>JAZFYA010000479.1:0-2553 GCA_036443315.1 Pseudomonadales bacterium
ATGACAGCAGTTTATGGATGGACACTAAATAGCAATTAATACAGAATTCAGATAACGGCATTTAGAACATTACATTAAAGAATAATCAACCAGCCAACCATTAAGCCATTAAGCCATTAACAATTTACTCAACAATGAGTTCATCCGCCGTAATAATATGTGAAAAATAGCTTGATCTTCGTAGTTCGCTACTGGGCTCTGATTTTGTGATGAGAACTTTCTGTAGGCTGCGGTTAGCGAACTGTGGAATTCGGGAAATTTTTTCTTCGACTTCCTTAATCACCTTAGTCCCGGTAGACGACTCTCGATATTTTATTTCACACAGGGTTAACACTCGATCCGCCCGATCAAAAACCAGATCAAGCTGAGCGCCTTGTAAAACACCTCTTTTTCCATGCTGAAAATAAGGGCCCGCGGAATATTCGATCCCGGAAAAACCCAGTCGTTGTGCAATTTTTTCTTTGTGTTGTAAACATAGCAATTCAAATGATCGCCCCAACCAGGAACGAAATTTTGCAGAGGTTGACACAAAATTGGTGAAATAATTGTCCCGAAAAATGCCTTTCTTCTTATACGGTAGTAAGAAAGTAAAATAGAACCGTATAAAGGGATCACTGATTAAAAATCTGACCGTGCGTGAATTGCTTTTTTGATCAAAGGGAATAAACGAAGCAATAAAACCAGCTGATTCCAGGTTATACAGGTTTCTCGTTAACTCGCCCCCACTTTGCAAAGTAAGCTTATCTTGAATTTCCATGCGACTCAGTCCATAGGCATTTTTGGCCAATAAGGTAATCACTTGATGATAGATCCCTGATTGACCAAAATGACTGACAAATATCCTTTCAAATTCTTCACTCAAAAAGCCGTTTTCAGAAAACGCCAGACTATCGAGACCCATCGCAATAGAAGGTTGCTCGTCAAGAAGAGTCAGGTATTTAGGAATGCCGCCAACAATAAGTTGGGCAAGCATCACATCCTCACGGCTATATTTCTTGAGTAAACATCGGCTATCTGATAATAAAAATGCCTTGAGATGAAGCATTAAATCAGTTCGCCCGTACAATGCCTTTGACTTAACAACTTTATGCTCCATAAAAGAAGCAATAGAGCCACAAAGAACTAGAGTAATTTCAGCGGATGGACTTAGATATTGCTCCCAAATCATTTTCAGATCGCTGATTAAATCACTGCGGTAATTCGCCATCCATTGCAGTTCATCCAGTAAAATGACGACCTTTTTATTCTGCACTAAGGGCATTAACTGTATAAACGCCTCGCGCCAATGCTTGATAGTTTTGTTAATCGTAATATTTTTCTGTTCCGCCCTTGCATGGTAGGTCAACTGAAATAAAAAACTGCTTAGCTGCTGCTTTTTGCCTTTATTTTCTAACCCTTCAAAAGACAAAAGGTATGCCTTACTGAAGGCTTGATGGATCAACGCTGTTTTGCCAATTCGACGCCTGCCGTAGACAACAACAATATGGGAACCGGGGCTTTGATGTAGACGTTCAAGAGCACTCAGTTCGTCTGCCCGACCAATAAATGAGAACGGCGCAATATTCATTAAAACCTCCTAAAAGTGATAAGTATATCAACTCAGGAGATTATTTATGCTTTTTTGTCTATTTTTTCTCCTAATATAGCTTATTTATGCATTTTAGGAGATTTTTTATTAACTTGTTTCCCCGCGGAATTAGCTTCGATTTTTGCGGCCCATCCTGAAGTTAAACGACACCCCACAACCATATAACCATATAACCATATAACCATATAACCATTTAACCATTATTAACAACCATCTCCTTCAACACTGCCAGTTCCACCTTCAACTCATCATACCCCTGCTGTAGCTTATCGACTCTTGCTTGCAGCGCAGATTTTTCTGTTTGCAGTTGCTTATGCTGTTGCTCATGTTCCTGAATGGCGCTAATGCATAACATCAGGATGCAGTTAAAATCGATGCTACGAAGGTCATCCACCTGCTTGCCGTAGACAAAGACCTTATCCACAGGCATTTCCCATTCGCCGACAGTAAATGACTGTGTATCCGCGACCGCAATGACTTCTTTATCCACCTCTCCCTGCTCGTCGACAATCAATCTTATCTTATCGCCCACTTGCAGATCATGGGCGTCGGCCAGATGCACACTTAAGCATGATTGATCTGCCTGGTAGTCGGTGGCAGAGGATAGGGTAAAAATATCGGGAATAAAATCCGTGGACTGTTGTACCGCTTGCGGGAAAAATTCCTCGACCTGCTGGGCAATAAGACCTTTTTTCTCCCTGTCCCCGTATTGCAGTTTATCGATGTAGTGGTAGTCCGTTACTGCCAAATAAACCGGGACAGACCACGATTAAATAGAAACAGTATCGGCAATCAATCACAAGGCGGTGTGAGATGCCAAGAGGAGCGAGGTTGGGCTCTGGAGATTATCCGTGGTCAAGTTGCCGAGTGAATGGGCAAGGAGAAGGGTCCGGGTTTATTGTGCCGCATGGCGAATACTACACTCTTCAAACCGTAGAGCGCAAAGGTTGGAGAAATATAGGAAT
>JAZFYA010000480.1:0-20101 GCA_036443315.1 Pseudomonadales bacterium
AGCGCCGGCTACCACATCAAGTCATCGGGTATTTGATAGTCAGCATACGGGTCATCCTCATCAGGCTCTCCTTGAACGATCGCATTGCATACAATAACCCTCTCAGGAAGACGCTGCTTAATCTTCTCTGCAACCGCTGCAGGAACCACTTCGTATTTATCATTAAGACTAATAATAGCCAGGCGCCCGCGACTAAGCTGCTCCAGCATTATTTTATCGACAAGCATTTTTTTAATCTTTTTATTATCGGTAAAGTTGTAATCAATTTCCGCACCCGCACGCGAAATGCGATTTACTTCAATCAGCTGCTTTACCTGCGCCGCAATGGCCTTTATCTCAGCTTGGGCTTTTTTCTTTTCATTTAGCTGCCGATCACGCTTGACTTTTTCTTGACGGACCTGCTGAACCTGCTGCTTGGTTTCATCAACAATCTGAGTGTTGCTGTGGCGTTGCTGCTTAGCTTGCTGCTGTTTTTCTTTCTTTATCTGCTTGGCTTCTTTGGCATTAGCCAACCCAGCCTTAAGTAATTGATCCTGTAACGAACCTGCCATTATGCGATCTCCTGGATCATTTTCATTCTTTCCTCACCAAACATACGGATTATATGTTCTCGACGGTCTAACCCCTCACGGGATATACCCACATAGCACCAAGGGTAGGCGTAGTTAGAAACGACTTCGATGGATATTTTTGTGTTGTGTGTAACCATAGCAAAATGTTCTTTCTACTTTCTTGCAATGAGTCTCTAGTGGAGGCTTAGTTTACTGCCAAATAGTTGTTGAAAAACAGTTTATTGTCTCAATCCACTAGTCAACACTATGCCCTTGGCACTTTAGTGCAAGGCTTTAGCTGCGACACAGCGATGTGTAGTCACTCAAGCCAGATTTTAGCGTTTTAGCCTCAACGTTAATCGCATCTGACAGGAATGCCACTTACTTAAGGCTATAACTGAGGCGCTTTAAACCCGCTGTTCGCAATGCAAGGCCCACTCTCGGTTGGAACCCCACGCCCTTTAGCGGGCCTTGCATTGCGAACAGCTACTCCGGTGGTACCCGGATACTGCACAGTCTATACCCAAAGCGTTTGAAATTTAGGTTTTAGAGTGCGTCCCTTATTTATCTATGGAAAGTTGTCTATGGCAAGTTGTTCATGGCAAGACGTTTGAACGCAGGAAACTGTCAATATTTCAAGTTCAAGCTTTCAAATTCAAACAATGCAGCCATGGGCAAAAAGGGGGTGTGACGTGCATGGATGCACTAATGCCGCAGGCGCATGGATGCGCAGGAGCGGCCTATAACACCTAAATTTCAATCGCTTTGGGTATTAGCCTACCCACGGTAGTCTAACCCCTCACAAGGGCGTGGGATTCCAACCGAGTGAGGGGTTAGACTACCGTGGGTGGCGGCGGGATACTACGGTCGCAAGCCGTTAACAGCGCTACCCTTAAGTAAGTGCCATTCGCATCTGACAGGTAGTTCTATACCATTAGTTCACTAAACCCGTGAATGTTAGAGCGATAATCTCTGCCTATATTGTGCGATTAAGCCGAATCGACAGGTCAGTTCAGGCTGTGGCTGGTCGCAAGCTTTTAATCATTTTTGGCTGCTGTAAAAGCAAACTATGGACTTTCAGTCCATAGTCGTTGAGTTACAAACAGTCACTCACAACACTAAAGATTTATTGCTACAGCCCAGAAATTAAATCACCACAACGAGCTATGAGAGTAGAATTATTAGCATCTTCAGTCATACTACTCTCTAGTAAATCACCTGCTTTATGGGCGATCCAACAATTAGACAACCCGCAATGTTTAAAAGGAAACTCTAATGATAAGAAGAACCAAAATTGTCGCCACCATTGGCCCCTCTTCCAGCAGCCCAGAAATGATCGCCAAGCTATTGAATAATGGTGTCAATGTTTTTCGCCTAAACTTCTCCCACGGTTCCGCCGATGGACACCGGCGTCAAGCTAAAATTATTCGTAAGGTCTGCGCCGACAAGAAAATATATGCGGCTATTCTCGGTGATCTGCAGGGGCCAAAAATTCGTATCGGCGATTTACACAAAGAACCACTCACCCTCAGCGACGCCAGCAATATCACCTTAACCATCGATGAGGATAAACCCAGTACTGATACCTGTATTCCCGTCGGCTATAAATTGTTGCCACAATCAGTAGAACCAGGCGACACATTGTTACTCGACGACGGAATGATCCAGCTTAGCGTATTATCGGTAGAGGGTGACGATGTTCACTGCCAAGTCAAAATGGGCGGCAAATTGAAATCCCGCAAGGGACTGAACCGTCTGGGTGGCGGCTTATCGGCATCAGCCATCACGGATAAGGACCGCGAAGATATTAAACTGGCTGCGGAACTCAAACTGGATTTTCTGGCCGTGTCTTTCCCCAGCTGTGCCGATGACCTTAAACCAGTCACTGAGCAATTGGCTAAACTTGGCGTCAACATCAAGATTATTGCCAAAATTGAACGTGCAGAAGCCGTTGCTAGCGACGCGACGCTCAATGCTTTAATTCTTGCAGCCGATGGCGTGATGGTCGCACGCGGTGACCTGGGAGTAGAGATTGGCGACGCCCAGTTAATCGGGGTGCAGAAAAAAATTATCCGCCTGGCCCGACGTGCTAATCGACCGGTAATCACCGCCACTCAAATGATGGAATCCATGATCAGCGCCCCTGTGCCGACTCGAGCTGAAGTGTTTGATGTTGCCAATGCAGTATTGGATGGCACTGATGCGGTGATGTTATCGGCAGAAACAGCGACAGGAAAACACCCGGCCAAAGTAGTTGCCGCCATGGCAGATGCTTGCCTGGGAGCAGAAAAACATCCCGATGCCCGCACCTCCCGCTACCGGATTGATCACATTATCAAAACTGTTGAAGAATCGATTGCCCTATCAGCGGTTTATGCCGCCAATCATCTGGAAAACATTCGCGCCTGTCTCTGCCTAACTGAATCCGGCAATACCGCATTAATCATGTCGCGGCTAAGTTCCGGTTTGCCAATCTATGGGGTTTCCCGCCATCTTGAAAGCTGTCAGCGAATGGCGCTGTACCGCGGAGTGGTACCGATTTATTTTGATGTGGCCGATCAGGTGGGTGAAGATATCTATCAATTGTCGCTAAATACGATCGCCAGTACCGGCGCTATCAAGCCGGGAGAGCGGGTTACTATCACCTGTGGCGATATTTCGATATCAGGGGGAATAACCAACACCTTGAAAATTCTCGAATATACCCAAAGCGATTGAAATTTAGGTTTTAGAGTGCGTCCCTTATTTATCTATGGAAAGTTATCTATGGAAAGTTGTTGATGGCAAGTTGTTCATGGCAAGGCGTTTGAACGCAGGAAACTGTCAATATTTCAAGTTCAAACTATCAAGCTCAAACAACGCCGCCATGGGCAAAAAGGGGGTGTGACGTGCATGGATGCACTAATGCCGCAGGTGCATGGATGCGCAGGAGCGGCCTATAACACCTAAATTTCAACCGCTTTGGGTATATAAAGGTTGAATGCTGAGTATCCCTAATTTCTTATGTTAAAGCTGTCGAACCATGTCACTATCCCCACCTGCGAGCTGGAGTTTAGCGCCATTCGCTCCCAGGGCGCTGGCGGCCAAAATGTCAATAAGGTATCGACAGCAATTCACCTGCGGTTTGATATCAAGGCATCCAGCCTACCGGAATCCCACAAACAACGATTACTAGACCTAAGGGATCAACGGATCAATAAAGAGGGCGTGATTGTGTTAAAAGCACAGCAGTATCGCACCCAGGAACAGAATCGCGAAGATGCTCTCAACCGCCTGCAGGCACTGATCAAGCGGGCGACCGAGGTCAGGAAAGCCCGGCGGCCCACCAAGCCAAGTAGAAACTCACAGAAAAGGCGAATGGATAAGAAAACCAAACATGGCATGACTAAAGCCCTCAGAGGAAAGGTAAAAGCTTAGTCCCCTCAACCTTATCTTCGATTTCATTATCAAAAAGTTGAGAAAATAGACTAAAATCATTGGAGTTATACATTTGGCTGTACTTTCCCATAGCCATTTGTCATTAGCCAGAGATCGCAGTATGTCAAATTCAGGATTATCCTCATTACTGAAAACCCTTGTTCAGTATGTTCCCTTTGAAAATATCGACGAACAACTACTAACTATGCTGGCCAAGGATATTGATATTTGCTCCGCCAGCAACGGTTTTACGCTCTTTTATACCGGCGATTATGACGCCAACGAATATTACCTGATCAAAGGCTCCATCAAGCTCCTGGCCCAGGATGGTAGGGAAAACACGATTCAAGCGAGTGACAACAATTGCCGTTTCCCCATAGCCCGTCTGCGACCTCGGATGTATACCGCCATAGCGACCAGCGATATTCAATACTTTGTTGTCAGCGCCTCGGTACTTGAGGAATTACAGAGTAGTATCCGCCAAAACAATAACACTTTAATGGTACAGGAAATGCGACACCAGTCCGGTGAAGATAGCCGTTCGCTGTTATATGAATTTGAACAAGAGTTAAATAGCGGCCGCTTTGTACTGCCCAGTTTACCGGAAGTGGCTTTCCGTATTCACGAGTTGATTGACAACCCCGATTGTAATATTGCGGATTTGGCCAAACTGGTAAACACTGACCCCGCCATTACCACCAAACTGGTTAAAGTAGCTAATAGTGTGATGTACCGCGGAGTGAACCACTGCGATGATACGCTCGCCGCCATCTCCAGACTGGGTCTAGTCACCACTAAGCAACTGGTCACTAGCTTTGCCGTGTTAACCCTGTTTAACACTAACTCCCCTGTGTTTAAAGAGCATATGACCAAACTCTGGAAGCAGAGCGTGGAGGTGGCTGCTTATAGCTATGTGCTAGCCAAACATTTACTCACCTTTAATGAAGAAGAAGCCCTACTGGCGGGTTTGATTCACACTATTGGTGAAATGATAGTTCTCACCTATGCCGAGCGTTTTTACGATTTATCCACTGATGAAAACCATCTCGAAAAGGCTATTATTAATTTACGTGGTCCGCTAGGTGAGATGGTACTCAGTAAATGGGATTTCAACAAGCAACTGATCACCGTTGCCCGGGATTCAGGCAATTGGATGCGGGAAAGTGATACAGAGGAATTCGATTACTGTGATTTGGTGCAGGTGGCCACACTGTACGCTGCTCAGGATAGTGAAGATAGCTCCTCCCTCCCGGAAATGAACTCGGTCCCTGCCTTTAATAAACTAAAAAATCGACAGCTCACGTCGGAGCAAACTACCGCGATTATAAAGGAAGCCAAGGAGCAAATTGCCGAACTGCGACAAATCTTTTCCTAAGCACCTTTAATCCACTAACTGCTCAGCCTCTTGGCGCCACATTGAACATCTGTAAACCAGCGAGCCTGTGTTTGTGTTTCCTCACAGTCGGTAAGGACATTGAACAAATTCAAATGAGTCTTCTCCATTATCCTGTCATAGAAAAATCAGTTGAACCTACTGATTTTTCTATGACAGGATTATATACTCGCTAGCAAAAGCAGCGATGTGAAGTCGAGGTTTAGAAGGCAATTTCACAGGTCGTTGTGCAAACCTAGGTGTGGACTTTTGGGACAAGCCCTTAACTTACCTACATTGCCTTTGATCAGTTTATAAAATATTCTAAAACCTGTTAATCAATACAATCCCATCTAGCTTTTATCTAAGAGTCAGTACTCCCAAAACAGCACTTATCATACTAGTACACACGGTGATCGAAAATTCAAAATTGTGTTAACATCAATCGGTACAGGTTGATAGGTAAGTCTAGCCTCATTGCGGGCAAGCAAGAGAACTTGCCCATCTATAAAATACTGCTAATGGTGATATTTATAGCTGATGGAAAACCTGGAAACCTATAACCGAGTTCAATCCCTGGAATCCCCACTTTTCAAAAATTTCCTGCTATGCAGCTACGTTCTGCTGATTTTTATTGCATTAGCCGCTGGTGTCAGTTTTTTCATCACTGAAAACGCCTGGCCCTATGCCCTCATCACGGTTTTTGTCACCGTGCTTGCCTATATTCTTCTCACTATTTTTGACTATATGCATACTAAATCCTGCCAATACTGTCACCAGCAACTAGGCCATGTGGTCCGGCCCTTTTTACTCACCCAGAAATATTTATCTATGCAAGGTTTCAAAAAAGGCGACTATTTCTATACCCAGTATTGCTGGGGTAATAACCCCTTTCAAAAGCGCTGGGCAAAAATCTCCAACCGTTCCCTAGCCTGCCACCATTGTCGGCTGACCGAAGAAAAACAGACTGAGCACTATGAAGCGGTTTCCCCAGACGAGCTAGACAATAAGGATATCTAATATCCGCCCAAATCGATTAGTTTTTAACCAAAACCTGTGCCTATATCCCTCCTTCTGGTATTTACCCTACATTTATTTGAAAATTAACCCACCCATTCAGCTTCGGTTCAGTTTCAAAAGTCCATACTTCATCCAAACTTAAGTAATAACTAGTGAAAACATTCACACTAACCATTAGAAATGTATGGAGAGACTAAAATGATGGGGATCAAAAAACTCGTATTAACTGCTGCTGTTCTTGCCGCTAGCACCAGTGCTTTTGCTGCCAAGCCTACCAGCATCAAATATGTTGAAGATATCGTGGTAGATAATGCCGTTATTTACTCACACTATCAGGTTAAGTGCTCAAATGGTAAATTGGCCGATATCAGTGCCTGGGACAACCGCAAAAAATGGTGTGTGGGCAAAGGTGGCCAGGACGTATGCAGCAAGAAGCAAATCAAAACAGCTAAAAAGGTTTGTAGGTAAACCAAAGCATCATCTTAAGAAATTAGCGTTAAGCAGTTAAAGAGAACGGTAAGCAACGGTGTTGTTTACCGTTTTTTAATGGGCTGTATAGGCTCATAGTTTCTTTAAATGCAGACCAATGCCACTCCTGCTACACTTTTAGCCCCTTTCAGCTGTATTTGAGACACCAACAGCACATGCGTATACTGATCGTTGAAGATGAAGAGAACCTGCGTCAGCAACTAGCTAGTGCACTGCAAAAACATGGTTTCGCCACAGATACGGCTAAAGACGGTCGGGAAGGCCAGTTTATGTTCAGGGAATACCCCTATGACTTGGCTATGGTGGATCTGGGACTGCCGGAAATTTCTGGCATCGAGCTGATCCGCAGGATGCGACAACAGGGCAAAACGTATCCCGTACTAATTCTTACCGCCCGTGGAAACTGGCAAGATAAAGTAGAAGGGCTGGAAGCCGGTGCCGATGACTACGTAGTCAAACCCTTCCATATGGCAGAAGTTATCGCCCGTATCAATGCCCTGCTACGCCGTAGTACCGGCAGCGCGAGCCCTACTCTCAACTTTGGCCCCTTGGTATTGGATACCAGCGCCAAATTTGCTTCAATTAATGGCAAGCTGATGACCCTGACCAGCTACGAATATAACACCCTCGAATACCTTGCCCACCATGCGGGTAAAGTCGTTTCCAAAATCGAATTAACCGAACACCTTTACGATCAGGACTTCGATCGCGACAGCAATGTGATCGAAGTATTTATTGGTCGCCTGCGTAAAAAAATTGACCCCGGTAACACGCTCAAACCTATTACCACGGTACGCGGACAAGGTTATCGATTTAATCTGATCAATAATCCCATCACTGATGAATCTTAGCTTGCCCAATACACTTTTCGGTCGCCTGCTCTTAGGCAGCCTGTTGCTACTCGGTCTATTCTTTGGCGTGCTCGGTTACATCATCGACCAGATATTCTACGACAATATTGTTTCTACTAAACAGGAACAACTGCGCCTGCAAAACTATATACTGCTATCCTCTGCCCAATTTGGTGAAGGCGGTATTGAACTACCCGATGAATTGCGTGAGGGCCGTTTTGATACATACGAATCAGGACTTTATGGCTATATCACTGATGAAAAGGGAAAGATTTTGTGGACTTCCTATTCTGCCCATTCTCTAAATATTGATAACGCACTGTTAAACGCCCAAAAACCCGAACCTGGTAAGACCGAGTTCCAGATAGGCCCCCACTATTATAGTTACCACTACAGTGTGCTTTGGGAGTTTATTGAAGATAAGCCACAATTATTAACCTTTACTGTGCTAGAAGATAATATGCCAATAAAGAAAAAAATCGCGGCCTTTCAACAACAGCTACAGTTGTGGTTTGCCATTATAGGATTTACACTGATTTTTATTCTGCTGTTAGTGCTACGCTGGGGAACTCATCCATTACGTCAGCTGGCAGTAAAACTAAAACAGGTAGAAAACGGGGAAAAGTCCCGACTGGAAGGAGAGTATCCAAGGGAGCTAATGGGTATCACCAATAATCTTAATGAGTTACTGGCCGCCGAACAACGCCAAAGAAAACGTTATCATGCCACCCTGTCTGATCTGGCCCATAGTTTGAAAACACCCTTGGCTGTCATCCAGGCAGAGCTGGAGAGCAATAACTACGACCTACCGCTTATTACAGAACAAATCCAGCACATGGATGAAATTATTAAACACCAGTTACAACGCGCTGTTGTAACGACCCCCTATAAACTGGGAGAAACGGTTAACGTTAAGGAAGGCACTGAACGCTTAACATCGGCCCTCGCCAAAGTTTATGCCAGTAAAAATATTTCATTTATGCTGAACATTAGTGATAACGCCCAGTTTAAAGGCGACCAGCGCGATTTGATTGAAATCCTGGGTAACCTATTAGACAATGCCTGTAAGGCCTGTGTTAATACGGTTAAAATAGATTCCAACAACAACAACAATGAACTAGTTATTAACATTCATGACGATGGCGAAGGTATTCCTATCCACCTTCGCAAGCAGTTAATCAAACGCGGATTGCGCGCCGACAATCGTGACAGCGGCCAGGGCATCGGTCTTGATGTGGCCTGGGATATTATGGAAAGTTATCAAGGCCATTTAGTTATCGAGGACTCCCCTCTGGGCGGTGCATTATTTCAGATTAAATTTCCCGATTAAACAAATTTTGCAATTGCCGATAATGTTCACCCTTCCACCTTGAACGTGACACGACAATTCACCACCACGAGCCGATGCCTGGTTAGAAAAAGGATGGGTTAACAATGATAAAAATATTGTCTATTGACGTTAATGGGCAAGGCCTACAAACCTTTACCCCACAGGTACAACGGGCTGTCACTGCGACTAATATGGATGAAGGCTTATGTACTTTATTCATCCAACACACATCGGCAAGTTTATTGATTCAGGAAAATTATGACCCATCAGCCCAGCTTGATTTGGAAAACTGGCTAAATCGTTTAGTACCGGAAAATGATCCGCTCTACACCCATACCCTGGAAGGTGCCGACGATATGCCCGCCCATATCAAGTCAGCCCTGACTGCAACCAGCCTATCGATTCCCGTGATTAACAGCGAGCTGGCACTAGGAACCTGGCAGGGAATTTATTTATGGGAGCATCGTCATTATAGTGGCCAGCGAAAAGTAATTATGCATATTAATCGGTAAAGGGAGCGGTTTTGCTTCCCTGGAATGATCATAAGGGTATGAGTGCTGATTTGAGAATGGAGTAACCTGGAGGAGGTTGCTGCGCTACGCAATGACAATATTTTTCTCAGCAGAGGTGAAACACTGCACTTAATATGTCCCACTAAACGCAATGGGTAGGCAAGACGGGTAATGTCTAAATAGAAATACCCTGGGCCTGATTACCACCGCTTTGTTGAGCCCGATATAACATTTCCTCAGCTTCGTCGAACATATCTTGGCAACGTTTATCACGAGAAGGCTCTATGGTCGCCACACCAGCACTGATAGTCAGGCGTCCACCAAACGCAGATAACTCGTGATCGATGGTCAGTGCACTAACAGCACTCACCATTCGCTCCGCCACAATTAAAGCGTTATCCAGTTCAATCGCAGGCAATAGGACTACAAATTCATCTGCGCCATATCGTGACAACATATCACCAGCGCGGCTACAGTTGACCATTAGAGCTCTAGCAATACGTTTCAGCGCATCATCACCATTGCCAATACCATAGTAATCGTTATAAGCAGTAAAAGAGTCAATATCAATTTTAACTAGCGACAGCGGATAGAACTCCCGCAAACTACGACACCATTCGATATCCAGATAATCATCCAGACGTTGTTTATTGATTAAAGTGGTCAAACCGTCCAGAGAAGCAAGATCTACCAGTAAATTAGTTTTGTATTTCAGTTCTAACTGCGATTTGATTCTAGCAGCAGCCAGACCCACCGGAGTAGACCGACAAAGAAGGTCAACGGCTCCAGCACCCAGCCAACGCGATATATCCTCTTCCTTTTCCCCCAGTACCATAATCGGCACATCCTTGACATCAGTGTCGGTCTTCAGCCACATGCAGGTTTCATAAGCTTTTTCGCCGAGGCTAACTATATCAATCAACACTAAATCAAGTGGCTCTCGGTCAGAGGTAATATCAATCACCTGATCAGCATTGGCGGCATAAACAATATTGAGCTCGCTCTGAAGATGCAAAAGCAATGGCGATTGTTGATTAATCTCGCCACCAATTACCAATAATGTAGGCTTTTCAGTCATTCACTATTCCTTATTCCTTATTCTTTAATAACAAACCCCTATTGTAATTCACCGGACTACTCCAAACAGTCCTGATCACTCTTTCACAGTAAGTGTCTGTAAAACTAGATGAGTTTTACAATAGATTCAACTAATTAGCCTATTTTTCCCTTCTCGAACTGAATGGGCAGCCAGACTCTAGGAACCACGCAGCAATAGTACTGAATTATCCTAGAAACCGCAGTTGAGCGCGAAAAAGATGTGTAAGCTCTCGGTATGCATAGGACCGAACCCCGCAAAACCAGTAAAAACTCCCAGTAAAAACTCATAGTCACCTTAATGGGTGATGAAAGCTTTTTCAAATGAGCCTGCCCCACGACGTACTCTTTGTGGAGTCCTGTGTATATTTCTAGTAAAATCAATTGCTTGTGTGAATTTTCGTGATCCAACTGCGGTTTCTAGGTTTTTTAAAGACTAAATCGACAAATGGAACCTTTCTATGTGAGCTATCTCACAACCCTCGAACATAGTCGTTGAGCAGTTTCCAATCGCTGTTATAGTTAATTTCAACAGCAACCGGAACCTTGTTATGAAAACTAGCAAAACACTCAAAAAGCAGGTCTGCAAATTAGTATTGATGTCATTCGTCAGTGCAATACTTAACAGCCAGGCGGCACAGGCGAGTGAGGAGCTTACTCTAAAGTATGGCAAAACCATTAAAGTCATGAAATTCAGTAAAAATCTAAAAATACGTGGATTTGAAATAGCTCAGGGAGTTTATATAGGCCAGGCCAAAGTGGCAGGCAAATATGGTTTTGGTGTAGTGGTTGACAAGAAAGACTTTTCCTGGGGCATCAATCATCGTGGTATTTCCATTCTAAAACGTTTTTAACTTTAGCTCTTCCTAGCGCCAAAAGTTGCCGTCTTATTAAGGCGGCTTTTTTTGCCTGACCAAAAGACCAGCCTTGATATACCCAAAGCGTTTGAAATTTAGGTGTTAGAGTGCGTCCCTTATTTATCTATGGAAAGTTGTTCATGACAAGGCGTTTGAACGCAGGAAACTGTCAATATTTTAAGTTCAAACAACGTAGCCATGGGCAAAAAGGGGGTGTGACGTGCATGGATGCACTAATGCCGCAGGCGCATGGATGCGCAGGAGCGGCCTATAACACCTAAATTTCAAACGCTTTGGGTATATTACACCAGCAAGCGCATCAATGGATGCTTAGCCTGAACTTGCGGTTGCGAACAATCGCAGCCGTTGAATCAAAAACACCGGTAGCGGATGTAAGGGACAGATCAGGTGCATCAGTGGTTCCATCGGAGTACAGGTTTTTCAACGCAGAGGCCGATCCTAGGAGGCTGTCAAATTGATGCAACGCAGCAGAGGACGACCTTGCTTAGCGCCCTTCGGGTCAGTCCAAAAGCGGTCCATTGTTTCGTTGTTTCCCCTCAACATAGACCCACCAAGATTTCATAAAAGGAGACTTGGAAAAACGCCTCGTACCCGCGCCCTAAAAACTGCAAAGGGTTAAAGCAGGATGGGAGCTATCCCCACCGCAGTGCGTACTTTCTTTAATAAATCGGATGCATACTCACGGGCTTTGATGGCACCTTTCTGAAGCTCCTGTTCAATAAATTCGCCATCCGCCATAAGCTCATCATAACGCTCTCTCGCTGAACCAACCTCCATATTAATCAATGCAAATAATTCCTTCTTCGCCTGCCCCCAGGCAATGCCTTGGGTAAATTGCTCACGCATATATTGGGTTTGTTCATCCGTGGCAAAGGCCTGCCAAATTTGAAACACAGTTGAATCATCGGGATCTTTAGGTTCCCCAGGCTCTAATAAATTGGTTTTGATTTTATTGATATGCTTTTGCAATTTTTTCTCAGTCAAAAACAGCGGAATGGTATTGCTGTAACTCTTACTCATCTTTCGTCCATCAAGGCCATTCAACACGGCCACATCATCGCTGACAAGGGCGTCGGGCAATACAAATAACTCTTCGCAATGATGATTGAAACGCTGGGCAATATCTCTGGCCATTTCGACATGTTGGATTTGATCTTTACCGACGGGAATTTTGTGACCGTTAAACATCAAGATATCCGCCGCCATCAGCACAGGATAACTAAATAGCCCCATAGTAATTGCGTTATCCGGATCTTCACCTCCTTCCTCATTGGCCTGAACTGCTGCTTTATAAGCATGGGCGCGATTCATCAGGCCCTTGGCAGTCATGCAGGTCAGAATCCAACTGAGTTCGGTAATTTCTGGCACATCGGACTGGCGATAAAAAGTACTGTTATCGGTATCCAGGCCCAGCGCCAGCCAAGTGGCGGCAATCTCCTTGGTGGACTGCCGCACCTGTGCCGGATCGTGACACTTGATCAGGGCATGATAATCCGCCAAAAAAAAGAAGGAATCCAGCTCACTATTATGGCTAGCCTCAATCGCTGGCTTGATGGCACCCACGTAATTGCCTAAATGGGGGGTGCCGGTAGTGGTAATACCGGTTAATACTCGTTCTTTGGTCATAAGCTAGTTACAGTTATAAGCACAGTTTCAATTCAATAATAGCAGCACGATAAAATTAGAAACACGCTTATAATACTGACTCACCACCCTGCTGGCTATCCGGAAGAGAAAAACAAAGTCTACAAAGCATCAATCTGATCAGAAACAACCTTCCCAACGCCGAACACATTAGTCTGGTTCCTACCACCATCCTTGGATTTATACAGTGCTTTATCCGCACTAACAATCCAGTCAACGGGATACTTTATTCGGTCATCCAATAAAGCGATCCCAAGACTGATAGTAAACTTTATTAGCTGACCCTCTCCGTGCACAGTGAAGGCTTCAACTTTCTTTCTTAATCGTTCACTATAAATAATAGCACCATCGATATCGGTATCAGGAAGAATAACGACAAATTCTTCACCACCATAACGACCGCAGATATCAATCTCCCGAGAGCTTTCAAGTAGCATCTTGGAGACCCCACGAATGGCTTCATCGCCAATTTGATGACCGTAGTTATCATTGATTTTTTTGAAGTGATCGATATCGAACATCACCAAAGCCACATTACTCTTAATGCGCTGGTTACGCTTGAACTCATCGTTTAAACGCTCTTCCCAGTAACCACGATTCCAAAGGGCGGTAAGTTTGTCAGTACGGCTAAGGCGCAACAACTCATCCTTAACTATTTCCAGCTTGGCGCGGTTAACCGCAGTATCGGTAACGTCGTAAACCACAATACCGACTTTTTCAACCTCATCCAGGGATGAGCGAAGTGGCAGGAAAGTAGTATTTTGGAACATGCACTGGGTTTCGTGATGAATGGGTAACTTCAAAGAAAAATCAAATACATTATCCCGCTGCTCCCAGGTGGTATAAACGGGAATACCCAATTCGAATACCGAATTCACCCGGCGTTTAAACCATTCATCATCAAGATAGGAAAAGAGATCGAAAATATTGGTGCCAATAGCATCCTCGGGACCAATATTGCTATGCACCTGCATAAAGCGGTTATAAATTTCTATATCAAAGTTTTTGCCCAGCACCACAATACCAATATCAGTACTCTGAATAATATCCAGTAACCAATGTAAATCTTGAAAGCTCGGCGCATCAGGCACGTAAATTACTCGATCAAAAAGTCAATCTGGGTAAAAAGGGATGACAGAGAGTCCTCATGAAATAAAATAATCAAATCACAGGTGATATTGTAATCTTCAAAGGCATAATTCAATTCAATTGCCAGGGTTTGGCGCCAAGGAAACTTTGTCGTGTTGAGAATATCTGTTAAGGAAGTATGCTGCCCCAATAACCTGGGATGCTTGAGCAACACGCTGATATCCAACTGGGAACAAATCCCCTGAATACAGGAACCATTAAGCAGTGAGGCCATTTCCAGCACCAACTCTACCTGTTGGTGATCATCATTAGCCACCTGATAACCCATCAACTGAGACAGCTCCATCATACTGGCATCGGTAAAAATTAACAGAGCCTCACCGCTGATTCCATGGCCAAAAAAAGACTGCGTCACTGCGGTTACCCGAGCACCGGACTCCACAGCGGTTAACGCCATCATAATATCAGCAGCTTCCAGCAGATGAACACTGGGAATGGGGATTTGCACAAAGGTAGAGAAGCTACGGGCAATTTTATCCCCCGCTGCACCAACGGCGATATTGGCTATTTCCTGAAGGCCATCTCGCAAGTCCTCGTTAAATTCTACATTTGCCATCTAGTCAATTTCTGTTAGGCCATTAACTGAGAGGGGGATAAGAAACCCTCGCAAAATTTCATCCCTTAACTCAGCAAACCTATACCTGAGTTGTTATTAACACCCTCTCAGCTTTTCTCCTACAGTGTAGCGGGAGAATAGGAGAATCTCTAGTAATGGGGCGGCTTCTCCTCCGTTACACCACCCTCCATCTCACTGGCCATGTGCTCCAGTTGGGACTTTTGACTGTTGCAAAGCTCATTCAATTGCTCAATTTGCTGCTGCTGACGGGTAACCACTGTATTCAGAGCCTGAATCGTATCCTCCTGGAACGCCAATTGGCTCTGCAAATCCACCACTTGCTCTTTTAACCAACTGATATCATCATGTTTTCCCACAGCCTTTCCTCGGTTATTGGTTGCTAGAGATCGGTGATTTGCGAAGAAGAATGATTAGCCTAAAATCCACAGTTAAATACAGAATTTAGGATTATAATGGTCGCCGCTATAAATCGACAGAACAATATTTTGGGACAGCTGTTATGAACCGAGTCGTCTACTCCACCGACCAAGGCCGCCTCTGCCCTGACTGCAACCAGCCGATCACGCAGTGTCAGTGCCAGCAAGACAAGCAGAGCATTCCCACTGGAGACGGTATCGTGCGCTTACAACGGGAAATCAAGGGCCGGAAAGGTAAAGGGGTAACACTGATCTCCGGTATACTACTGGCAGAAGCAGAGCTTAAAAAGCTGGCCAAAGAACTTAAACAACGCTGCAGTACCGGGGGCTCGATAAAAAACGGTATCATCGAGATCCAGGGTGATCAGCGAAAAATTCTGCAACAAGTCTTACAGGACAAAGGCTACCAAGTCAAACTCAGTGGCAGCTAACAATAACCAACGATACTACCCATGAATCACACAACCCATGAATAACACAACTTTTTTCGACGCAGTCATTACCATTATGCTAGGCGCTGGCTTTGGCGGGCTGGCGGTATTTTACAGCATGAAGGACAAACTCAAGCAACTACAACAGGTCAATACCTCACGGCGTATTGGATTATTAGAGCAAGTAGCGCAGCATGTAGGAAAGGTGAGCCATGTATTCAGTAAATATGCCTCACTGGCTAGTGAAATTGGTCCCAAGGCAGAGCGAATGTCAGCCAAACAAGAGCGGGAACTGGAAGAGCTGAGCAATCAACTGGTGGAGGTGTATGAGGAGGTGTCTATTGCCGAATCCAAATTGCTACTGCTGGGTGAGCAACGACTGGAAAAAGCCTTGAAACTCTATACCAGTAAGATGGCCCTGTATCACAAGCAGGTGTATCCAGGCCGCTATACTGACACTGAAAAGGTTGGCCTACTGCGCAAAGACGTCACAGAAATGCGTGAGCAGTTTTACACTATACTCAGCGAGCGCTACGACCAGAAATTAGGCTAATGGCAGCATGTCTACTTAGAATTGAGGGACTAAAAAAAACCTATGATCAACAAACGGTTTTTAATGATCTCTCGCTACAATTAACCGAGGGAGAAATTGTAGCCATTACTGGCCCCAGCGGTTGCGGCAAAACCACCTTGCTCAACCTGATTGCTGGCCTCGATAAGCCCGACCAGGGTGACATTGTTATTGATGGCCAATCAATACTTGCGCTTAACGAACACCACCGCACGCTGCTCAGACGCCGCTCGATTGGCTTTATCTTCCAGTTTTTTAATCTGATACCCACCCTTACCGTTGCGGAAAATTGCTGCCTACCTCTTGAACTTAATAACCTGAAAATTCACCAACAACAGGTACTGGAGCAACTAAATGAGGTGGGACTGGCGACTAAACACGATCATTTTCCCGAACAACTCTCCGGTGGCGAACAGCAACGCGTTGCTATTATCCGTGCCCTCGCCCACCAGCCCAAGTTGATATTAGCCGACGAACCCACCGGCAACCTAGATCAAACAACATCAGAAGTTATGGGTGAATTCCTCTACCAACAGGTCAAACACAAGCAGTGCGCCCTATTAGTGGTAACCCATAGCCAGATACTGGCAGATCAAGCCGACCGCATCCTGCCTATGCACAATAAGCATTTATCAACCTAGCAGACCAATAAAGCAACATAAGTGTTATTAGGGACCGGGGTGAATGGTACTTACTTAAGGCTATAACTGAGGAGCTTTGAACCCGCTGTTCGCAATGCAAGGCCCTCTATCGCCCATTATCGATTGGAACCCCACGCCCTTGAGCGGGCCTTGCATTGCGAACCGCTACGCCGGTGGTACCTGGATACTGCACAGTCTAGCCACCCTCGGTAGTCTAAGCCCTCACCAGGGCGTGGGGTTCCAACCGAGTGAGGGCTTAGACTACCGAGGGTGGCGGCGGGATACTACGGTCGCAAGCCGTTAACAGCGCTGCCTTTAAGTCAGTGCCATTCGGGACCGGGGTTATTGAGGGCAGCCAATACAAGCGCAGAAAACACCGGTAGATTCACACATTTATGTTGTACGCTTTTGCGCCGAGGTCGAATCACTCAGGAAAACCATTAGACCATATAATTAATAGAAAACTACGGTCTTAAACCATCATTTTTCCATAGCCTAAAAATCTAATAACTGCGAAATAATGCCGCTACATTCTGCCTTAACGCTTCTACACTTAATATACATTAATTGCATTAATTGAAATCAAAAGTGATGCTATGCCTCGGAGTAGTATCAATGTCGACGAAATACTGGAACGCGCCGCTACTCAGCATATCACCGCAGAGGAACTGGATATTTTAGTCACCAAAACTCGCGAGCTCAGTGCGGTACGAGAACGTGAGTTAAAACACCTACAGGATTTATTGTTCGAATTGGAGTCGCGCCTAGACCCTCATTAAGATTTCCCACCCACCCCCAAAAAAAAGTAAATGTATAACAAATAAAGGCCTATTTGTTGTGATCTCGATCTGATCCGACACAGCCATCATCCTAGACATCATGTATTAACTTGCCAACGTTTTGTTAATCTCAACATATCGTTCTGTTGGCAAGTCAATACATATCAGAAAAACCAATTGTAACTTTAGATGACAAACAGTCTAGCCTCTATCCGGCTCGCAAGCACCCGGTTGCGATGCCGTCAAAAATCTTTTCTCTGTTCCTGCAAAACCAAAAAGGGCAGCTTACCCAGCTGCCCTTTCCAAACCAAAGACTGACTAAAAACCAAACAATCAATCAGCTTCCAGCATATCAAAATCGAACTTGCTGATGCCGCAATCCGGACATTCCCAATCTTCGGGTACATCCTCCCATTTAGTTCCCGGCGGGATGCCATCATCCGGCAAACCTCCAGCTTCATCATAGATAAAGCCACAAATCACACATTCCCACTTTTTAAAATCACTCATCATAAAACTCCAAACAGATTATCTTATAATATATAACCCCTGCGCCCACGTACCTATGCTCAAGCCGACGGCGATTATAGCACTATTGGTTGCGAGGTAAGCCTCCCAGTTAATCCAACAGTGATGACCTGAATCAAAGCCATAAAGACAAAAAAGGAGAGCCGCGGCTCTCCTTTTGATAACGTTCGAGGGTCAACTAAAACTGATCATCATTCAAAGCCATCGTCATATCACTGCCCGACTCAGCCGCTTTCACATAAGCCGCTACTCTGGGCATAATCTGCTCGGCATAGAAACGTGCAGTAATCACCTTGGCTCCGTAAAAAGCTTGATCCTCAGCCATCTTCGCCTTGGCTATCATCGCCGCCTTCGCCAGTAGCCAACCCCCGACAATCGTGCCCGCCGCCATCAGGAAGTTAACCGCCACCGCAGCAGGCAATTGTGGATTATCAAGCTGATGACTGATGACCCAGTTGGCAACGCCTTCCAGTGAATCCACCCCATCAGCTAATGCAGCTGCAATGCTAGCCATCTCTTCACCCACTGCGGCCACTTCAACCTGAGTGGCACGTATATCCGCCAACAGGCGATTCAATTCGCCGCCACCATCACGGATCAACTTACGGCCAATCAAATCATTGGCCTGAATACCGGTGGTGCCTTCGTAGATAGTGGTAATCCTGGTATCACGCATAGTTTGAGCCGCACCAGTTTCTTCCACAAAACCCATTCCGCCGTGGATTTGCACACCTAGCGACGCTACCTCCTGGGAAATCTCCGTCGACCAACCTTTGGCTATAGGCGTTAGTAATTCACCACGAGCATTGGCCCACTTGCGCCCCTCGCCATCTAAACCATGGTGAGCAACATCAAAAGCCGACGCAGAGACGTAACATAGCGCCCGAGATGCTTCCGTCAACGACCTCATCACCATTAACATACGGCGCACATCTGGATGATGGATAATGGTGCCCTTTTCAACATCGCCAACGGCAACACCCTGCACACGCTCCCTGGCATAACTTACAGCTTGCTGATACGCGCGATCCGCCAAGGCCACACCCTGCACGCCAACATTCAAACGTGCGTGATTCATCATGGTAAACATATAGGCGAGGCCCTTGTTTTCCTCACCTATTAGATAGCCGAGGGCACCGGTATTTTCACCAAAGCTCATCACACAGGTGGGGCTGGCATGAATACCCATTTTGTGTTCGACCGATACGGCATAGGCATCATTGCGTTCTCCCAGGGAGCCATCATCATTGACTAAAAATTTAGGCACTATAAAAAGTGATATCCCTTTCACCCCTTCGGGAGCATCGGGAGTGCGCGCCAAAACTAAATGCACGATATTATCCGTCATCTGATGATCACCCCAAGTGATAAAAATCTTAGTGCCACTAATACGATAATGATCATCTTCGGGAACAGCCTTGCTGCGAACAGCAGCCAAATCTGATCCAGCCTGTGGCTCCGTCAGATTCATGGAGCCAGTCCATTGGCCAGAAACCATTTTTTCCAGGAAGATATTTTTTAACTCATCACTGGCATGGGCTTCAATAGCCCCAATCGCGCCCTGCCCTAACATAGGACATAAGGCGAAACTAATATTAGCGGCAGTCCACATTTCCATCGAGGCCATACCGACACTTTCCGGCAACCCCATACCACCGTATTCGGGGTTACAGGGCAAAGCTACCCAGCCACCATCGACAAACTGCCGATAGGCTGCCGCGAAACCCATCGTTTCCTGCACCGCATTGTCTTTGCAAACCGCAGCGTTTAAATCACCTATGGTATTTAATGGCGACAATACGCCACTGGCAAATTTAGCTGCTTCATCGAGAACAGCGGCCACCAGATCT
>JAZFYA010000481.1:0-7630 GCA_036443315.1 Pseudomonadales bacterium
CGGGGCACTCGACATAACAGCCAAACCAATCAACCCAGCCATCACATCCACAGATCTTGCCGACCTGATACAAGATAAACCTTATGTTGCAATCATTGTGGTGGGCAATGAATTATTAACAAGTCTCAATAACATTAGCTTTAAGAACAAACCTAAACCGCCAACAATCGCGCTGCTTTATCACTACCCACAAAAACTGCCAGCGACCTTATCGATTATATTGCGGCCTGATCCGGTTTCAGTGCTGTCAACAATGAATGCCGTTGCACCGTCGATCACCCAATTTTATATAATCTCAACCATTCCCACTGACAATTGGTATGTTAAGCAAATTCAAACAGCGGCGGATTCAACAAAGCACCAGGTTGTGGTTAAACAAGTAGAGCAGTCGGCAATTGATCAGGCTCTAGCGTATCGTTCGCTACTAAAAGGCAATCAAAAAATCGCTGCTGACCATTCGGCTATTTGGATTATCAGTGCTATGGATAAAGCGATTTTAGCGGATATTTTAAAGTCAGCTTGGTTTGATCGTATAATAGTAATCGCTAATTTTTTACCCTATGTTCAACACGGTGTAACCTTTGGTTTTTTTACTGATAACCAGGCACTTGGACGGCAAATCAATACATTAACGCTTCAGTTAGTTACAAAAAACTACCAGGGACCGAGTGTTATTTTTTCAGCGGGCCTTAAAACAGCGATTCACACCGTCGCGGCGAAACGGATTGCCCCTCAGATGCAGGGCAAGCCGCAAGCACACTTTGATTTGGTCTTGCCACAGTAACACTCAATGATTCTAATAACGGATAGCTTATAGCATTGTTATCAATTTTTACGCAACAAGGTTGATTTTATAGACGCTTAGGGTGAGATAAAGTGACATGACAACCAACAACTGGGAGTTAATGTCATGAAAAACCTATCTATCCACTCTGCTTTAAATGTAGATAACGATACCCGCGTTTTAGACAGTGGTGATGCTATTTTGTAATACCTTACGTACCTGGGAGTAGAGTACATTTTTGGTATTCCAGGCGGTTGTATTGAACCCTTTTATAATGCGTTGGCGCGTAGTCAGCGCCAAGCAGGGGTGGGACATATCTTAGCACGGCATGAAGCTGGCGCTGTGGCGATGGCCGATGGCTACGCTAGAAAAACAGGCAAGCTGGGTGTTTGTTGTGCAACATCAGGCCCCGGTACAACTAATTTAATCACTGGGATAGCCTGTGCTTACAGCAACCAGATACCGGTGCTGATTATTACTGCACAGTCAGCGTTAACACACTTCGGACGAGGTGCCTTACAGGAGTCTGCCGATGATGGTGTGGATACCGTCGCTATGTTAAAACACTGTACACGGTACAGTAGCTTAGTATCGCATCAACAGCAGTTGATGCCCAAATTGTTTAAAGCGGTCAGCATCGCTCTAGGGAGCGCCCCTGGACCGGTACATTTGAGTGTTCCACCTGATGTTATGCGTCAACCCTTTTTATCGACTCAAACCGATTATTGGCTTCCGGCTGATCGTCAGCCTGATATGTGTGCGGTAGAAACGGTTGGCCATCTCTATCAATTAATTGATGATGCAAAATCGGGTGCGCTGGTTATTGGTCCCGACGCGGCGGGTGCTATTGCTGACATTCTTCGATTAGCAACCCAAAAACATTGGGCTATCGTTAACAACCCCTATGGGTAAAGGACTTGTGCCTAGCAATCATCCCCACCATTGTGGTGTTTTAGGACTGGGGGGCCACCAAAGTGCTAGGGATGCGCTGATAGCCGAAAACGCTGACCTGATCGTTGCTGTTGGCGTTCGCCTGGACGAAGCTTCAACGCTTTGCTGGGACTCAGAAACCATTTTATCGCATCGTTTGATCCACGTTAGTCGTAATCCGGAATATTTACTCGATTCACCGATGGCAAAGCTTCAAGTGTTAGGTTCGCCCAGCACGATTTTTAAAGAAGTGCTAACCCTTATCGATAAAAAGCCATCACATTTTAGTATCAAGAGACTGATCCCTAAAAGTCGCCAGGGTGTTATTTATCAAGAAGATTCAGCCGTTCAGGACAATGATGGGCCTGTTAAACCGCTGCAGTTGTTGCGTTATATCAACGATTGCGTACCCGCTGATACGCATATGGTAATGGATGCTGGAAACTCGTTTCTTTGGGGAATCCACTATTGGGATATCAAGGAGCAAATGGGTCTTCCACAAAATCTTTTCTCTGTTGATATGGGTTTCTGTGCAATGGGATGGGCCATTGGCAGTGCTGTTGGTCATGCCTTTGCTGATAAGACCCGACCAGTGGTCTGTGTGACGGGCGATGGGGCTTTGTTAATGGCAGGCCAGGAAATAACGGTTGCGTTGCAACACCAGCTCAATATTTTGTATATCGTCCTCAATGACGCGGCACTCGGCACTGTTAAACATGGCCAGCGACTTGCCAACGCCGAATCCATTGCCTATCAGCTGCCGGATGTCAATATCGCCGGTATGGCAAGAGAACTGGGTATCAATAGTGTTCGTATTAACTCTTACGGGGAATTAAGGGCGCTGGAGATCGACAAAACTTTTCGAGAATCTGGCCCCTTCCTCCTGGATGTTGTGATTGACCCGGAATCTGTACCTCCTCTTAATATACGGTTAAAAGCACTGGGCACACTCGAAGAAGAGAATAAAGCTATACAAACAATAACAGCTACCGCAACACCAACTAGCTCCGCCGAATATTCTTTCAACAACAGTTGGGATAGTGCGCAACAACGCTTAAAATCTCTAGAAAAACACGCTGACGAAACAACCATTGCCTTACTAGAAAAAGCTATTTCTCTAACAACCCCTAAGCATTGTTTAGAACTCGGTGGGGGAGGGGGATCGATTACGCAATGGTTATGTGAGCGTCTAGGCTCCGATGTAGCGGTGGTGGCTACAGATTTAAATACCCGGTTTTTAGAAGAGCTTAACTACCCTTCTTTGATTGTCATGAAGCAAAATTGCGCCGAAGTGTTACCGGACGGGGAATTCGATATTATTCATGCAAGGGCATTGCTCGCGCACATTCCCACCCGAAAAGCGGTACTAGCGCGTCTTGTTGAAAAATTAAATCCCGGTGGGTACTTGTTATTAGAGGAGCCCGACTTTTTTACCTGCGATGTGTTATCAACCGTGGATGCTGAGGCACAGCAACAATACCGTACTGTTGTAAAGGAGATTGTGGCTTATCAAGAAGAACAAGGTATGTCGTATCACTTTGGCGGGGAACTTTACGGTGAAATGGAAAAACTCAACTTAGCGTGTGAATCGGCTTCCGGGCAAATGCGCATTGTTCCTGGAGGCAGCGAAGAAGCCGAATTTTTTCGCCTTACCTATTCACAACTTAAACCCGTTATTGTTAAGAGATCAATAATAAAAGATGAAATGTTCGATAAATTCCTGGCGCTTTTTAGACAGCCATCATTTGCATTCCGCACGCATATGATGGTGTCTGTTTTAGGCCAAAAAACAATTAATCCTACAGAGAACCCATAGGCGTGCATCATGAATAATGAGAGCCTGCTCAGAAATATCTCTAAGCAGTAAATATCCCTTCTTGGAGCGGGTAGCCCAACTCAGCTGCTTGCTCCTTTTTGGAGGGCATTGACGTCCCCTTCTGTCAAAAGAGCCAACTTCCATTTGATAAAACAGACACACCAGACGTAGCACTTACCATGCAATTCGCAACTATTCACTTAAAAGGTGGCGATGCGGTTCCATTGACTGATGTAGTCTGTCGATGATATTAATCTCAGTGGTAGAGACTATGTCGTAGTAGATAGTTTGCGATCCTTCAAAATAGCTATAGCAGCTCCATCCACTAAAAATATCCTATTCTCGGACAGCCTCCTAGTTTTGGGTTTTTTGCAAGGAAGCGCATTCTTTTATGGAGTTTTTTTAGATAGATTCCCGTTTGCAGTTTTCCGAAATTATCCAAGGAATATTCTTCAATACCATTAAGGCTATGTACTGCATTGGGTGAGAGAATATATTTATTCATATTTGCTCAATAGAGCTTCCATGAATTTCTCGCCCTCTACACCTTCGCCACGGTCAAGCTGTGCTTTACCTTCTAGAAGCTTAGTTTTGAGAATATCTAGTTTGGCTTCGTCAGCTTCTAGCAGACGCAAACCAGCCCTTACCGCTTCACTGGTAGATTCAAAGCGACCTTCACTGATTTTGCCGTCAACAAACTTTGAGAAATGTTCGCCTAACGTCACACTCGTATTTCTTGGCATGATGACCTCACTTTTTAGCTGTATTACATATTAATACACAGCTTTGCCCATTTTGGCAAGCAAAAAGGTCACATTGGTGGTTCAGGGACATACATTGTTCCACCTTTCTGAGGTGGACTAACATAGCTCGCTTTCCGTTAACTGTTTATTTATACAGTATAATGGTTGTGTATACAGTAGTTTGTCTACTCTTTTTTTAGTGGATTTTTTTAGTGGAGAAATGAGGGGCTAGTAACGAATGGCGCTGACTTATGGCTGAACAGTATAAGGAGCTATAAACCCGCTGTTTGCATTGCAAGGCTCACTATCAGTTGGAAGCCCACGCCCTTGAGGGTGTCGTTATAAAGGGTTATAAATTGAGTCCCCCCGGTCCAGTGGCGCGTTGCCTGTTATGCCCGAACGCCCGCTTGCCAACCTGCCCGCTTGCCAACCTGCCCGACGGCTGCGCAACTCGCTGCAAAGCGCTCAAACAGTGCTCGCTCAACAACGTCGGTCAGGTTGGCAACTAAAAGCGCGTTCTGATTGGGCATAACAGGCAACGCGCCACTGGACCTACTTCCGCACCTTGAAAAAGCGTTTGAGACACCCTCGGTAGTCTAATCCCTCACCAGGGCGTGGGGTTCCAACCAAGTGAGGGGTTAGACTACCGAGGGTGACGGCGGGATGCTACACCAGTGTCAGAGATCGCAAGCCATTAATAGCGGTAGTTAGTGCGCGGACAAACACGGCGGCGAAAGATTTAATCTCTCATACGAGGTCATGTGCTAATGCCATGCTTTATAACAGAACTAACGCTTTAGAAAATTCCGGTTGACCGAAGGTCAATCAAATATAATGAATTTAGCGCAATAGTTTAACTTGTCTGCAATCGGGTTGTTTTGGACTATAAAAATATGTTTCACTACGTTGTTAAAAGACAATGTCGATGGATGCCCGTGTTATCGAGCAATAATAAGGAGTGATGACTGTGGTCGTAATTAATAAAAATAGCCTACTGATGGCACTGCTGTGGCAAAGCTTTGTTTGGGGTGACGGTAGCTCAATTAGAGACAACCTGGACTTGCAGTATGGTGGCGCTGAGCTGGTTAACATTACAAAGGACAATTCAAAGAAGGCGGTTCCGCAGAATCATGTTGTACCGAATGTAATCACAGCCCCCTCTGTTGCCAGTATCATTAGGGCTGCTGACATAAAAGCGCTGGGAGCAACCGATTTAGATGATCTGTTAGCAACGATTCCCGGCTTCCATGTTGCGCGGACTATTGTATCTGTTAACCCTACGTATGTTATTCGAGGTAATTATTCGACATTCAACCAGCGAATTCTTGTACTGATTAATGGTATTCCAACCTCCCACCTGTATTTTAATAATCGTGGTACAACCTGGGGAGGAATGCCGGTTCAACGAATAGAACGCGTTGAAATTGTGCGCGGGCCGGGTTCGGCAATATACGGAGCCGACGCCTTTTCCGGGGTCATTAACGTTATTACCAAGGGTTATGATGATATCGAGAATAAAGTTGGGGGCGGGGTGGGATCTTTCGATACACAACGAGCCTGGTTGCAAAATAAGACGCAGTGGGGATCACTCAACAGCGCATTTAGTTTGGAATACCTAACTACAGACGGATCAAGTGGCAAGGTTAAGACTGACGCTGCCACTACCGCTACAAACAATGTCTCCCTGGCGCCTGGCGAACTAAACCGAGAGAGGGAGGCCATTGATAGTGAATGGCAGTTATCGTCAGATAATTGGGGTTTGCGCTTAAGCTACCAGGGTCGCTTTAATGTAGGCACGGGTGCAGGGCACGCAGGGGCCTTAGACCCAGAGGGCGAACAAAATACCTACCGGGTAACGGGGGATTTTACCCACAAACTGCAATTTGATAATCAACATTGGGATCTAACAACCCAGCTTAGCGTTTTGCATATTGACGAAGATATTGACCTAAAGGTATTTCCTAATGGTTATTTTGGTGTGTTCCCAAACGGTGTAATTGGGGAGCCCAGCTACAAAGAACGGCATTACCGTGGTAACTTGACCGGTATCTATAAAGGCTTTAAGCACCACACACTGCTGTCTGGGATAGGCCACACCTACGGTAAACTATTTGATATTGAAGAAACAAAAAATTTTGATGCGCTGGGTGCGCCTTTGGGCAGTGTCATAAATGCAACAAACAATCCCAGCTTAATTTTTATCCTGCCAAAAGATCGCCGGGTTAATTTTTTCTTTATACAGGACGAATGGGATATTGGCGGTGATTTAACCCTAACGGCGGGTATTCGTTATGATAACTATTCAGACTTTGGTGATACGGTTAACCAACGTTTAGCCCTGGTTTGGCAAGCGAGCTTCAATCTGACGCTAAAGTTGCTCTATGGCAGCGCATTTAGGCCACCTTCATTTGCAGATCTCTACTTGATTAATAATCCCGCTGCCGAGGGGAATCCCAATCTAGAGCCGGAAACCGTGGATACTCTGGAACTGGTCTTTCTCTATAAGCCTACCCTGAATATCGAGCTTGCGCTAAATACTTACTACTACGAAATGGACGATTTGATTGAGAATATACCTGGTGCGACAGGGAATATTCTCTCGCAAAATAGTGGTGAGCAAACAGGTTATGGCTTTGAGTCTGAAGTAACTTGGCAATATAGCCCTACGACTAAGTTTATCAGCCATTTTTCTTGGCAAAACACAGAAGATAAAATCTCTAGTAAAAACGCCGGTAATGCCCCGCATTACCTTGCGTATCTGCGTGCCGACGTTGAAGTGTCAGGGAACGTATTTTTCTCAACCCAAGTGAATTGGGTTGGACCACAAAAACGCGTACCCGGTGATAATCGCCGTGATATTGACGGCACGATCACGACAGCATTCAATCTACGCTATAAACATACTCCCGATTGGGCCATTGGCTTAACCATCAGCAACGCCTTTAACGGCAACCGACGTGACCCTTCCGCATCAGCCCTGCCAGATGATATACCGGGGGCTAAACGTGCCGTGCAGATATTTTTCGAATATACCTACCAATAATTTGCAGCCGGTAATCGCCCATGATTTGTATACGAACTGTGTTAACCCTCATCGCGCTCGGTTGCTGTTTGGCTGGTAATGGTCTGGCTAAGGAGGCGACATCTCATCAGCCAGTGCTGTTTTTGTACCCTGATATTGCTACTTTCGCACCCGTTTTTGAGATAATTTACCGTGCGATAGAAAACACCGGGGCACTCGACATAACAGCCAAACCAATCAACCCAGCCATCACATCCACAGATCTTGCCGACCTGATACAAGATAAACCTTATGTTGCAATCATTGTGGTGGGCAATGAATTATTAACAAGTCTC
>JAZFYA010000482.1:0-7290 GCA_036443315.1 Pseudomonadales bacterium
GAGTGAGCAGTTTAAAGATGAGGTTGAGTTATTGCACGGCCGCCGGGTAACACCCAGGAAGGCGGGACGACCTAAAAAGAAGGGGTAGAATTGTTGATTAATGAAATGTTCATCTGACCCCAATTTGTTTAAATGTTCATCTGACCCCAATTTGTTGCTACTTGCTGGCGCAGTTATTAGCGACGATTGTCGTTATGCTCTGGAACTACATATTAGGCAAGTGGTGGATATTTCGTGTTCGGCAACCATTAGGATAGCCGATTTTTCCTCAACTCAAAAAGAGCGCTAGCCGCGCTATTCGGGGTTAGTTTATTCTTCCTATACTGTTAACAGCGTAAACCGTCATCGCGCTAAGCACCGCAACACGTTCCATTAGCCTGAGTGGGTGGGCAGGGTACATTTCCATATGAGCAATACACACAACAATCCCCCGGCTTTGGAATCATTACCACATGGCAGCCACCACACTCATAGAACCACTGGCACGCATCCGTGGGCATGGTTTCTGTTTTTACATGGCCGCACTCCGGACATGTCACCGTTGATTCCAATACTACTTTCATTGCGCCACTCTCTAACCTAGTTAATGAAACCGAATACTGAATAAATATCGAGTTTCATGCGGTGAATTAACATCCTGTATCACCCCGCCTTCAACGACCCAACGCTTTGCCACCCGCTGCAGGCCAAAAGTCATTTGGTGAATCGCTGTATTATCCTGTTTCCAGCGACCGCCAAGTTCTGTCACAACATACCACTCATTCGGTATGCCCCAATCTGGATATTCACGTGGACTAATGCGGTACTGCCATGACATATCATACCGGGCGGTACTAGCCTGCCCCCCCAGGTCGCGCTGATACAAGCCATCTAGATCAATTTCATGTCTGCCACGATAATGGGTGAATACCATTCCAACTTGTAGTGCTTCATCCCGCTCACCCGCTGTTGGAATCACCACACCAGCCAACACGCCAAGTCGGTCCGTTCCAGCGGTGGTATCGGATTGCACAATAATCTGTCGGTACAGGGCTCCAATATCTCCCAGGCGCTCACTGCCACTGGGGGATAGCCTATACGGCAATCCCAACAGCAACGTCTGCCAGCTGCTGATGCCAACGGCGGCATTGAACACTAAAGTAGCATTGTCGGTATCTGCATTGCGTTCAATCGTACTGCGCAGCACAGTACCGCCTTGTTCAACAGGTAAAGCAACAAAGGAGCGCAACCCCATACCATGAGCCAGCGATTGAAAAAGCACTAATGACAACCCAGCAAAAAACACCAGCCCTTTATTTGTCATCGTCTACGACTCTGATCTTAACCGGTGTGAACCCAGAGTTCGTGACAATGTCCTTAATTATGTGGGTGGCAATAACATCGCCACTGAACACTATCCGTACTTTCTTGGATTTCAGGCTAACATCGACCTGCTCTATATCGGGCAACGCCTTTAAACTCCTCTGCAGATTATCAACACAAAATGCGCAGGTTAACCCGTTAATATCCACTTCAACAGTATCTGCCAGGCTCGCCATTGGTAGCAGTAAACCCGCCAGTAGAATATAGATTTTAATCACCCACATAGCGATGCCTATATGCCAATAAAGTTGCGAATGGGCAACAGTAGAAATGCGCTTATAAAACCGACCATCCACATGATCGTTGCCGCAAAAAAAATGCCACGGCTCCATTTTCGAGCCTGTGTGCAACGCTCCGCTAACACGGGGTCACTCGGACATTGTGGGATGCGAAACCACAGCACCCATGCCGTCGTGCCTAACAACACTGCCGACACGGTGAACATCCATAACTCATATTCTGCCAATGTGATCAGTATGGGCCATGAGTGAGTCAGTGAAGCCACTGCGACACCAAAACCTAAGCTAACCAAAAGAATGGGAAGCGCGCAACACAACAGCGTTCCCGAAGAAACAACAAGCGTTATCCAGCTAAGTGTGTACTGCTGAGTTTGTCGGTCAATATCCATAATAATGCCTAAGAATGCTTATCTCACCAACCATACACCCCGTATCCAAGTACGGAGTCAAGCCAATATCGCTACTGATTATTTAGGGCAGCAATAATAGGACAATCAGTGCTGGGCCGACTCGATTCACATTGTGTCACCAGTTGCTCTAGGGCAACCTCTATAGATTGAAGGTCGGCAATCTTTGACCGTATTAATTTCAGCTTTTGCTGGGTCAAAGAGCGTGTTTTTGTGCAATCGGATGCACTCAGTTGAAGTAGCGTGATAATTTCTACCAGGGTAAACCCTAAGGCCTTGGCCCGATGAATAAATCGTAATCGATCTATGGTTTCAGCAGAGTACACCCTGAAGCCACTAGCGGGCTTAGGGGGCTCGAGGATCAGTCCTTTGCGCTGATAGTAACGAATAGTTTCAACGTTCACACCGGCTTGGTCAGCAATCGCGCCTATAGTTAGGGGCTTTTTAATCATAATGTTTATACTTTAATTTTAACTAGGCAAGGGCAGGCAGTTATTAATTATTATAGGCTCTTCAGCTTGTGTTATGGCGATATGAGAAAACAACAGTGGGGTCTAGCAAATGGCACTGACTTAAGACTGAACAACTAAGGGCCATAAATCGGGAGCTTTAAACCCGCTGTTCGCAATGCTTGGCCCACTATGGGTTCACTATGGGTTGAAACCCCACACCCTTTAATTGGGCCTTGCATTGCGAACAGCTACTCCGGTGGTATCCGGATACCGCACAGTCTAGCCACCCTCGGTAGTCTAACCCCTCACCAGGGCGTGGGGTTCCAACCAAGGCACACAGGAAAATTAAGTTGCGTATTATAATACTAGCTTCCATTATTCGCCCTTAATATAACAACACCAGCCACCATCCTAAGGTTCCCTATGGACAAGCTGTTTAAACTGCCCGGCGCCATACCCTACCTGATCGTGGTATTCCTCAACGCCTTCGTCGATCTGGGTCACAAGATCACTATCCAAAACACCATCTTTAAGGTTTATGACGGTAATACACAGATTGTCCTGACCGCAGTGATCAATGGTTTGATCTTGCTGCCTTTTATCCTGCTATTCAGTCCTGCGGGTTTTATTGCTGACCGCTACCCCAAAAACACCGTTATGCGACTCGCCGCCTGGGCCGCGATTGTGATTACCATCGGTATCACCGCCTGCTATTATCAGGGTTGGTTTTGGCTAGCGTTTGGACTGACGTTTATGCTAGCTATCCAGTCAACAATTTACTCGCCGGCCAAGTACGGCTATATCAAGACCCTTTTTGGCAAGGAGCGACTAGCGGAAGCTAACGGACTGGTTCAAGCAACAACCATTATCGCCATTCTTTTGGGTACCTTTGCCTTCTCCATTTTATTCGAAGCGTTGTTCCCGGCGGGAAGTGACAAAAGCACCGGCTTGATTGCTATCGCACCGCTTGGCTGGCTGCTGGTTATCAACAGCATCTTCGAATTAATCATGGCTTATCGTCTTCCCTTGTTGGACCAGGGCAACCTTGCCGAACAATTTAGTAGCCGCGAATATTTAACCGGACGCTCAATATTGAAAAACATTCAGCCCATCACTCGCAACAAGGTGATTCGCCTATCGGTCATTGGCCTCGCCGTTTTCTGGTCAGTAGGACAAGTACTACTGGCGACCTTCCCCGCCTTTGCCAAGGAAACGCTAGCGATCGACAACACCGTGATTATCCAAGGTATTCTGGCTGCCACCGGGCTTGGCATTGCCTTAGGCTCAACCTTAGCGGCCAAATGGTCAAAAGGTCATATCGAAACCGGCTTGATTCCTGTAGGTGCTGCGGGCATTGGTATCGGCCTACTCCTATTGCCGCACATCACCTCAACCACTGGCCACTTTATTAATTTTCTATTGATTGGCGCGATGGGCGGTTTGTTTATTGTCCCTCTCAATGCGCTGCTGCAATTTAGCGCCAAAGACAACGAACTGGGAAAAGTGATAGCCGGTAATAACTTGATTCAAAATATCAGCATGCTGAGCTTTTTAATTGTCACCGCTCTGTTCGCTGTCATCGGTATTCCAGGCAAAATATTACTAACCCTTATCGCCATCGTTGCCGTAATCGGTGGTTTATATACCATCTACCAATTGCCCCACAGTCTAGTGCGAATACTATTAATGGGCATTATGACGCGCCGTTACAAAGTGGATGTACAAGGCATAAAAAATATTCCGGCACAGGGTGGCGTATTATTGCTAGGCAACCATATGAGCTGGATCGATTGGGCGATTGTGCAAATCGCCTCACCGCGACCCATTCGCTTTGTCATGCTGAAGAGTATTTATGAGCGCTGGTACCTGCAAGGATTTTTTAAACTGGTGGGTTGCATCCCCATAGAGTCGGGAGCCAGCAGCCAAAAGTCTCTGCAACTAGTAGCCAATTTACTCGATAAAGGTGAAGCGGTTTGCTTGTTTCCCGAAGGTGCAATCAGCCGCACGGGGCATCTGGGAGAATTTCGCAGAGGCTATGAACGGGCCTGTAGCATGACAGCAAGCGACATCCCTATTGTTCCGTTTTATCTACGGGGCCTATGGGGCAGCCAATTTTCTCGCTCCTCCGAGAATTTAAAGGCTATCCGTAGCAGTGGATTGTTCCGGGATATAATCATCGCATTTGGCAACCACCTACCTAAAGATACCAGCCCGGACATACTGAAGCGCCGGGTATTCGACCTGTCGATTGATGCCTGGCAGCAACATGTCAACCAGCTGCCCACCCTGCCCCATGCCTGGATCGATACGGTAAAACGCGTGGGTAACGAAATGGCCATTGCCGATACGCGCACTGAACCCATGTCAGCTACCCAGGCACTATGCGCCAGTCTTGCCTTTTCCAAACGGGTCCAAGCCATTAGTAAAGAGATCAACATCGGCCTGTTACTACCCACTAGCGCCGGCGGCGTTATCGCCAACATGGCGATCTTAATGAGTGGAAAAACGGCGGTTAATCTCAACTATTCCGCCAGCGTTAGCGCTATCAAATCAGCCATTGAACAGGCAGAGATTAAAACTGTTTACAGCGCTAAAAAGTTTCTCGAAAAACTGGCGCGCAAGGATATTGATCTCAGCTCTGCCTTCAGCACTATTAACGTTGTGTTTTTGGAAGACCTGAAAGCCGACATGGCTAAAGTGGAAATGATTCGCCTGTGGTTAACGGTGAAGTGCTTGCCTGCCTGGTGCTTACGACTGCTTTACTGCCACGCTAACAACCCCGAACAAACCGCCGCCATTTTATTTTCCAGCGGCAGCGAAGGTTCACCCAAAGGCGTGATGTTGAGCCATCGCAATATTATGGCCAACCTAAAGCAAATATCTGATGTGCTCAATACCCAGGATCAGGATGTAGTCATGGCTTCACTGCCACTATTTCATGCCTTTGGATTAACAGTCACTCAATTTATGCCTTTAATCGAAGGCTTACCCATGGTGTGCCATGCCGATCCTACTGATGCCCTCAATATCGGCAAAGCCGTTGCCAAGTATCGGGCTAGTATAATGTGTGGCACCTCCACTTTTTTACGACTGTATACAAAAAACCGCAAGCTACACCCTTTAATGTTTGATAGCTTACGGATCATTGTTGCTGGCGCAGAAAAACTCAATGAGCAAGTGCGGCAAGACTTTCAACTTAAATTTAACAAGCCCATTCTCGAAGGCTATGGCGCGACTGAAACCACACCCGTTGCCAGCGTCAATCTGCCCGATGCACTGGATTTGAATGTCTGGCAAGTTCAAGCCGGTGGTAAGCAAGGTACCGTCGGCATGCCGCTGCCAGGAACCAGTTTTAAAATTATCGACCCAAATACCGAACAAGAACTGGCTACGGGTGCGGAGGGAATGATATTAATAGGTGGCGCTCAAATTATGCAGGGCTATTTAAACAACGTGGAAAAAACGGCGCAGGTTATTCGTGAAATCGGTCACCAACGTTGGTATATCACCGGTGATAAGGGACGTATCGATAGCAGCGGCTTTCTTACTATTATTGACCGCTATTCCCGCTTTGCCAAAATTGGCGGCGAAATGGTGGGGCTCGGTGCCGTTGAGAAGCAGGTAAGAGCCGCTATCGACAACATCGATAGCAGGGTCGGAGATGATGAGTTAGAGATACTGACCACCACTCTGCCAGACCCACAAAAAGGTGAACGCATTGTACTACTCTCAACCAAGGAAATTGATTTGCCCCTGATCAAGCAAGCCATGTTGCAGACGGGATGCAAGCCTTTAATGATTCCCAGCAGCTGTTTTCTGGTAGATGCCATACCTAAACTGGGGTCCGGAAAAACCGACTTTGCACAGGCGAAACAATTGGCGGCGCAGTGCTAGTTTTAGGATTAAATACCATTGCAAACACTACAGCTTATACCTGAATGGCACTTAGTTAAGGCTATAACCGAGGAGCTTTGAACCCACTGTTCGCAATGCCAGGCCTACTATCGCCCACCATCGATTGGAACCCCACGTCCTTGAGCGGGCCTTGCATTGCGAACAGCTACTCCGGTGATACCTGGATACTGCACAGTCTAGCCACCCTCGGTTTTTATAACAGGTTTGGGATGGGATGTCTTGTGAGAGTGCCTGTCCTCTTTTACGCGCTCTTTTACGCGGATTCTGATTTCCTTAGAAACTGATTAGCTTGGCCTCATTATGAGGCCATTTTTTGGGCGCTTACTTTTATTCTTCCATCTTTCAAGTTCTTTAGGTGTTATTCCGAGTCCAACAATCGCTCCTGCATGTAAGTTGCTGAGGTCGGTTAGTGTCATAGCAGTAAACTTATCTTGAGTATCTATTTTGTTCTTTTGGGCATAGTTCTCGATATAAGTCTGTGTATCAGCTCCATGAAGATCTCTTTTGATTATCTGGCCCATCACTTCTTTTCGTTGTCGACGATATTGGATTCGGTAAGGGTCTATATCACCTAAAGACTCTTTAACAATGCCATACTGGCTGCATGAGCGCAAATAAGCCCAGTAAAAAAGCTCCAGCATTGGGCCGATTTCGTTTTTTTCATAGATTGCGAGTAACGCAGCTGTGTAGTCATCTCTCGGTAAATCCGTAAAGCTAAGAGGACATAGGTTCTTCTTGATAAAAGGTATGTTACAGCTTAAGCGAGATGTTCTCTTATTAACATCCTCAAAGGCTTGTAAGTAGGATATATGTACAAGAATAAAGAAGCTTTGCTCAAAGGGGTCTGTAATCTTTTGAGCTTTAAGCAAGGTCAGCTCTAAATACTCTTTTAGCAGGTGAGGGTTGTTCAGTGGG
>JAZFYA010000483.1:0-3499 GCA_036443315.1 Pseudomonadales bacterium
CCCATCACATGATAACAACCACCGGGAATGTGCAATCGTCCTAATCTTGGCATAGCTGAATAGTATCCCCAATGGTTTGGAAAGGCAATTAACTTATTATCTTATCGGTGTCCCTCTTCCTCTTCCCCCCTTCCCCCTTCCCTCGGTGCAGGTTGAATATACGCCGCCGTTCCAATCCACGCCCCATCACATGATAACAACCACCGGGAATGTGCAATCGTCCTAACCTTGGCATGGCTGAATAGTAACCCCAATGGTTTGGAAAGGCAATTAACTTATTATCTTATCGGTGTCCCCCTTCCTCTTCCTTTACCTTGAGAAAGGCAGTTAACTTATTAACTTATCGGTGTCCCCCTTACTCCTACTGGTGCGTCTTTTGGAGGCAACCAAGTGTGAAATTCGTTGGTGCGTTTTCTTAAGAAAAAATCGATTGAAAGCAGGGACGGCGTGCTTCGGGACAACGTCCATGATAGAAATCTAGAGCGCAAAAAAACGAACTGATTTTTGTGGGGGCATATTTTCATTTTTTACTTGTAAAAGCTATAAATGTATGTCCCCATTTGTAGTATTATTGCTCGTTATTTTTTCGCTTTCATTTAAAATTCATTCAATATCGAATCAAAATTATTTAGCACACACGGCCTATAAATTAAGGGACAAGTTTTTTAAAAAAGTTGTTTAAAATCCTATGACAGATTTTTGTCTTTTATGCCTAAATACCCTATGTTAATGAAAACTAAAAATTAATATGAGTCAATTAAAACGTTGTATCTCACTGGTAAAAACGTTTGTCTAGATACATCTTCGATAAAACTTCACATTTTCTTATATAAACCACTGATTTTATTGCATTGATTTTACCCCGTGAATCGTATTACCAGACGTTCAAGATTTGCTTATTTGCATATTTTAATCGTCTGCATTAGCAGGGCCGTACCGATTTGGCAGTACGAATGATTCATGGGTTATAGGATTGTCATCCTCCCATTTGATATATATGGTATCCACATCATAATCAAACGCAATATCAGCCTTAGCTCGAAGTGTTTGATTTACAATCGTTGAGTGCAAGGAAATTCCGCGTATATAAATATTATTATTTGGTAAAGTCCAGCCTCTTTTTCTTTTCGTTTCCTGAAAGGATAGATTGATTTCGTTAAAATATACTAATTTATTTTGCTTTATAAAAGGGTTATGCCCAAACATTTCTTTACAGTATTTCCCCACCCCAGGAAAAACATCTTCTGGCAGAATGGTTCCTGCCCTTACGTGGACTTTTACCTCCCCGTAGGGTTCGTAATCGTAATTGGTATCCCACTGTGTATATATTTTGTCATTATATCCATTTAGTCTGATAGTCTGAATATACGGTACCAGATTGTCAGCAATACAGTTATCAATAGTCATTTGATGGACTCCTGTTGCATAGCGGAGATTATTCTGCGACAATTTATCCAACCATGTATAGTTATATATGGGGATGAATTTTGGTTTTGCCAGTTTTCGCATCAGCCGACTTCTTGTGCTAAGCCGGTCGTCAGGTAGAGTTGCCCTCGGATTGACCGGGGTTTCACCTTCCTGATAGACACTTTCATTTATGATTTTTATTTGTTGATCAATCGCAGTTTTTGCTACCATCGCCCCAAGAAGAACCGCAAGAGCATTTTGGTGGGTTCGTGACATCAGGGCTTTTTCTTCACCAGCTAGGACCAACGCCGGTCCATGCCCACTGCGGCCATTTTGTTTTGCAGCAACCACCCCTGATGCGATCATACTTCCAACAGAGGTCGCTGCGGATACCGCAGATGTGAGTTCACCCAGAGTTGCCCCCCAGGTACTAGCCGCAGCAACCGTCGCTGGGATAGATACCGATGAAGTTGCTTGTGCTGCGCCTAAACCACCTGCAACACTAGCAGGTATGGTCCAGGGTACCGTAACCAGTTGTAGAACGTTGGAATCATATAACATTGTATCGGAAGTGTATACTGGGTTTGTACGATTTTTTACATTGGTTTTATTCTGAATTGCAGCGCCATGAAGATCTTTATCCGACGTATCAGGTGGTTCATTTCTGGTTTTCAAGTCCTTTGATGGTCTTTTGTAGTGATGTCGATTTAAGGTAGGACCATCTAGAACTCGCCCGATCCGGGTTGCCTTCTTTTCTAAAGAAGGATTGTCATTGACAGGCATTCCGTTAATAGTGGTGGTGGGCCTCACCTCACCCCTCATTTGTTGAATAGAATGCCCTACTTCGTGAGAAAGATGCTTCCCTTGGTCTGGAGCGAGATGAATATCGCGTCCTTGGGCGTAGGCAAGTGCGCCAAATTTCTTGGGTTTTGAGGAATTTTTAAAGACATTTATGCCCGAAAGGTCTTGGCCGAAGCGACGTTGTCCATTTTCGATCATCCTATTCGGGAGGGATGTTGCCCCACTTGGTCTACTAGATCGTGCGTTTTTATTGGCAAAGAGTTCGTCAATCCTATGCGGGGATGGCGATGGGCCATTAGTGCTGGCCCGGTACCCTCGGCTTTTTTGGGTGTGTTCATTAGCAAAGAGTTTGTTAATCATATTGAGTTGCACCACCTCCCCACCGCTAGGCGCAGACATCTGAAGCGGCGGCTGGTCGAATTGGAACGACTGCGTCTGGTCAAATATGTGGCCGTTCTGATTATACGCTCCTTTATACCCCTCGAACCCATCAGTCTCGGAGTAGTCCAAAGATTTTAATCGTCCTGTCCCCTCATGGAGGCCTGTGAAATGATAGGTTCCGCCGTGCGGATGGTCCCTAGTGGCACCTTTGGCAGAAGCAGACAAGGTGTTGCACGTGACTTCTTTGTACATTTTATTTATCCTCGCTATTAAACGGCTAAATTGTTTCGCTACAGCAGAAAAGTAAAGGGGTCAAGGATCATGTTGACGATTCACCCGGAGTATGTAATTTAGATTGAGCAAATCATAAGGAGACACCGACACACAACAACCTAAGAGACGACAGTGCCACACGCATCAAACATCAAGTCAAACCATCCAACCCGTCATAGTATCCGCAACACATCGTGTCGATGCGCCTTGCTCGTAAAGCTGAAATCTTTAAATTGCTAATTGTTAAATGGTTAAACAGTTATTTTGTCAGTAGCCATTGGTTATTCGTCATTAACGTCGCTGGGCGGGATTACTTCCCTGGCATGAGCATAGGGGGACACCGACAACCAAACAACTTAACTCAACCCCCAGCCCCACCTACCCCTTTTCACCAACACCCCATCCACCCCATAAAACCCCACCGCTCTCTCATCCCAGACCCGAAACCCTCGCACAGCTTCACTAATCGCCACATCCACCCCGCTACCTACCCAAATCAGCCACCGTCTCACATACTCACCGATGCACTCTTGCGAAGCACCTTGCTCATAAAGCCGGCTAAGTTTGCTTTGATGGTTTACCCAGGTTGTCCAGGCAATGGTTAATTTATTTATTTTATGGGGTGTTATTCTGTACC
>JAZFYA010000484.1:0-10726 GCA_036443315.1 Pseudomonadales bacterium
CTATCGGCAGATAGGTTAAATCTATATCAACTGAAAGGCGCGGTAAATCACGTACAAAAAGATTAATTGCTGTACCGCCTTTCAAGGCAAAACATGCTTCTTCAGCAACATGCGGTAGCGTTCTAACCATCAGATCTACTTGATTTTTGTAGATGTCTTTAAAAACCATTTATTTCATCCTTAATTAACTTTTCTGGGACAGTAATTTGATAGGTTGGATCAAGCTTACCGCCTTTTACCAACATCCGTTTACCCTTTCCAAGATTAATCTTGTCGCGTTTAATTTTTTTAAACCAGCGATTATTGTGACGATCCGCAAAGAAGAAAAACAGGCGCTTTACTTTAATATTGGATGTACTTTCCAATAGCACCTGCAATCGTCGGGGGCTTAAATTTACCAAGCCTTCCATCATTACATCGGCCATATGAAAGGTTTCTTTGTTAGGTAATTCGTCCATCAATTCAAGAATAGCGCGCTCCGGCGACGACATTAACAAAGGCCAATCCCATTGCCCCCAACGGTGTATCCGCAAGCCGCCATCCAATTGCACTCCCTCTTCTATGTACTGCGAGCCCACAATAGAAAGCGTGTCTGAAGAAATCTCTATTTCAGGAAATAAACGAAGACGACTGTGATAAACAAACTCCTCCTTTAGATCAAGCTTGAATACCCATGAAGGCAGCTTCTTATCACTATAGAGATGAATGCTTTTCTGGCTTTGCGATAGATAGTGCGCATAGCCTTGTAGCTCCAATGCCGTCCGACCACCCAGCGAGACTGGAAAGCCAAGCAGAGTTTGAAGTGAAATAACCACCTGCTCCCAACGTATAACTCCTCGCGGCCGTCGAAAAACACCACGCACAGGCCGCTCCAGCCAGCCAGAAGCCACATACTGGCTTCGTAGCGAGCGGTAATAGCCCTTTTTTTCTAGCCATGAGGCATCAACTAGCAAGCCTTCCGGCAAGATATGGCTTAATTGGTTTAACTTATTTCGATTTTGTACACTCATAATCTACAAATTAGTATATATTTAAACCGAAGGCAAGTTTATATTTTTACTTATTTGTACACTTTAAATGTACATTTTAGGATTTATATAAACCAAAATACCTATTTTTCGAAAGGGGTCCAGAACACATGCCAATGGTGATATTACGACGCACTACTCAGCAGCAGAATTGGAGGAGCTGCTAGAGGCTGCGGAGAAAATTGAAAATCGTAATATTGGACAGACACCAACGTTGTCATTGGTGTCACAACATCGGCAAAAGGGAAATGTCGGCAAAAAAACAAAGGGTTAGCAGCTGTTAACTACTAACCCTTTGAAAATGGTGGGCCGTGCTGGATTCGAACCAGCAACCCATTGGTTAAAAGCTCCACTTATAAAATATAACCTATTGTTATTATTAACTTTTTAGCTGTGACGCTCGTTGCAATCATCAGCAAAAAGCACTACTGAGTACAACTCTGTCCGGCAAAAGTCCGGCAACTAAATGTGAATCTTTCAGGAGCTCAAGCCTCGATAGCCGTAAACCAGTCTGTAAAACAGCCCCTAAATATCATTTTGTAGCCCGCCTAGTTAAAACCTAAGCACTGTGATAGCATCTAAAATGTACCCATATTGTGACATATGAGAGGTGATATATGATCGGGTCTATCGGTATCCGTGAACTACGGGATTTAAGTAGCCAACTATCGGAAAAAGCAGCCGCTGGGGATAGCTTCTTTCTCACCAAGAACGGTGCAGCGCTGTACTATGCCATCCCTGTTGATCAGACCTTGATGGATCAAGGCTCACGCTTCGCAGCTGCACTCAATCTCTACAAGAATGAAGCCCTGACAATAGGCCAAGCTGCTAAATTAGCGGAATTATCTGTCGAAGAATTTATGATTGAAGCGGGCAAAGCGGGTTTTTCTGTTATCGACTACGACGATGATATTCCTGATTCTGATATGTCTATTTGAGGTTAACTATGGATATTGTGGTAGCGGATACCACCCCTCTTATTTGTATTGAGCCGCTTAGCTTTACTTGATGATATTGCTGAACTGCTAGGGACGGTGTATGTAACCTCTGGCGTTGTACAGGAATGTACTGCTAACAAGAAATTATCAGGAGCAATAAAAATAGCTTCTGCGCTTGAGCGAAAGACTCTTACGGTTAGCGATAACTTTGACAGTAATATTGCCGAAAAAATGCATTTAGATCGCGGTGAATCTGAGGCAATCGCGCTGGCCTGGCTTACCAGTGCCCGTTGTTAATCGATGAAAGAAAGGGGCGAAGAGTCGCGACAGAAATGGGGCTTGATATTTTTGGTACTGGCACTGCACTTGTGGTGGCTAAAAATCATGGTGTTATTGATTTAGTCGCGCCGTTGCTGCAACGGCTTGATGATATGGGTATTTATTTAAGTGCCAGGGTTAAGTCTCAGATACTCTTGAAAGCTAGGGAAGTATAGAGATCAGTTAGCCCACTGGGTAGCACAAAATTGATGCATTGGAGAACTCGCAGCAAACTAATAGATAACCGATCGATTAAATCCCTCGGAATGCCCAAGAAGGAAGAAAAATGGCAGTTATGTCTCCAAAGCGGCCGTTGGCGCGAGCATAATTAGGTGGCAGGAATGTGCCCATAGCCGTCTCACAGGTTGCAGTTGAATTAATTCGTTGTGCAACTCTGGAACCGACGGGAGCTGACGCTCAAGATGAGTAGGCAACATTGATATTCACGGAAGAATCGGGACGAATTTTCAGAGTTGATATAACCAATCGGCAATTCATACTTTACTCGAAAAGCGGCTGTTGCTAAATACTTTGAAGTTCCATCGGCGACACTAGTGATTTGCCCAAAGCGGTCTCCTAACTTAAGTTTCGTAATCGCTTGGATTCTAAAACAAGTAGAAACTACACAACCAGACACTCAAGTCCACGAGCGCCACAGCAAGCGAGACTTTTCTAGCAAGAATCACAGGGAAAATGCGCCTATACACCGAGAGCCTGCGTGGGTTAAAATAGCGCGTTGAAAAGTGTGCATTTGCCACCTCTAAATTCTAATTCGTGCGTTGCTAATGTAATATTTAACCACAGAGCGTGGTAGGTTCCGGTATTATATGTGATCGTTTGTCGTCACTAACCCCACCCTGAAATTGGAGTTGCTTGACGAGCCAACCATTTTCTGTATGATGCATTGACTTCCCTTAGCTTCCCTTAGCTTCCCTTTCCCTAGCGGCGACTTGCTGTGCGTGGCTTTTAAGGCAGTTATCACTTTCAATGAGATACTTATGGAAACTGATAAATGGCTCACTCTTGATGAGTTAGCTGAGTATTTAAAACTCAGCACAAGTAACCTCTACCGTATGACGCAAAAAGGTGAGGTTCCCGCATCAAAGATAGGGAGTCGTTGGAGATTTGATCGTGATGAGATTGATGCCTGGATGAAAAGCCAAAAACCTATCGTTGATAACAGCTATGTCAACGGCGGGTGAGTACCCCAAACATTGGCTTATTCGTCACGGGAGATACAAAAATAATTGCTGACATCTTATCTGACTTACGTTAGTCAAGTGAGCTGCGTTCTGCATCAACAAAGTTTGGAGGAGAATTGACTATTGATAATCGTGTAACTACAGCACTGCTTTTAGCCGCTGGCACTGGATCTCGCTTGCGCCCATTAACCCTTGATGCGCCAAAATGTCTTACTGAAGTTGGAGGAAAACCGATTTTAGGTTGCTTAGTTGACAATCTCCGCTCTCAGGGTATTAAACGTTTGGTGGTGGTAACAGGATACTTAGATCACTGTATTCATGAATATCTTCTAAAATATGCTGTTGATATGAAGGTTGATTACGTTTTCAATCCCATCTATCAGACCACCAACAATATCTACTCTCTTTGGCTAGCGAGAAAAACGCTCCAGGAGCCATTTGTGCTGATAGAAAGCGATCTCATTTTTGAAAAATCGATGCTCAAAGATATGTTAACGCCTGATAAAATTGCAATTTCTACTATCTTGCCATGGATGAATGGGACAACCGTTGACCTTAACGCGCAAGAAGGTGTTACGGCTTTTCATGTTAACCGTGAAACAAATAAGCGCAGGTATAAAACAGTTAATATCTACAGCTTGTCCCTACAGAGCTGGCAGAGAGTCATAGCACGACTAGACTGCTATATCGCTGATGAGCGTGTTGGCGAATATTATGAAGCGGTATTTGCCGATATGGTGGCCGACGGCTCGCTTAAATTTGATGCTGTTTTCTTCGATAAAAACAGATGGTATGAAATTGATACCATTAATGATTTGCATCAGGCAGAACTGATATTTCCTTGTCCGCGAGAGAATACCTTTGCTGAGCGTTGGCTTGAGCCACTGGCGACAGATCTTCAAAATATCCGTATCAATAGCGAAACAGCCATCTAGAGCACAATCGTCGCTGACATGCCAACGCCTCAAGAGAATGAACGCAGGTGTTACGACCATTTAAATAACCAACAAGTGCATGAGGTACTAATGACAAACCAGGAACTGGCTACCAGAGAGCAGCAGTATGAGATGATTTCTACCCAACACGGCGGTTATTGGCAGCATGGTTTTATTGATCATGCCTACCTTTATAATCTCTATTTTCCACCAACCCGTTTTTTTGATCAGCTGACTAGCCAAATTCGAGAATTAGTTCTAAATTACCCAGTCGCACAAAGTGTGTTGGCGGAGATGGTAGGCGAACTTATCGATCAATCGCCGGAAAGGATAGTTGTTGGCAATGGCGCTGCAGAACTTATCAAAATAGTTTCTGGTCATCTCGCTAAAACCTTGATTGTGCCAGTGCCATCGTTTAATGAATATGCCAATGCAGCTCCAGAAGGGCACGTCGTTGAATTTCAACTCGATGCGCCTTCCTTCGAATTAGATGTCGATAAATTTGCAGCGGAGGCAGCTCGCTGCAAAGCGGATGTTGCCGTGGTAGTGACGCCCAACAACCCCACTTCATTGCTCGTTCCAAAAGCCGATCTTATTCGTTTGTTAGGGAAACTAGCTGAACATGACTGCATGCTGATTGTTGATGAGTCTTTTATCGATTTTACCGAAGAACCTGAACAATTATCATTAGAAGCTGAAATTGCACAATACACCAACTTGGTCATCTTTAAGAGCATGAGTAAAGCTTATGGCATCTGTGGTTTGCGGATCGGTTACATGCTTACCGCTAACACTGCCTATGCCGAAAAAGTTCGCCAAGGTGTGTCGATCTGGAATCTCAATGGTTTAGCCGAGGCCTTTCTGCGTCATGCGCCAGAGTACCGTGAGGAATTCAAGATCAGTTGCGCCAAAGTACGTGCTGATCGCGATCGATTTTATCAACAGCTATGTACTATCGAAGGCATGTCTGTCTACAAGCCAGATGCTAACTATATTTTCTGTCGTCTTCCCGATCATGCGCCCACTGGACCTGAAGTCACACGACAATTATTTGTGGAACACAATATTTATATCAAACATTGTGAAGGTAAAAACATGCCAGAGTCTAACCGCTATGTTCGTATTGCTAGCCGTACTCCTGCTGAAAATACCACTATTGTTGCGGCTTTAATCTCTATACTGGCACCAAAAAATAATGCAAATTCTGCTAATAAATCAACGTTTGGGAACAATTAATGTCCGCAATAAATACCTCGCAGGAGACGCCGACAATACTTTCCTTTGCCAAAGATTTACCGAATATCTGTTCGTTGGCAGGACTTTTTTGTGCCGTACTTGCAATCTATTTCGCGATTATCGGAAATTTCCCCGCAACAATGATTGGATTGGTCTGGGCCGTATTCTTTGATTGGAGCGACGGTAAAATCGCCCGAAGAATGAAAGGCCGTAATGACAAACAACGGATGTTCGGAGGGCAGCTTGATTCACTGATCGACATTGTCAGCTTTGGTGTTTGCCCTGCGATTGTTTTATTAAGCTACGGTGAATTTAGTCCCTGGTTCGTGCCCGGAGCATTTTGTATTGTAGCAGCGGGAGTACTTCGGTTGAGTTACTTTAATGTCTTCGGATTGACTGGAGAATCAACCTATCAAGGTTTAGCCATTGATAATAATGGTATTTTCTTAACATTGCTTTTTGTTTTTGATGGTTTTATTAGTTCATTAGTTTTTACCCCGCTACTTTATGTCGTAGTAATGGGATTGGCGATTGTAAACGTGGCGCCAATTAGAACCCCAAAACTTGAAGGTTGGTATTACGGCATTACTGTTTATACCCTTGCGCTGACGTTATTTTATGGTTGGCGGTTATTCACTATCAACGGCTGATAGGAGCAGGGTCAACACCCTAAAGCACCAACACCCTTTTTATAGACTCAATTATCTTTGGAGACAACCCATGTCCGGCTACCAATCATTAAGTCTCTACTCACACCTAAACGTGGTCAATAGACCGGAAGCCACCCATGCCTGAGGTCGACAAAGCAGTGGTCGACCAATACTGGGAGCAGGTTACGCCTACGATCCTGGGGCCGTATATGATGGATGGTTACGGTTTTCCAGCAAGTGCAGGAAATTACCGCTTTGGTATTGAAGCACAGATTGTTGAAAAACTTATCCAGAGCGTAGACCGTAACGGTGCTGCCCTCGATCTCGGCAGTGGTATGGGTTATTGGGCCGAAGAGTTCGCGCGTAGTTTCGCGCGAGTCGACGCGCTTGAAGGTAGTAGCCCCCTCTATACAGAGCTAGAAAAACGCTGTTCACAGCAAAGTAATATGCGTGCTTTTCTCGGTGATGCGTTGTCGTTTCAACCCGATCAACGCTATCAGCTGATTTTTCTTGGTGGCCTACTTATGTATCTGGACGAAAATGATGTGATTGTCCTATTGAGGCGTCTGAGACAGTGCCTAGAGCCGGGGGGAATCATACTTTGCCGCGAGTCGACAGTGAGAGGGCAGACTTTCATCCTCAAAGGTGATTATACTGCCGTCTATCGCTCGGTGAAAAGCTACGCGTCGCTCTTTCAAAAATGCGATCTAGCCCTTCGTCACAACGAAAAAAATGAAGCCTATATCCTTTTACAAATGGGTTGTGAATCAATCGACAAATGGAAAGCACTAGTGCCTAAACCATTTCAAGTCCTTTCATGGGTGGGCCATCTTGCTTTTTGGGGATTACGTCTAGGGAATCCATGGATACAAAATGTGCCAAGAGTTTTCAAAAGACCGTTTCCAAAATTAGAGAATCACTTTTTTGTTCTTGAAGTCGCAATGGATTCATCCGCCGATGAACTAAGCGTAGATGATTGAGGCAACGAATAACCAATATCTCAATAAAAAAACATCATTAAATTATGAGAACCATACAGACAGCGATGCCCCTCAGTATCGAAAAAAAGTGTCCCCTGGAAAAGAAACCTGAACTCAATGAAGTGAAAGTGGGTATTTTCGAAGGACAACATAAAGAGGAATTCTCCGACGCTTTTTTCAAGAAGTTGGCGACAGTTTCAACCGCGAAAAGCGATTGCCGTACTTCGATTACTTAGGGTAAAGCAGCCAAGAAAAGGGCGTTAGTTCTACTTATACTTAAGTCTGAATTCCAATCTCATAAATGTCTTCTTTATCGTTTGCGGAGCATGTAGATCAAGGTTTTCTGCCTTACCCTCAAATGTCAGCTAATGGAACGATCTGTTGCACGAATAAATCAAATTCCCAGTGATAGGCAAAAACTCAGGGGCTCCTTTCTCTAACGAGGAGCCGCTTCGCTTACGCCATCTATAAAATTGGCGGATGACTAGTTACCATTTCAATCACTTTCCCTGACATGCTAAAACGAATAATTTGAGTGTCTGGTTTAGAGGTGCATTACCTGCAGCAGATGAGCAAAGCTCGATGACGACCAGCGGTAGCTAAGTGGAAAAAGGAGCCACCCAAAACACATTTTTACGAACGTCTCCACAGTCAGCTTTGGGTCATTCGACTGAAATCCGAATTTTAGGCCTTCGTCTGCTCTACCACCACCTTCGAACCTTCCCCTACTTTATTCATCAAATCACGTACTGCCTTAACTTGAACCTTTAAACCATCCTGTCTTTTAGTGTTGAGCTAGCTCAACACTAAAAGACAGGATAGTAGGGAAAGCGAGGCGTTGCTGCCAATTTTAATCCAGAGTTTCATCGTCGCTCGATGCTTCAACAACAACCGGGTTTTCCCAGGGCCCCTGCATACGACCTACCCAGTAAACTTCTTTGCTAAGTGCATACACAATATTCTCAATGGTTAACCAATGCCGGTAACGGGTAGCAGGTTTAAGCTGGGGTGTTTGAGCTGATACTGATAGGGCCCAACCTGAAATCTTTTCCAGATAATGGCCGCAATATGTTGCGCACGTTTTGTATGTTCTTTGACTTTGGCGTGTCGGTTGCCTGTGAGCTTTCGATTGAGGAGATGTGCCATATGCTGCATGGCCTGTTGTTGGTTAGCGGGACGCATGGTTGATGAGTAGTCGTTTCATTTAATAGTTCTTGATCTTATTGACGGCTACCGATATAAGCCGCAATCACATCGAGTCGGTTGTGGCCCAGCTCCTGGGAAATAATCAGCCTGGCATTGGGTATCGAGGGTTTTGCTTGCCTGGCGTTTATCGGCAATGACGGGGGCGGGAAAGCCAGTGATGGCTAGATAGCGTTCGCAGGCATAGACAGCGCGCATATCATGAAAACCATTAATAGATGAGCCTTTGGTGACGTTACGCCACTGATTGTAAGCCTGGTCCCGCCACTGGATATAGCTCATGCCCGGAGGGATCAGGTTCTTTTCATCGTGTAACTGTGCAGCTTGGCGTAGAACGGTTAGTAGACCGTTATGAACAGACACCCACCGTTCTGAACGGTGGCCGCTATGATATTTTTTGCCGCGGTTTCTACCGTCTTTGGTGCCTTGAGTGATTGTCACTCGGCCTAAGCGTTAGGTCTCTCTCAGGGCTTTCTTTATATCCAGCAGGGAGGCCTCTTTGAATCGCAGCCCGAGTTCCCCCAAAAGGGTTGATGCCTTTAAATGACCGGTTACCTACCAACGCACACCTTGTATTACTAAATTCAGCCCTTTTCCTCATTCTCACAGACTAGATCGGACAGGGTTAACATACGCTTAATTTTTACCTGCCAGACCGCGACCAGCGTGGCATAGCGAATAAATACCTGTCACAAACAGATACCCTATTTTCAAGGGCTTAGGGAATAAAAATGCAGACACACTCAGAGCCGTGCGGACTCATACAGATTCAAAAATATTTTTGTGCTGCGGCGCAAAAATACAGACTGATCCAGACGGTACAGGGCTGGATCAGATTTCGCTATTATGAACGTACAAATTCAAATAACGGGGCATAATCGTGTTTGTCGGCAGCATGCAGGGCATCAATATATTTCTGCCTTGTTTCACTGGCATCGACCCAATTTGAACGCCCCCAACTAAATCGTTCCTGCCCCAGTTTGACCAATAACAAATCTGCGGCTGTGCGGGAATGACGCCCATTGCCATTCGGAAAAGGGTGGATCTGGACAAGACGATGAGAAAACCGCGCAGCAATTTCATCCGGCTCATAGGTCTTGTTATCAACCCAAAACTGGCAATCATCAATGAGCTGTCGCAAATCAGTCGTAATGCGGTAGGCCTGAACACCAATATTGCGCTCGGATTGACAGATTTTGCCCGCCCATTTCCAGACCTTTCCGAACATGCTTTTATGCAGTTCTTTCAAAAAATGTTCGGAAAGTACATTGCGTTCATTCTTAAAAGCCCACTCTTCGGCTTTCAGGATATTACGCTGCTCGGCTTCATTCAGCTCGGAGCGCAATGTGATATAGGAAGGAATAAGCTCTTCCCGTTCCTCTTCCGTTAATGGTGTTGCAGCATCATCTTCTTCAATAAGAGGGTCGCTCATAGCTTATCCTTCCAAAGGTCTGATCCTGCTTTTTCTACAATTCGCCGCACCATTTGCTCAAGTTGCTCTTTTTCATCCTCAGCCGATACGGACTGTGCTTCGAGCGCCATACTATGGCCTGTGACCGCAAGGCGTTCTTTTGCAATGATCCGCGCACGATCTTCGATAAGTTGCTCAAGCGGCTTCCTCGGAACAAAGGTATAAACCAGCTTACAATCCATAGCGCGCGCAGCACGTTCCAGCGTATCAAGGGTGATTGCGCCTGTTTTTTCAGCTTTCTCAATTTCGACTGCGCGCGGCTGACTAACACCCACTCGCTTTGCGAGCTGGGCGGTTGTCATACCCAGGGCTTCCCGGATAGCCTTGATCCAGCCACGCGGCGGTCGCGTGAGCGCGTCGGTGCTGCGCACAAAATCAAGGCGTTTATCGAGCTGTTTACGTGCTAAAGCACGATCTTCGGAGCGCATTTCAATAACCTTTTCATTATTACTATCACATATATTAATAGCATATACATTATATTTAATCAATATTTTAATAATATATACATTATTAGAAGACCCGAGAATGACTCTTCTCTAATAGGTAACAAACACCACTAAAACAACGATAATGCTCCCGGCTATCTGGGCATGGACAAGAACCGCTTTAACCGAGAAGTCAGACCAAGCCTAATCCAAATACCCATCGGCAAACAAGGTATTACCTTTGATCGACTTGAAATGGATGGCTGGGTGGAGCACTATAAATCCCGCAACGGGCGTCCCGCTTCTGAACAAGGAGAACAGATATGGGACGTAAACA
>JAZFYA010000485.1:0-5936 GCA_036443315.1 Pseudomonadales bacterium
GAAACTAATGAGCGCTTTCTGCAACGGCATTGGCCATTGGTTGGTAGTCATACCCCCATCAGCCATTGGGCAGGTGAACGTATGGATATTGATATGGCAGTGGATGGGTTGATGCAGTAGATGGATAAACGGGGACGGGGTGCTCCTGAAACGCTAAACGCTAGCTCTATTATATTAGAGCACAGAATAGAGGGCGGTTTAGGCGGCATCCATGACTTGATGAATACGCTCCTCTGAAATGCTACAAGCGATGCTATGGGTTGGGCAGTTCTGTTGTTGGGAGCATTTAAAAATCTCGGTCAATGTATGGCCAATATTGTCTAATTGCCGGTGGACTTGCTTGGGGTTATGGATACCTAATTCATGGGCGATATCGATCAGCCCTCCGGCATTGATGACGAAGTCAGGGGCATAGAGGATACCACGTTGGTGGAGTAATTCACCGATTCGCTCCGTGGCCAACTGATTGTTGGCAGAGCCGGCAATAATAACCACCGGTAACTGCTCGATTAGTGATTCATCCAAAATCCCTCCCATGGCACAGGGAGCAAAAATATCGGTCTGCGTTTGTAGTAATTGCTGAGGAGATAGAGGCGTGGCATCTAATTCCGTTACTGCTTTTTGCAGGTGCTGCACATTCAGGTCACTAACATACAATTTAACGCCGGCATCATGTAGCAGCACGGCTAATTGATAACCCACTTTACCCAAGCCTTGAATGGAGACCTTTAAACCCGCGAGATGGCCATAGCCAAGACGTTGCTCAACGGCTACTTTAATGCCAACAAAAACGCCATAGGCGGTGGCGGGAGAAGGGTCGCCAGAACGGGGACTGCCTGTGGATGTTAATTTATCGCTAATACCGGCAACATAGTGGGTGCGCTTGGCGATGGTTAGCAAGTCACTAACGGAGGTTCCAACATCCTCCGCAGTGATATAGTGGCCATTCAATTGCTCAATAAAGTGTCCCATGGCCTGCAGCATGGCTTCATTTTTGTCAGTGGATGGATCGCCGATAATAACGGCTTTACCACCACCATAGGCTAAGCCTGCCATTGCAGCTTTATAAGTCATACTCCGGGACAATTTCAGTACGTCAGTCAATGCCGTCTCATCGTTGTTGTAGGGATACATGCGACAGCCACCCAGAGCCGGCCCTAAGCGGGTGTTGTGGATAGCGATAATCGCGTTTAAACCACTGGCTTTATCCTGGCAAAAATGCACTTGCTCATGCTGAAACTCGGGGTGATTAAACACTGTCATGATGGCTACCTCGTTGCTGGAACCAGAATTTGGGCTCTATCTTGCTCGGGGTGACGGAAGCGTTGTAGCAGTCTGCGCCGTTGTTCTTCATGTTGTTTGATTGAAGCCAGTTTAATATGCCCGTAGCCGCTCACCATTTTCGGGAGTTCGGCTAGTTCAACGGCCGTGGGGTAATTGCTGCGGTGCAGGTTTTGTTCGATTTGCTGGAGCAGTTGTTCATAGTTGCGAATCATCCGCCGTTCCCACTGGCGTTCGTGGGTATAGCCAAAAGGGTCTAGTGGTGTGTTGCGTAGAAATTTAAAGGCAGCCAGTAATTTTAACAGCGGTAACACCCAGCGGCCGACAGTAATTTTTTGCTCGGCATTGTTTTGAAAATGAAGGTTTTGAAAATGAAGGTTTTGAAAAGAAAAATTGCGTAAAAATGCTGGCAGCCAACTGGGGGCAAAGTGAAAACGTAATGTGTAGCCCCCTTCGAAACTGTTATTCAACTGCTGCTGGAAACTTTTATCGGTAAACAGGCGGGCAACTTCGTATTCGTCTTTATAGGCTAGCAATTTGAAATAATTGTTGGCCACCGCCTTGGCCAACCGGTCTGTATTGGGAAAGAAGTATTGTTCCTTTGCAAGGATCCTGTTAACCGCCTGCTGATAATGGTTAGCGAGACTTTCATGTTGATATTGTGTCAAATAATCTTTGCGCCATTGCACAATATCATCCAGCTTTTGCAAGGGCTGGAATTCATTTTCGGGTTTGGCTAATGACATGACTGCTTTTGGATCAAAGGCTAGCCAGCGGCCATAGCGAAAGGATTGTAAATTTTGTTCCACCAGCTGATTATTGAAGACAATTGCTTGCTCAATGGCCTCAGCAGAAACGGGTAGCTGACCATTTTGGCAGGCATGTCCCAGTAATAGTAGATTAAGGGTTTTACTATTGCCCAGTAATGCTTTGCTTAAATGGTGGGCATTTAAGCAAATTAGATTATTGTGATGAATAACAGTTTCAATCCGGGACAATAATGTCTGTGCGGGAAAATCTATCTGTGGATCTTTTGTAAACGCCCCTGTCATGACTTTATGTTGATTAATAATGCCAGCAGCCTCTGAGTTTAATGTTGCCAGGGTGGCTGATTCTGCACTGACCAACAGGTCGCAGCCTATCAATAAGTGGGCGCCGTTATTCGGAATGCGGGCTGTTGCTAAATGTTGATCGTGGTTAGCAATACGAATGTGACTGACAACAGCCCCAAATTTTTGTGCCAGCCCAGTCATATCTAATACCCGACAGCGTTTGTTTTCTATGTGGGCGGCCAGTCCCAACATTGCAGCGGTGGTGACAATGCCAGTGCCACCGATACCAGCAATGACAATATTGCGGGGATGAGTACAGTCAGCTATCACCGGGGTGGGCAATTCAGGAATGCAGGTATTTTTAATCGTGGTTGAAGGCTGTTTTGTGCGGCCACCAAGGACAGACACAAAACTGGGACAAAAACCTTTCAGGCAACTGAAGTCCTTATTGCAGCTATCCTGGTCAATTTGTCGTTTGCGTCCCAGTTCGGTATCGACTGCGGTAACGGCCAGGCAGTTAGATTGCTTGCTGCAATCACCACAACCTTCACAAACGGCGCTGTTAATAAATACATGGCGTTTTGGTTCAGGCATAGTGCCGCGTTTGCGGCGACGGCGTTTTTCTGCGGCACAGGTTTGTTGATAAATAATGACGCTAACGCCTTTATAATGCCGAAATTGCTTTTGTAAACTATCTAACTCATTTCGGTGGCGGATAAGAACGTGTTTATCCAGTGTTTTTACCTGAGGAATATTTTCCGGTAAATCGCTGACTACGGCAATCTTTGTTATCCCCTCAGCGATTAGCTGCTTCACTATGATGGCTACGCTTAATTGTCCATCGACTTGCTGTCCACCCGTCATGGCTACGGCATCGTTATAGAGGATTTTGTAGGTGATATTGACCTTAGAGGCAATAGCTGCACGGATTGCTAGCAATCCGGAATGGAAATAGGTGCCGTCTCCCAAATTCTGAAAAACATGTTCTGTGGTGGTGAATGGTGCCTGCCCAATCCAGTTAGCACCTTCACCCCCCATATGAGTAAAGGTATTAGTACTACGATCCATCCACTGCACCATATAGTGACAACCAATCCCACCTATCCCTCGGCTACCGTCTGGGATCACAGTAGAGCTGTTGTGTGGGCAACCCGCGCAATAAAAGGGCGTGCGTTTTAGCGGCGTTACCTTAGCGATTAAAGTCGATGTGCGTTGTTGTTCCTGGTGCAGTATGTCAAGCACTTTATTGATAGCGGGGTAGTTTTTATTGATGCGCTCACCAATAATTAACGCTAAATGATTAGGCTGGGTTTCACCACTGGCGCTAATCAGGGGTTTGCCTTTTTCATCTTCTTTGCCGATAATAGTTGGACGGAGATAGGTGGGCCAATGGTAAAGCTGTGCTTTTAATTGCTCTTCGATAATGCCGAGCTTTTCTTCAATAACCAGAACTTTTCTAACGCCGCTTAAGCCCGCTTTAATAGAATCAATTTCCAGTGGCCAGGTCATACCAATTTTTATCAGTCGTAGGCCAGCTCTTACCGCTTTCCTTTCATCAAGTCCCAGTAACAATAGTGCTTCCCGGGTATCAAGATAGGCTTTGCCGCTAGTGACAATAGTGAGTTGTGTTTCCTTGCTGTCGATGCAAATCCGATTTAAGTCATTCGCGGCACAGAAGCGTTTGGCAGCCGCTAGCTTGTGTTCTAGTAAGCGCCGCTCTTGATCGATACCGGAATCAGGCCAACGGATATGCACCTCATTTTCTGTCAGTGCGAGATAAGCCGGGGTGGTGATATGCATGCGATGGGGATCAATATCGACTGTGGCAGAGGAGTCCATGCACTCGGTAACGGCCTTCATTCCTACCCAGCAGCCGCTATAGCGTGAAAGTGCCCAACCGTATAAACCAAAGTCGAGAATTTCCTGTACGCCGGCGGGATTGAGCACCGGCATCATTGCGGTGATAAAGGCCTGCTCACTCTGGTGAGGCAGGGTGGAAGATTTTGCTCCGTGGTCATCCCCGGCAATAGCCAACACCCCACCAAAGGGGGATGTACCCGCCGCATTAGCGTGTTTAAACACATCGCCGCAGCGATCAACACCGGGGCCTTTGCCATACCACATGCCGAACACGCCATCGAAAAGCGCGCCCTGGTAGAGATTGGTTTGCTGGCTGCCCCATAGGGCTGTAGCGCCCAGATCCTCATTAATGGCTGATTGAAAAAGAATATTGTTGCCTTCAAGCAATGACTCAGCTTCCCACAGTGCCTTATCCAGGCCACCCAGAGGCGAGCCTCGGTAGCCGGAGATCAAGCCCGCCGTATTAAGCTTTTGTTGGCGATCGAGTTGTCGCTGTAGCATTGGCAGGCGCACCAGAGCCTGAATGCCGCTGAGGTAAATCTGGCCTGAGGGCTGGGTATATTTATCGCTGAGAGAAACTGATGATAAAGTCATTACAAAACGCTTCTTTGCCAACGCCATAAGTATCAGTTTACTGCTGACGGAAGGGGGTTGATGGAACCTTTTGCCCCATAGCATTACAAAATCATGAGCTGAAGCTATATTGTTATTAATAGCGCAATTTTTTACCAAATAGTCGTGAAATTGATGTTTTTACGGCAAATTTCTCCGATTTTTAGGGGTATTATGGACAATAATTTCTCAACAAATTTAACCGAAATTGATCGAAATATACTCCGTTTAATGCAGAAGGATATGAGTCTTTCCGTGGCTGAAATTGCCCAGCGAGCTGGGCTGTCACAATCCGCGTGTTGGCGTCGGATTAGTCGCATGGAGCAGGGAGGAATTATTCGCGCCAAGGTTGCACTTTTAAATGCGGACAAACTAGATCTGGGTGTGGTGGTGTTTGCTAATGTCAGACTGTCATCCCATTCAGACCAGACCCTTAGAGAATTTGAGCAGGAAATCAGCGCTTGCAGGGAAGTCATGGAATGTTACACGATGACGGGTAGCATGGACTTTTTACTGCGTATTGTGACCAAAGATATCCATAGTTATGAACAGTTTTTTAGAAACCATCTATCGAATATGGCCGCTGTGCAGGAAGTGCATTCCAGTGTGGCGATTACGCAAATTAAATATACAACGGAGCTGCCTCTTTAAGTGTGGATGGCAGTTGGTTACGCTTTTAATCTCTGAGGGGAGTGGCACTGATTTAAGTCTGAACGACAAAACATTGAGTCTGGAGCCATGAACCTGCTGTCCGCAATGCTTGGCCCACTTTTGGTTGGAATCCCACAGCTACGCTTACATGTTTCTTGATACCCGCTATGTTCAGTGTTCAGTGCTTGTGATAACTGGTTGTGGTTCCGGTAGTGCGCCAGTTATAGCTATATGCTTGTATATATCGTCTAGGGGAATTGGCTTGCTAACGGCAAAGCCCTGAATATAATCAACACCAATTTCGTCTAGCAGGTGGATGATCTCCTCGGACTCTGCGTACTCGGCAATTGTCTCTTTACCCATCAAATGAGCAATTTCGTTGATGGATTGTACCAGCGCATAATCATTTTTATTAAATATTAAAACCACGTCCTTAGGACGTGGACGAGGTTCGAGGCTATAGCCTTAAGAACCTACTCA
>JAZFYA010000486.1:0-11804 GCA_036443315.1 Pseudomonadales bacterium
TCTGAAGACATGATCGTGTCGTGAATACCACCGTTTAGATAAACTGGTAATTCATGCTTGGCTACAATTTTCTTGGTTTTTGCATCAACCACCGTAATAGTGGTGGATTTAGCCGTGGGCTGTTCGCCAGATTTTCTGGTTTGGTGTCCGCGATTCGACGAGACGGAATAAGCCAGTGTTTGACCTTTTTTCGGGAATACCCGCTGCTTGCCAGCTGGGAATGTGTCGAGGATTTTCAGCGCTTTAATATCGGGTGCGCAGACACTGGCGCCGATATTAGTAACCGGCTGCCATTCATCCAATACTTGTTGGAAAGAGTTGATAGCTGCAATTTTGAACTCAATTTGTGGAATGTTGCGGCCTTTATCTTTGCCAGGCAAGAGGCTCCATTGCCATTCCGCGATGACACTACCTGCGGTTAATAATGCCAGCGCACTTACTAGCAATGTTTTTAATTTCATAATTAACGTCTTAGTGTTTAAGTAAAATATTATCTATTGGGTCTTGCCTACGTTATTTTCAATCAACATACATATGTGGATGTTGCCGCAACAATGCGTATACGTATATTACAGAAGAGTTTGGCTTACTGTCCACGGCAGGTTTAGCAGTATGGAAGTGAAATAAATTCTCTAAGTTGATTGTTAGGAGGCTGTCCGAGAATAGGAGCCGTAGTGAGGGAAAGCCCCCCTTTGTTTTACAAAAGGTAGTCAGTTTTTGCAATCGATTGAGGCGAAGAGCCTGCCTCGCGAAAGGCTAACCTTACTACACCTCTCTAAGGCGCAATCAAATCCACGTTCTTATGAACGTGGATTTTTACTAAAGGGCTATAGTTTCTGAGCAGACTCTATTTACCAATACAAAAGTCAGAAAAGATCTGCCCAAGCAAGTCATCAGGGGTAAATTCACCGGTGATTTCGCTGAGGGCATTTTGGCACTGGCGCAGGTCTTCAGCCAGTAACTCCCCTGCACCAAACGACAGTAGTTGTTCTTTTCCTGCCATCAGGGCGGTGTTGGCTCGCTCCAGTGCGTCGATATGGCGCCTTCTGGCGGTAAAGCCTCCTTCGCCGGCACCGCTATAACCCATGCATTGTTTTAGATGTTGGCGTAACAGGTCGATGCCTTCACCGGCTTTGGCAGAGAGCTTGATCAGGGTAGGATCCCCTTCGAATAATTCGGCCATTTGTTCTGACAGGTCACATTTATTGTGAATAATGGTGATATTGTGCTGGCTGGGAAGTTTCTCAGCAAAATCGGGCCAAAGCTTTATAGGATTGGTTTCCTGGCTAGTGGTGCTATCGACCACTAATAAAATACGGTCGGCTTTTTCGATTTCTGACCAGGCTCGGCGGATCCCTTCTCGCTCTATAAGATCATGACTTTCTCTAAGGCCGGCGGTATCAATAATATGCACAGGCATACCGTCGATCTGGATTTGCTCCCGGAGCACATCTCTTGTAGTACCTTCCACTTCGGTCACAATGGCACTATTTCTGCCTGATAGCGCATTCAGCAAACTGGATTTTCCAGCGTTGGGTTTACCGGCAATCACTACTCTCATACCTTCTTGAAGTAGTGCACCTTGCTGCGCTTCACTAAAAACAGTCTTTAATGTTTCGATAATCTGCGTTAAATCTGTGGCTACTTTGCCGTCAGCCAGAAAATCGATTTCCTCTTCAGGGAAATCAATGGCTGCTTCTACATACATTCTTAATCGAATAACAACATCAACCAAGGTTTTTATTTTTTTGCTGAACTCGCCCTGTAGCGAACGAAATGCATTTCTTGCCGCTTGTTCTGAAGCACTATCAATTAGATCTGCAATGGCTTCAGCTTGGGTTAAATCGATTTTATTATTTAAAAAAGCGCGTTCGGAAAATTCACCTGGGCGGGCCAAACGAGCGCCAAGCTTGATGACTTCTTTTAGCAAACAGTCGAGCAAGACTGGGCTACCGTGAGCTTGTAATTCTAGTATATCTTCACCCGTAAATGAGTTGGGCCCCACAAAAAACAAGGCGATTCCGTTGTCAATAGGATTCTTCTCTTCGCTGGAAACATGCTCAAAAAACGCTCCGTAATGAGCGTAGCGAGGTTTTAATTCAGAGCCGGTAATCTCTTTGGCAATCGCCTTTGCTTTCATTCCCGATACACGAATAATACCGACACCGCCTCGCCCTGGTGGTGTAGCGATAGCGGCAATGGTGTCAGTATCGAGAGCGCTTATTTCCATAACAATGTACTCACTATTATGAGAATAGAAAGTATGAGAATAAAAACACGTAATAAGGGCTGCATTGCAGCCCTTATTACGTGTTTTCAATTCGTTTGGTAATAATATATTGCTGAATTATCGATAGTGTATTGTTGACTACCCAGTACAGCACCAAGCCCGCCGGGAAAAATAGGAAGAAGAAGGTAAACATTACCGGCATCCATTGCATGACTTTTGCCTGCATGGGGTCCGGTGGTGGTGGATTCAGCTTTTGCTGAACAAACATCGAAACGCCCATAATTAAGGGTAAAATAAAATAGGGATCCATTACTGACAAGTCTTTAATGTAACCAATAAAAGGCGCATGTCGCAGTTCAACACTTTCCATTAACACCCAATAGAGGGAAATAAACACGGGCATTTGTACCAGAATCGGCAGACAACCACCCAGGGGGTTAATCTTTTCCTTTTTATAGAGGTTCATCATTTCTTGAGATTGTTTTTGCTTGTCGTCGGCATAGCGCTCTCGAAGCGCTACCAGCTTGGGTTGTACTTTACGCATATTAGCCATTGACGTATATGCTTTGGCATTAAGCTGGACGAAGGCCGCCTTAACCAGCATGGTTACTGCGATAATGGCAAAGCCCCAGTTTCCCAATAGTCCGTACAGCTTGGTCAATAGCCAAAACAGAGGCTGTGCTATCCACCATAACCAACCATAATCTACTGTTAGTTCAAGTCCAGGAGATATTTCTTGCAGGCGGTACTGATCTTTGGGGCCTGCGTAAAATTGTGCTTTAACACTCCCGGTGCTTCCAGGATTAACGGTTATTTGTGGGCTGGTGAAGCGAATAATATTGGTGTTATAGCGGGAAGAAACTGCCGAGTACGTATGTGTTTTATCTGGATCAGGTATCCAGGCACTCGTAAAATAGTGCTGGACCATAGCAATCCATCCACCATCAATTTTTTGTTTGGGGAATTTTTTTTCTGCAATGTCATCAAAACTGAGTTTTTTGTAGGGCTCATCGGGTAAGTTGATGGCCGTGCCAAGATAAGGCGCTAATCCCATACCGGAACTCTCGGCGGTCGGGTCAGGGCTATTATCTCGTTTCAGTTGACCGAACATACCAGCGCTCCACGGCTGGTTACTGTTGTTTTCAATCACATATTCAATATCAATCAGGTATGCGCCGCGGGTAAAATGAAAGCGTTTGGTAATAGACACTTGCTGGTTTGTTGTGTGGTTCAGGTCGATTACTAAATTATCTTCACCATCAGCTAAAACATATTCACTCACAGAACTAGTAAATTGCGCACGGCCGTTGCTGGTATCAATACCGTTAACACCAATCAAACCACTTTGGGCAATGTAAGTGCGCACGTCTGACTGCTCTAACAAAGTAAAAGGAACATCCGGCGTATCGATTTTATCATAATGCTTGGGCAAGGCGACGAAAATGATATCCCCCCCCCTGGTGTTGATATCTATTTCCAGTGTATCGGTGCGAACGTGAATTTTATCAATATGAACGGCAACCGATGGTTTGGCTATTGCTTGTTTATCAACAGAAGGTAAATCATCAAGCTCTACTGAATGAGTAGTGTCAGGGAAATTCTCTTCAATAGAAGAAGTTTCTTCTATAGCAGTTTGTTGCTGCTCCTGATGATATGACGCAACAACATCATTGCGTTGCTCTTTAAACTGCACCCAGTTTGTTAACAACATAAAGGATAAAGCAGCGATAGCGGCTATTAATAAATAACGTTGAAAATCCATAATTAGTGTGTTGTATGCCTGTGTTGGTCAATGTGATTATCCGGCACAGGGTCATAACCGCCGGAATGAAAAGGGTGGCAACGCAATAGTCGCCGAGCTGCCAAGTAACTACCTTTTATAGCACCGTGTTGTTCAATGGCTTGAATTGCATAACTGGAACAGCAGGGCTGGAAACGGCAATGGCTAGCCATTAAAGGGCTAATTATGTACCGGTAGAATTTTATACAGCCTACTAATAATCGGCACATGGTTCGCCTTTCAGGAATCTATTTTGTGCGGTTGCCGGGCTCTTTTTTCAACTTGATGTTGAAGTTGCTGCCAGAGCTGAGCAAACATGCTATGCAATGTGGGATTGTTCATTTGGTCTAATCCTCGGCGTGCTAACACTATCGTGTCAATGCCGGTCAGTTGATGTTGCATCAACCTGAAACTTTCTCTTGCGATTCGCTTGATTCGGTTTCTTTGAACAGCATGTTTAGCATTTTTTTTTGCAACCACCAAGCCTATACGGGGATAAGTCATCCCATTAGGATGAGCCAGAAATAAAAGCTGTTGTGTTGATACTTTGAGTTTGGCGTTGTCAAACACTGCCTTGTAAGCAGGGGCATCAAGCAATCGCAGTGATTTATCAAAATGGTACTTCTCCATAACTAGTTAGTACCATAACAGTTAAGCGCCATAAACAGTGACAGACATGATTGTGAACATCTCGGCGGTCAACCACGATTGTAACGACGCCGATGGTTTTAGGCTGCCAGTCGTTTACGACCTTTAGCACGACGGCGATTAATTAAAGCACGGCCATTTTTAGTAGCCATGCGAGCACGGAAGCCGTGGCTGCGTTTGCGTTTCAGTACGCTGGGTTGAAAGGTTCTTTTCATATCGATAATTCCGGTACTTAATCAATCTTTAGACTGAGTGGCTGAATATCCAGGTATTTGCTACCAAGCTCTTCTCTTAATGTGGGGCCGCGCATTCTAGAGAATTCGCTAGCTAATATCAATTTTTTTGTGCCGCGATTAGACGGGGGATTAGCCATATACAACGAAGCAAGACGCTAAGCTTTGCAGAAATAGGACAAATAACAGGTTTTGAACAGCTTGTTGATAACTTATCCACAGGCACTCCCCAGCACTATCCACTACGTAAAAATTTTCACTTGGGGTGTTTATTTGACGTATTTAATATCTTCTAACTAATTGATAATTAAACGCTATTGCTGCTTTTCCGCATTGTTAAAATAAAACAGGTTTTCTGTGGATAAGTCTATTTTCAGGGAGTACAATGCAGTGCTTAAATTTATAGTTATGCAGGGTGTTGTGTATACCTACCCTATACATAGGAATTGGATGTTGAAACAAAAGACTAAAAAAGCGTTTGAATACTTTTGAATAGAATAGTTAAGTAGCAACAAAAAACTAGCACGAAGCTTACTTTGATAAGTATTAAGACTATGTATCAATCATCCACTCTTTTTTTGGGAAAGACCTTTGCCTAAACCAACCTGGCAACAGTGCGTTCTTTGTTTACAGGATGAGCTGCCTTCCCAGCAGTTTAATACCTGGATTAGACCGTTACAAGCTGAACTAGCCGCGACCGAAAGCGGTAGTAACCAGCTGACGCTATTTGCGCCTAATCGCTTTGTTAAAGACTGGGTCAACGACAAATTTCTGGAGCGTATAGTGGAGCTGACCACAGAATTATTTCCTGGCCAGGGTATTGATGTTAGTCTTGAAATTCGCAGTCAACAGCCAGCGGAGCGAAGAGTGCCCACTCAGGCCGTTCAGTCTGCTCAGCGCCCCATGCCATCACTTTCTCCTGTTGTTACCTCCAGCAGCCCTGCGCCAACACCCCAAGCCAGACAGATTGAGGTTGAGGGAGGTATCAAACACCAAAGCTTCCTGATTGAAAATTACAACTTTGATACCTTTGTAGAGGGTAAATCTAACCAGCTTGCGAGAGCTGCCTCGATGCAGGTGGCTGAAAATCCAGGGGGTTCCTATAATCCTTTGTTTTTGTATGGTGGTGTAGGTTTGGGTAAAACTCATTTGATGCATGCCGTGGGTAATGCCTTGATGCAACAAAACCCTGATGCCAAGATTGTTTATCTACATTCAGAGCGTTTCGTGGCAGATATGGTCAAAGCGTTGCAATTGAACGCTATAAACGAGTTTAAACGCTATTACCGCTCGGTTGACGCACTACTCATTGATGATATTCAGTTTTTTGCTGGTAAAGAGCGGTCACAGGAAGAGTTTTTTCACACCTTTAATGCGCTACTTGAAGGTGGTCAGCAAATGATTTTGACGTGTGATCGCTATCCGAAGGAAATAAATGGTTTGGAGGAGCGCCTGAAATCTCGGTTTGGTTGGGGTTTAACCGTTGCGGTTGAACCGCCAGAGCTTGAAACCCGGGTCGCCATATTAATGAAAAAAGCGGATCAAGCTAAAATTTTACTACCCGCTGAGGCTGCCTTCTTTATAGCCCAGCGTATTCGCTCTAATGTTCGTGAGCTTGAAGGTGCACTAAAAAGGGTGATAGCGAGCGCCCACTTCACCGGGCGTGTTATCGATATCGATTTAATTCGAGAGTCCCTTAAAGATCTGTTGGCTCTACAGAATAAGCAGATTAGTCTTGATAATATTCAGAAGACAGTGGCTGAGTATTACAAGATTAAAGTGTCAGATATGATGTCCAAGCGCCGTAGCCGTTCAGTGGCAAGACCCCGACAGGTAGCCATGGCACTGGCTAAAGAGCTCACTAATCATAGTCTTCCCGAAATTGGTGAGAGTTTTGGTGGCCGCGACCACACCACGGTACTGCACGCCTGCCGAAAAATTAAAGAATTAGAAGAGCTTGATGCAGACATCCGTGAGGATTGCAAGAATCTACTCCGTTCACTGACGACCTAACTAATAAGGATAGAGATCAACATGAAATTTGTGATTTCCCGTGAAGCCCTTCTTAAGCCACTCAATTTAGTAGCCGGTGTTGTTGAGCGGCGTCAAACGCTTCCAATTCTCTCCAATGTCATGTTGGTGTTGGACGGTAATCAATTATCGATTACGGGTACTGACCTTGAAGTAGAGCTAGTGGGTCGTGTGACGCTGGACAATGTGCCGGAATCTGGAGGAGAAATTACGGTGCCTGCCCGCAAGTTGGCTGATATTTGCAAATCACTACCAGAGGCTAGTGATATTGAATTTATTCAGGATAATCAACGAGTTGTGATAAAATCAGGCCGCAGTCGTTTTACCCTCACAACCCTCGCCGCTAGTGACTTTCCCAATGTAGAGCCAAGCCCTGGAAACCAGGAGTTTGTGGTTAGGCAGGGAGATTTAAGACGTTTAATTGATCGTACCAGCTTTGCTATGGCTCAGCAGGATGTTCGTTACTATCTAAATGGTATGTTGTGGGAGGTTCAATCCGGGCAACTACGCGTTGTAGCCACTGATGGTCACCGCCTGGCGATTTGTACGTTGGCAACGTCGATTGAATCTTCAGAAAAATTGCAGGTCATTTTACCGCGCAAAGGTGTGATTGAGTTGGCCCGTCTGTTGATGAACGAAAATGACGATGTTCAGATTGTTATCGGCTCTAATCATCTACGGGCCACTACGGATGAATTCACGTTTACTTCAAAGTTAGTAGACGGAAAGTTTCCTGATTATGATCGAGTGCTGCCTAAATCCACGACTAAAGCAATCTTTGGCTCAAAGGATGCACTGCGCCAGGCTTTTTCCAGGGCTGCAATACTGTCCAATGAAAAGTATCGAGGCGTGCGCCTGCTCCTATCGAACAATACTGTCCAAATTATTGCAAACAACCCCGAACAGGAAGAGGCGGAAGAGACAGTCTCCGTTGATTATCAGGGAGAGTCTTTGGAAATTGGCTTCAACGTCAGTTACTTATTGGATGTTTTGGGGGTTTTGTCTGGGGAGCGTATCAAGCTTTCCTTGTCTGATGCGAATAGTAGTGCGCTGTTGGAAGAAACTGAAGAAAGTGACTCTGTGTATGTTGTCATGCCGATGCGCCTTTAGTTTGATGGCTCACTAATAAGTTAGTTATCCCAGTGCTTATTCGACGACTAGAGATAACCGGCGTTCGCAATGTAAAGCGCGAGAGTCTTACCAGTCTTTCCCAAATCAATATTCTTTATGGGTCCAATGGTGCGGGTAAAACAAGTGTGTTGGAGTCGATACATTTACTTTCCTCCGCCCGTTCGTTCCGTACCCATAAATTAAAGCCGTTGATTGGTAGTAAGGTAGATAGTTGTACGGTCTTTGCTGAGATCGATATCCCTGGGCTAGGTTATCAGCCGGTGGGGGTTGAGCGCTTCAAATCTGCAGCCAGATCGGGTGTTATCAAAGTGTCGGGTCAGTCAGTGAAATCTAGTGCTTTGCTGGCAAATAATCTACCTTTGCAGGTTATTTGTTCAGATACTTTTAAGTTGTTGGAAGGTGCGCCAGTCGTTAGGCGGCAATTTTTGGACTGGGGTGTGTTTCACGTGGAACACAGCTTTCATCGTGTTTGGAAAACTGCTAGGCGGTGCTTAAAACAACGGAATACTCTACTTCGCCATGGTAGAATTGATGCCGTTCAATTGGATGTGTGGACCTCTGAGCTAGCCCGGTTGGGACAACAGCTGGATAATTTTCGCCAGCAGTATATTGCTCAACTTGTGCCCGTGTTTGAGCATACTTTGGCTAAATTGATTGATCTTGATGGTTTGCGCTTAAACTACAACCGGGGTTGGGATAAAGACCGAACGCTAGAAGAGGTTTTTCAAAGTAATCGTATTAGGGAACAAGAGCTAGGCTATACCCTCTCCGGACCTCATCGGGCAGATTTGCGGTTGCGTTATCAATCAGCTGATGCTGCAGATATTCTATCTAGAGGACAACAAAAGTTAGTGGTTTGTGCCTTACGAGTAGCACAAGGGTACTTACTCTCCCAGCTGACGGGTCGATTATGTGTATTTTTGGTGGACGACTTACCGTCTGAGCTTGATAACGATCGACGTAAAGCACTTTGTAAATTGCTGGAAGAATTACAATGTCAGGTTTTTATAACCTGTGTTGACCGAGCTGACATGGAAAACTGCTGGTCAATGGATACACCGATAAAAATGTTTCACGTGGAACAAGGCAAAATTACCGCTGTTAATAGCTGAATCCCATTAATTAGGTTTTTTATATGAGCGAAACGAACAACTACGATTCCTCCAGTATCAAAGTGCTTAAAGGGCTAGATGCAGTTCGCAAGCGTCCCGGCATGTACATAGGGGATACGGATGATGGCACGGGTCTGCACCACATGGTGTTTGAGGTAGTTGATAACTCTATCGATGAGGCGCTGGCGGGACATTGTTCAAAAATCTATGTAGTGATTCACCCAGACGAGTCAGTCAGTGTTGCCGATGATGGTCGCGGTATCCCTACAGAGATTCACGAAGAAGGCGTTTCTGCTGCGGAAGTTATTATGACCGTGTTGCACGCGGGTGGTAAATTTGACGACAATGCCTATAAAGTCTCAGGTGGCCTGCATGGTGTGGGTGTATCGGTGGTTAATGCTTTGTCGGAAGAGCTGAAACTTACGATTCGTCGCAACGGAACAATCCATGAGCAGATCTATCGCCATGGCGTTCCCATGGCGCCGCTGGAAGTGGTGGGTGACACCGAAGCCACCGGTACTGAAATTCGCTTTAAGCCTTCCTCAAATACGTTTACCCATATTGAATTTCACTTCGAACAGTTGGCCAAGCGACTGCGGGAACTGGCTTTCTTGAACTCAGGGATAGAGATCGAGTTGAAAGATGAGCGTAGCGGCAAGGTTGAAGAATATGGCTATGATGGCGGACTCAAGGCCTTTGTGGCTTATCTTAATCAAAATAAAACAACCATTAATAAGCTGTTTCATTTCGATATCATGGGTGAAGGAGGGGTCAGTGTCGAAGTCGCGATGCAGTGGAATGACAACTTCCAGGAAAATATTTTCTGTTACACCAATAATATTCCCCAGCGGGATGGCGGTACTCACTTGGCGGGCTTTCGGGCGGCACTGACTCGTAGCTTGAATGGTTATATCGAGCGGGAAGGTTTTGCTAAAAAAGCCAAGATATCCACCAGTGGTGATGATGCCCGGGAAGGTTTAACCGCCGTGGTGTCTGTGAAAGTCCCTGATCCCAAGTTTTCCTCCCAGACCAAGGATAAACTAGTCTCCTCGGAAGTAAAAACCGTGGTTGAACAGACGATGAACCAGGCCTTTGGTGATTATTTGATAGAAAATCCTGGTGAGGCCAAATTGGTAGTGACCAAAATGCTGGACGCTGCTCGTGCTCGCGAAGCGGCTCGCAAAGCAAGAGAAATGACCCGTCGTAAAGGGGCGCTGGATATTGCAGGCTTGCCCGGAAAATTAGCCGATTGTCAGGAAAAAGACCCTGCTCTTTCTGAGGTTTATTTAGTGGAGGGCGATTCTGCGGGTGGTTCAGCCAAACAGGGTCGCGACCGTCGCACCCAGGCGATACTACCGCTGAAAGGGAAAATCCTTAATGTCGAAAAAGCCCGCTTTGATAAAATGCTGTCTTCTGTCGAAGTCGGCACCATAGTAACAGCGTTAGGTTGTGGTGTTGGCAAATCGGAATTTAATGCGGATAAACTGCGCTATCACAATATTATTATTATGACCGACGCCGATGTGGATGGATCACATATTCGAACATTACTACTAACGTTTTTCTTTAGACAGATGCCGGAACTGATTGAGCGTGGTCATATACTCATCGCGCAACCCCCTTTATATAAAATTAATAAAGGCAAACAACATCAATATATAAAAGATGAAGAAGGTAAAAATCAGTATCTTACCCAGAGTGCACTGGAACATGCGTCGCTGCATGTCAATGCTGATGCGCCGGGGATTGGTGGCCAGGGGCTGGAAAATCTAGTCATAAAATTCCGTGCTGTTATGGCAACCATTTCCCGGCTGTCCCGTCTCTATCCCGATACAATAATGAAAGAAATGGTTTATTTGCCAGTATTGACCGTGGAACAGCTGCGCAATCAGGCCGATGTACAGCGGTGGGCCGAACAGTTACAGGAAAAAGTAGGTGAAGGCTCAAATGGCCAGTCTTACACGATTAGCGTAAAAGAAGACATCGAGCGGCACAATTTTTTACCGAGGGTTATTTCAACCTCGCACGGGGTGGAAACCGAATACGTTTTTAATCAGGACTACTTTTCCTCCAATGACTATAAGGCTATTCTCGGATTGGGCGATGAGTTGAGCGGCTTGCTTGAAGAGGGGGCCTACGTACAGCGCGGGGGAAAAACGCAAGAAGTTAATGACTTCAGTCAGGTTTTGGATTGGTTAATGGCACAGGCTGAAAAAGGTTTGAATATCCAGCGCTATAAAGGGTTGGGCGAAATGAATCCCGACCAGTTGTGGGAAACCACCATGGACCCTGAGGTGCGCAGGATGTTGCGCGTCACAATTGAGGACGCCATTGCCGCTGACCAGATCTTTACTACCTTAATGGGTGATCAGGTTGAACCGCGTCGCGACTTTATCGAGGAAAATGCATTGAAGGTCGCGAATTTGGATATATAGCATTGGGGTTGTTGTCGGATCCGCATTGACTCACTCAATACCACACTACTTGGGAGTTGTTGCCTCATCTAAAATCACACTACTTATAAATAATAAGGCAGGGGGTATTAGATGATGGTGAAAACAATGAGTCTGAGCGCAAGGCGGGAGTTATTGATCGGTGTCAGGCAGACGTATCAAGATGCAGACTGGATGGGTAAGGGA
>JAZFYA010000487.1:0-2155 GCA_036443315.1 Pseudomonadales bacterium
AGGGAAGAGAAAAATTCAGAATACTGTACTTAGACGATATTTATTCAAATATCAGAAAAAATATTAATGAACAAAAGCTTAATCAGCATTACGACGAATTTGAGAAAAAATATTTCTTACTATCATGAAATGGTACTGACAAGTTAATGTAAATCTTGTCCAGTTCGAGGCAAAAATAGTCTACCCTATAACAAATAATCACTGACTTAGAACCACCTACCTGCTCTGATTACGTCCTCAAATCGGTTAACTTATCAGTACCGAAAACTCCTGTCCAATTTCATAAGTTAATCGTCCGCTTCATGCCCTGAGGTGTTCCGTCAAGTATTTTTAAATTGTTTCACCCAATTGTTTTAGCAGAGGTGAACCACGCCGTTCCAGTGCTTTTAAATATTTTGATTCGTCATAAGGTGTGCGCGTCTGCCAGCAACGATAAAGAATACGGATCCATTTGAAAGCTAATGCACGTACCGCCGCCTGATAAGTACACCCTTTGGCACGTTGTTGTCGATAATAAGCTCCAGCCCAGAAAGATTTATTAATCGTTTGAGCCGCCCATTCAACGAAGGTTTGTCGAAGGAAGGTCGGACACTGCCATCGCCAATGTACCCAATGCTTATTACCACTACGCTCCGTTACCGGGGCAACCCCGGCATATTTCTGCAAGTCTGCGGCATTCGAATAACGCTGCCTTTGTTCACCAAAGGCCACCAGCAAGCGTGGTGCCAGTGAAGGACCCGCACCAGGCAGTGCACGAAATAGGGCATAATCAACATGCTCTTGTGCCAGTTTCTCAATCTCCTCATCAAATTGTTGGATCGCTGCCAGGGCAACACGTAACTGCTCGACCAGCACTAAAGCCTGTAACCGGTATGGAATGATCACCGCTTCATCCCTGGTCAGGGGTGTGGCCGTTTTGATGGATGCTAATCGTGCTTCTAACACATGAGCAAAACGCATGTTATGTTGATGGAAGAAAGTCTTCAGTGTGTTGTGACGGGCACGTTTGACCTGGGTCAGTGTCGACCAACGCGTCAGGAAGTCACAGAACAGGACGGTATCGATCTGTTCAAACCATTCCAATGCCTGCGGATAATACTGCTTAAGGGCAACACGCAAGCGATTGGTGAGGCGTTTTCTATCGTCCACTAATCGTCTTCTCTGTTCGACCAGCGTGGTTAAGGTTCGCATCGCAACAGTTTGTGGTTGTAATGGCGTAAAATGTTCGGGATGACGGAGGATTAAATCTAAAGTCAATTCGGCATCGGTGGGGTCATCTTTCGCCCGGCTCGGGGTGAATGCTTTTCGATACTCGGACAGGGTGGTGGGATTGACTGGATAAATCACAAAGCAATCGTGTTTTTGAAGCGCATAGACGATTGGACCTTTGGATAACTCCACGGCAACAGCAATGGGAGAACCAAACCGTCGCTGTAATTTATGCGCCCACTCGTCGATCTGTTCCACCTGGTGTGGAATGACATCAAATTCTCGTTCCTGACAGTCGGCACTTTGGATACAAACATCATGCTTGGTGTCTGACCAATCAATGCCGACATAGGCTGTAAAAAAAGTCTTGTTTAATTTACCCATAGGAATACTCCTTTGTGCTACATTCACTATCAGGGATATGCATGCCTGAGACCTGCGAAAGCAATATAGGTGAGCCGGTATGATGGCTAGCCCTGAGTATTCGTTGATGGTCTCATGCTCACCTGCGAACTCGAAACTAAAGCGGTGAACATCACGTGTTTTGGCACTAATATTCGTAGTCCGCGGGTGCATGTCCCGCTCTCACTGACAGCTACCTGCCAGCTATGTGAATTATCATGGAAAGAGGGACGGAGTATCTATATTGGCACTAAGCGGAAGCACAAGACTATAATCTGAACGTCTGCTATGGAACGTGTAAGCGAGAGGCAGCAACCGACCTATTCTGTTGAAAAACTCGAAAACTTCAGGACATCAGATTTCTGTCAAAAGTAATTCTTTTTAAAAGTGCCACACAATTCTTATGTATAGGCTATCCAGAGGATCCATATCGAAATATTAAACATTTTTAGTATCCCCCCATGTCTAAAAAAAATAAAATACCCTAAGGGGCTCTTATTCTTTCAACAGAACTGCAAACAGAGTTTTTCAACAGTATTGACCC
>JAZFYA010000488.1:0-12614 GCA_036443315.1 Pseudomonadales bacterium
ATCACCATCGCCATCCACGTCTGCCGTGGTGACTGAACGAGCACCATTTGCCGTGGTAGTGATGGTGCGAACGGTGAAGTTCTCACTGCCGTCATTCTCATACCAGGCAATCGTGTCGTCATTGGACGATGCCGACAGCACGTCCAGATCACCATCGCCATCCACGTCTGCCGTGGTCATAGACCAAGCACCCAGCACACTAGTGGTGATGGTGTGAACGGTGAAGTTCTCACTGCCATCATTCTCATACCAGGCAATCGTGGTGTCATACTTCGATGCCGACAACACGTCCAGATCACCATCGCCGTCCACGTCCGCTGTCGTGACTGACCGAGCGCCATTCGCGGCGGTGGTAATGGTGCGAGCGGTGAAGTTCTCACTGCCATCATTCTCATACCAGGCAATCGTGTCGTCATCAAACGACGCCGACAACACGTCCAGGTCACCATCGCCGTCCACATCTGCGGTCGTCACAGACCAGGGACTAAGCGCACCGGTGGTGATGGTGTTGCCGGTGAAACTGGGAGTGTTAAAGGTTGGCGCATCGTTAACGGCAGTGACGTCCACCGTTAGGGTGTAGCTCGACGCACTGTCGGCCGTACCGTCGTTGACGCTGAACCCAAAGCTGTCGTAGCCTGTGCCGTTGTGGACAGTAACAGGAATAAACTTAAGATTACCGGCATCGATATCGGCCTTGGTGATGACTTGGTTCACCGTTACGTCGATACCCGAGAGTTGTAGCTCACCCAGGTTTTCCAGTGAAGTGACCTTAATACTGGCCATTGGGTCACTATCGGGATCGCTGTAGTTAAAATCGGTAGCACTGAAAGTGTATGTTGTGTCTTCGTTGGTGACAACGGTACTGTTGGCAGCGGTGGGCAGTGCCAATAGGCCTTGCCAGGTCATTTGCTGATTCTGGTCAAACAGTGTTTGTGTTTCAATCTCCCCAAGGGCGTACTCCAAATCCCAATCACCACCTAAATTTGCTGTACCGGTTAAATCATCACTGGCGGTAATATCGGCACCGGTAAATTGAGCCAGAGTGTTAATAAAGCTTTGCCCTTCGGCACTGGTGGTTAGATTACAGCCGTAAATCAACAAGTCGGCGTCTTCGCTCAGAGCGTTACCCCAAGCGCTAACGGTGGCTTCGTTTTGCAGTAGACTGTCGAGGCCAATTTGCCCATTGCCGAGTTGTATCTGGCCGTCATCGCCATGGGAGATAATATGAATCGCATCCAGGTCTTGATAATTGCCCAGCAAGTTGGAAATTTGCGTAAGGCCGTCTTCTTGTTCATCCAAGATAACAATTTCATACTGGTCTGAGTTGTCGTAATGATTGACTAAGTCGTTAAGTAATTGGTCGGAATTTGGCGTTTGGGCATCGAGAATAATGAGTTCTTGCCGGGCGCTTTGCTGGGTTTCTTGTTGAATCTCTTGGGTTTGGATATCAGAGAGTTTCTGAGAACTACCGTTATCAACTAGAAGATGTTCTGCTGTGCCGTTGTCGATCAGTTTGTCGCCAACAATAGTCACAAGAGCGTCTGCGGATAGTAGCAGTCGCGGTTCAAGTTCCTCGAATAGGTATTCGGGGCTTATGGGGTTGTGTCTGTTTTTACTCATAAGTGACGGCGATAACCAGCTTATACCTCGCGCTACTACGTTAGCCGTTTTTTATACAGCTTCACTCTAAAAAATATTAATCGACATAATTAAGAATAAAATAGAGTAGTTTGCACAACAGATAAAGATAAAAAGTAGGTGTTTTCAAGACTAATTAGTTTTGTTTAAACTATTTAAATAACACTTTGTTTTAAAAGCGCTTTTTAATAAGGCTTTGACTGGAGAGGGGCGTTTTTTAGATCAAAATAAGCGTGAAACCACAATGAAGGTGAACAGTTATCTTTGATGTTATTTTGCTGATAAGGATTGTTTAGCCTGCTTGGTCAGAAAATGAGCTTGACAACGCAATCCTCTAGGAATCTGGTTATCGCCGTTGGGCAGTGTGAGACGGATGCCGTAGGTACCACTGGCAGCATCAATGACCTTGTCTACCATAATGACTTCAGCGAATAGAGGTTTGTCATTAGCTGTTTCAAGTTCTATTTTGGCGCGGTCGCCGACGGCGATTTTGCCAAATAAAGAAACTGGAGCCACCACCTCCACCCGCAAAGGATTAATTTCTGCGATACTGATGATGGGTCGATTTTCAACATATTCGCCGGGAAACAAAAAACGTTTCACGACAACACCGTCGATTGGACTGGTAGTGGTGCGTTGCTTGAGGTTGGCGACAGCGTGAGCATACTCTAAGGCATTAATACGCTGTTGCTGTTTGGCTTTGTTGAGTTCCAGTTTAGCCAGTCGCCATTGTGTATCGGTTTCGTCTTTCTGTTGGAAGGAAATGGCTTTGTTCTTATAGAGTTTGGCCACGCGCTGTTGATTACGTTGTGTATAAGATCGGTTTTCCTCGCGCAGTTTAATATCACCATCAAACTCTGCCCGTGCTTTGGCAAGTTCTACCAACGCTTTTTCCACATCGGAATTCAACCGGGCAACAATTTGATCTTTAGTGACATAATCGCCTCGATCAACTGTGACATCCTCAATAACGCCAGTAACCGCCGTGCTAAGTTCGATTGTTTGATTGGGTTCAATTAAACAATCAATAGCCGGCAGAGGTTCTTCTGCGCTTGCCGAGTGAACAAGGAAGAGAGCAGCAACTACGTATTGCAATCGACATCTGACGGTCACCCTCGCACTTCCTGTGCTATGCAGCAGGGCCTGCCTCGCGAACAAGGCAAATGCTTTGGGTACTTGTAAATTCTGTATATTGTCCGACCTCTGACCTAAATACGATAATTTTCCAATCATTCCTTCTTTCCCGCAAAAGCCAACAGCTTATTTTGCATGGTATCAATTTTCATTATAGTCATCCTCTGACGGTAATCATCCCGCTCCATGGCTCGCTGGGCCCATCGGCTTAGCGCAAATGCCAGTTTTCGCGGGATGTTGTATTGGCGTTTAAATGCACATTGGAATAGCCATGTAATAGGTGAGGGTAAATAATCCAGCAGATGTGGGTCGTTTAAGGCAACTATTGTCTCAACGCTGCCGGGGTCGCCCTGGCGTGCACAACGCCCGACAAGTTGCCTGTCTATACGCCGAGAACGACTGTATTGGCAGGCAATAACGTGTAGGCCACCTAATTCGGTGACGCCTACCCCTAACTTAATATCAGTACCACGCCCAGCCATATTGGTGGCGAGGGTAATACAGCCCTGTTGGCCTGCTAGGGCGATAATATCAGCTTCGGCTTGATCTTGTTTGGCATTTAGGACTTGATGGGGTAGTCCCTTATTCTCAAGTAAGGCACTGAGTTGTTCGGAATCCTCCACCGTTGTGGTACCGACTAAAATGGGGCGGCCACGTTTATGTTCTCGCTCAACGCTGGCAAACACCGCTTGCCATTTGGCTTGCCGGCTTATGCAAACTTGAGGAGCAACACAATGTCTTTGTATGGGTTTATGGGTAGGAATGCGCACAACATGTAGTCCGTAAACTTGGCTGAGTTCACCCTTGGTTTCCTGCCCGGTTCCCGTCATCCCTCCCAAGCGCCAGTAGCGTTGAAAAAAATGTTGATAGCTAATTTGCGCCAGGGTCTCCCGTTTTGGTGTCAGGTCGCAGTCTTCTTTGGCTTCGATCATTTGCTGTAAACCGTATTCCCAACTGCGATCTATCATAATGCGGCCGGTGTGTTCGTCGATAATTTGTACTTTGTTATCTTGCACCAGGTAGTGTTGGTCTTTGTAGTATAGGTAACAACTACTTAAGGCCAGGGTAATAAAATTTTTGCGTCGCCTTTGCCCCGTCCAGATACCACCCAGTGCGTCGCAGCGTTGATCGATATGATTTAAACCGGCGGCGGTCAGGATAACTTGCCGCGCTTTATAATCGACGCTGAAGTCTTCGTCTTCTTCAAATTGGTTGGCTATTTGCAGTGCTTGTTGATAGAACTGACGTTCCACTTGTTCGCTACCGCTTGTTGTGGAGGTTTGCGAAAGAATCAACGGTGTGCGTGCCTCGTCGATAAAAATGCTGTCGGCTTCATCGACAATGGCGAAGTTAAGGCCGCGCAATAGCAGCTTGTCTTTGCTAAATCCCGCGTGAGTTAGAGCTAGCAGATTGAGTTCCAGAGTGCCGTAACAGCCTTGCAATAGCAGGCTATCTTTTAAATAATCGAACACTAACTGCTTGTTGGTGCAATAGGTGATATCGCAGGCGTAAGCTGCCCGGCGTTGGTCCAGTGCCATGTCGGATTGAATAATACCGACAGAAAAGCCGAGACGTTGATAAAGCGGTTGCATTAATTCAGCGTCGCGCTTTGCCAGATAGTCGTTTACCGTTACCACATGTACGGGAATTCCGGCCATTGCCGCCGCACACGCCGGCAGAGTGGCAGTTAATGTTTTGCCTTCTCCGGTTTGCATTTCGGCAATGGCACCTTCAAGTATGGCCCAGCCACCTAATAATTGTACATCGTAATGACGCATCCCTAATACCCGTTCGGCGATCTCGCGAATCGTGGTAAATGCCAAGGCTATGGTGGATTGGGAAAGGCCACACTGGTATAGATTGCTGCGCACAGCATGTATCCACTGATCTAATAAACGATGATCTTTTTCACCTAATTCCTGGCCTAATGTATTGACTGTGGCAATAAAACGCTGCCGTTGTTTGGCACTTACTGTAGGTGTGGGGCCCAATTGCCGAATCTTATGGGCAAGCCATTTTTCTAGGTGACTGTCATCCTGTGACAGTTCTTGCGCTGGCTGTTGTGGATAAAAACCATAGCGGCTACCCGGCCTAATGGTGTTGGCCAACGTTGTTAGTGCGGATGTGGGTTTGAGCGCTGTGGCAGTCATCGCATTTATATGCCTAATTGGGTTAACAGGGCTTGGCTGGCGCGGCGATACCACTGCCAGGCGAGCGGCTCCCAACCATGATCAAAGCGAACGTAAACGCGTTGTCCGACAGCTTGTAGTGGTTTAATTTGCGCTGCGCGATCTTTGTCGAGTAAGCGTAGCTCAAACTGAAAGTGAGGCTCTAGTGTTTTTAAGCCTTCCTTGTCACTGGCATCAGTGGCGATGGTGCCGCCGCCGCTATATCCCAGGGCTTTACTCGGCAGTTTATTAGTGCCAGAAGGCACTTCCCGTTCGATAGTGGCGGTTAGGGTTCGGCTTAGGTTTGCTGCCATACGAACTTCAATGGCCCGCGTTTTTTTTCGTACCAGGGCGATTTGGAGTTGGGGTACTATGGCCCGAACTTTGACGCTGTCTTGCCCAAACAGGTAACCAATGGAACTTCCCTGTCGGATAAATTGGCCGATTAAATTTTGGCTGTCGGGGATAACCAGATTGCCGTTGCCGGGGCTGACAACAGTTAAAGCTTTAATACGTTCCCTCATACGCTCGGCCTGGGCGGTTAGGATTTTTATTTCCTGTTGTAAGATATCGGCCTCAACCAAATCCGTATTACGAGCTTGGTTGTATTTAATGTGTAGTTCTTCTTGCTGCGCTTGCAGTTGTTGTGCTTGATAAACCAATGAGGGGTTGCTTATGACCACTAGGGGTGTTCCCTCGCTGACTTGTTGTCCTTCCTCAACTAGCAGTTGATCGATAAAACCGTCAGCTTCGGCGCGGATATAAGCTTGTTCCGGCAGCCAGACCACGCCGGGTACGATAGTGTACAAGGGAAGAGGTACCAGCATAAATAACAACAATAAACCGCCTACTAGGCCAGCTGTTATGCCGATGGCTCGGTTGCGGCGATGTTGTAAAGTGGGGCTGTGCAGTAAGAAATTAAGCGCCTTGGCCAGCGGCATCAAAGCTTGGCTGGTGATAGCCCACAGTGCTAATAGAACGCCGATAGCAAAGTATTTTGTGGCAATAAAAAGGGTAATGCTGACCAAGATAATTAAGCGAAAAACAAAGGCGCCTAAACCGTAGCTTGCCAGCCATAGATGTTCGCGGGTGGTTTTAGCGGGGCAATGCAAACGGCTATTGATGCCGGACAGTCCGAATAAATAGTGTTGGAATAAATAAATGTAGTAGTTGTTGGCGCGTTTACCTAAGTCCGGAAATTCAATCGCGTCGGCAAGTATATAGTAACCATCAAAACGCAGCAGTGGGTTGCCGTTAAATAATAGGGTTGATATTCCGCCGATAAGCATAATGTTAAATGCAAGATCGCGCGCTAAACCATCGTGTAAGTTTAACCATAAAAACAGGGCTAAGGCTGACAATAACAGTTCCACCAAAATACCAGCGGCACTAACAATCATACGTTGTCGCTTGTCTTTAAACAGTGACGCTTCCGAGGCATCAACATAGGGTATGGGTGCTAATACCAACAGCATAATACCCATTTCGTGCACCTCACCACCGTAAACTTTTACTGCAAACCCATGTCCGAGTTCGTGTAGACCTTTAACCACAGGGTACAGCAACCAAAGTAGTATTAGGTTGTAGGGTGTTAAGGCAACTTGTTGCGTGTGACTACTGAGTTCCACCCAGTGTTTTAAGGCCAATAGGCCCGCTAGGCCGATAAACAAACATCCTACGATGGCAAAAGTACGACTAAACAGAGGGCGTACAAACCGATGCCAGTGGGTGAGAAAGGTATCCGGGTCTAACAGGGAAATACGAATGGCCAGTGGATTCTTAAATTTGCCGATCAACTGTCGGCGCTGTCGCAATTGTTTGCGTTGCAATAGTTCGGCGATATCCGGTGACATATCCAGTGTCAACAAATCCCCTTGGTGCAAATTTCCCAGTAACTGAATAATTTCATCTTGAGTCGGCGCCTCATCACCGAGTTGTTCATTCAGTGAATGCCAGATTTCATCGACGGTTTGCGTGCCGTCCAAGTGAGCGATAAGTTGGTAAGCATGGGTGTTAAAACGATGATGGCGCCCTGAAAGCCGATCTTGCAGTAGGTACCAAGTTTCTCCACGGTATTGGTGACGGCTAAGTTTAACCTGATGACTTAGGACAGGTTTTAAATCGGCGACACGGTACCAGTAGGGGCTAAATAAGCGTTCGCTCATTGTGTTACCACCAGGACCAAAATTTTAACCGTAGCCATTCGGTTAAGTCGTGGGTCCAAATCCATATCAGGCGGCGTTTGCCAACCTCTATTTTACCAACGCCTTGCATACCCGGCCGCAAATACAAGGGGGGGTGATTTAGCAGGGCATCGACGCGAAAGTAATTAATATCGTTTTCTGCAATGGCGATGGGGGTAATTTTTTCCACGGTAAACACTAGCGGTTTATCGACCGCGGCGCGCAAAAACAACGTGCCTGTTTGGCCCGCTTGCAATTGTGCAATATCGGCTTCGTCGATTTTAAGGTGTACGCGATAATCTTCTAATGGAGCGATAGTAAATAGTTTATCGCCTTGATTAACCGGTGACCCCAAGGACTGGCTTAAATCCCCGCTTATCACAATGCCGGCTAAAGGTGAGGTGATCGATAAACGCGAGAGCTTACTGTTGGTTAAGTCGAGTTGCGCCTGCACTTGGTTGCGTTGAGCACGCAGAATGCCGATACGGGAGGTATCGTGGCTGGCCATGGCTCCGCGATATTCTTTAGCGGTTTGTTGTAGTTTACTATTCCACTTCTGTTGTTCCAGAATCAGGTCGCGATCATCCAGTGTCGCCAGCAGTTGCCCTGCGCCCACTTTGTCGCCCGGCCGAATGGTAACGGTTTTGATAAAGCCGTCTTCAGGTGCGGAAATTAAGCGTTCAATTCGACCCTCCAACGAAGCATTGGCGGCAACGCGGTAAGTGCTCTGTACAAAGGTAAAAAACATCACTATCAGTAATCCAAGTCCGGCACTCAACTTCCAGGTTAAATAGCCTGTGCCCACTATTTTTGCAGTTTGTTCTCGCAGCAGATTGATACATTGTTGGACTAAGCCGCGTTGGTTGCGTTCACGATAAACAAAAATAGGGCTAATTAGAGCGGCAATTTGTTGATACAAAAGCACATCTTGGTCAGAAAATGCCGACGCGCTGTGGGGACGTTCAAACACCATACCGCCGGTAATGGTATTGTTATAAGTCAGTGGAACTGTACATAACCGGTTGTTGCCGTGTTCTCGACTGTATCTAGCATAAACAAGTTGTGATGCTCGATCCGTTGGCGTTGTCGGTGGTTGTACAATAGTGCGGTCCTGGTCGACGGCTTCCTCTATCAATGTGGCTAGGTCTTTTACCAAAGTCTGTTTTGCGGAAAAATGGGCGCTATGGGATAAGCCCTCAATGTAAACGCTACGCTGACCTTTTTTTGCCGTATTAATCAAGCCAACGGTAACTCGCTCACAACATAATTGGCTGGCCAACTCAGTTGCCAAAGCCGTCGCTGCGTCATGTAAGCTATTGTGCGACAGACTGATGGCAGTGGCTTCCAATAAAGTACCGGTGCTCTTCGCTACGTTATTGTCGCCACTGTCTAAACTGTCTGGGGTGCAAAAAAGATCTAACCACTTAGCAGCTTGTAGCAAGGGGATTAGCAATTTTTTCGGAATTTCCAAAGCTTCTGTTCGAATATGTACACCCAGTGAACCATAGAGCTGCTGTTCAACTACTAGCGGAACGGCTAATAGATAAGATTGAATATTCGCCAATTGTAATACTTTGGTCTGGTTTGCCGTTGATGGACCTTGGTCAATAGTATGGGGGTTAATAGCATGGCTAAGAAAAACGGGCTGTTTTTCCTCGATACACTGGTTGATAAAATCACCAATTGCCGGATCAAATTCAGCCATTTGTGGCCATATTGACAGCAGTTGGTAATCGTTTTCTTCGGGTTCACCCAAAAAAACCTGTGCTTGTACGATGCCCGGTAAACTTCGGACAAAAAAGTTCAGCCATTGTTCCGCAAAAGTGGAGATTCGAGTGTAGCAACGCGTTTTTGCCATAAAGTTATCGTATTGGCTTTTCTATTTAGTTAACCCTGAAAAAGCCCTTCCGGGACTTTTTCAGGGGTCGCATTAACAATTTAACGCAAAGACGCGGTCGTGCTTGCATGTTTAGTGCTCGCCTGTCCTGCAACCGTCGTATCCACTATGAACTCACCCAAGACTCTACATCTGCTGATAGTAGCTGTTGCCAAAGTGATCCCATGGTATACAAACAGCCAGTTTGACCCAGCGGTTATCTGGATCAAGGTTGGTCTGAAACGGCGTTTCAAATCCGGATAAGCATTATTGTGTTGCACTATGATCTCGCCTCATTGCTGCAAGCCTTTTGAATAAATGACATCAAAAACTGTGTATTATTATAGCTAAAGAAGCGAATTTTTCTTTATTTTTAAAGAGTTATAGTTTTTGAGCAGACTCTAATTAGTTCGAGAGTGTAATTAACAGCAAAGGGCCATAAGAAATCATTCCTGCATCAGATGTTCGCCGAATCAACTACCGATTAAATGGTGAAAGAGCTGGCCTATCGAATGCTTCTGCATCGTCTCCCGACCAACAGCCCTTGCTCATTTCTCGCCCCTAAAACGGCCAAATCACCGGCACCACCAACACCGTTGTCACCCCCACCAACACCGTCAGCGGAATACCGATTTTCATAAAATCCACAAAACGGTAATGACCAGGACCATAAACCATTAAGTTGGTTTGATACCCGATCGGCGTGGCAAAACAAGTAGACGCTGCAATCATTAAGGTCACGGCAAAGGGCAATATATCCACCCCGAGTTGTTGACTCATCGCCACCGCCACCGGAAACAACAGTACTGCAGCGGCCAGGTTGGAAATAACCGCAGAAAATGCAGCCGCCAATGCAAATAGAACCACCAATGTACCCATCGATGAGCCTGCTGCCAACCCTACCATCGCTTCAGCAATAACGTTGGCAGCACCGGTTTTATCCAACGCCCCACCCAGACCAATCGATGCAGCAATCACCAAAACGATTTGCCAATCGACACTTTGGCGCGCCTCCTGAATTTTCAAACAACGCGTAATAATCATCATGCCCGCTGCTAACATCACAGCCTTAAACATACTCAGCAAACCAACAGCAACGACAATAACCATCGCCACCATGATTGCCGCAGCAATATTACGCTGTTCATGACGTACCGGTCGGGAGTTTTCAATTTCGCTAACTAGCAAGAAATTTTTGCTATAACGCTGCTGGCGGACAAAACCATCGTGGGTTTCCAACAATAAGGTATCACCGGGTTTTAATTCAATATCACCAATTTTGGTTTTGATCCTCTCACCCTCTCGGGCAACGGCAATAATAGCGGCAGAAAAGACATTTCTAAAACGAGCATCACGAATAGTTTTGCCCAGTGACGGGAAGTTAGGCGAAATAACCACCTCCACCAAACAACGGGAATTTACGTTACTATTTAATTTGAAAACCTGCTGCTCCGCTACTTTTAAACCGTGGATATTTTTTAAATCCACCACCGAGCTAACATCTCCGGCAAAAACCAAATGGTCGCCTCCACGTAAAACCTCATGCGGAGAAACCGCCGTAATCAACCTGCCGTCGCGATCTATTTCAACCAGATACATACCGGGCAGCTGGCGTAGTCCCGCCTCTTCAATGGACTGGCCAGCCAAAGGACTATCTGCTTCGACTTCCATTTCAACAATATACTGCCGCGCATCATCAAAAATTTGCTTATTGGTATGTCCACGATGAGGTAAAAGCCAACGACTAAATCCGATAGTAAAAGCCACCACCACCACCACGCAAGGCACGCCTACCCAGGCAAGATCAAACATGGCCAAACCACCAGTGCCTATCTGCTCGGTTAACATGCCGTTGATCACCAGGTTAGTGCTGGTACCAACCAGCGTACAGGTGCCACCCACAATAGCGGCATAACTCAAAGGCATCATTAATTGGGAAACAGAGAGGCTGTTACGCTTGGCCCAGTCACTCACCGCCGGTACCAGCATCGCAACCACAGGCGTGTTATTTAAAACGGTACTCAGACCAGCCACCGGTAACATCAACCGCAGCTGGGCGGCAGCTGTATTTTTTGGTCTCCCCAATACGCTTTGGGAAATCCAGCCCACTACACCGGTTTGCGCCAACCCTCGGGCAACAATAAACAATACCGCTACTGTTGCCATACCTTCGTTAGACATACCCGCTAAGGCTTCTTCTGCGGTGATAATGTCCAGCAAAAGTAGCAGGGCAACACCACCGATTAAAATCGCATCCGCAGGAAAACGGGAAAATACTAGCATCCCAAAACAGGCAGCTATAATCGATAGAGTTTGAATCGCTTCCGGTGTAAAAACCATAAGTACCTTATTGTTATTGGGCTATTATAGCAGGCGAAAAACGACTAACTATAAAACCAACTTAATTGATCAATAAAATCATTCAGCTGCTCTGCGGGCAAGTCATTCACTCCCGCTGCTGCCGCACGACCACCTCCGGTTGGAAAACGGCGGCATAATTCATCAGCGCCGATTTTATTTTCCAGTGGTGCCCGCACACTAATCAGGTAATTACCATTTGCCTTAATCGTTAAAACTGCATGGGCGCGACTAGGCGTTCCATTAGCTAAATCATTACTGTATACACCACTAACTCGACGCGCCCAAGCCTCATTGGGCAAAATATAGGTTGCAACTGCATCGTTGGCAAACTCAGCCTGTACATTGGCAGCAGAAGCCATATCCGACTGGTAACCATTTTCAAGTTTTTCAAAACTGTCACGGCTATCGTTAATAAAACTAAAGGGGCTGGCATGAGGGCTAACCAGACGAAACAAGGCTTCAGGAGTAAAATGCAAATCGTCCAAATTTGAACCATAGCCATTATAGTTAATATAAATTCCCAGGTTTTCCAGAGTGATTAGTTGCTGTTCAGACAAATTTAACGGCTTGGCCAAGATTTTTGCACTGACTTTTAAATTATCTCCGAAAGCCCCGGTAACCGCCCACTCGACGAACTGACCTTTTAAATAATTGTTGATCAGAATACTGGTACAAACATCGGACGCGATATTAATTATTGTTGTCAACTTCTCACTGTCCGGAATATCACCGGCAAAATGATGATCAACATAAAACACCTCAGCACCCGCTGCTAAGGCCTTGCTCAAACCATCACGATTTTTATCCAACGATATATCCAGCACAGTAATTTTATCGTCGGCACTGGCGTCAATTTTATCCATTAATTGGATATCCCGCTTTACGCCGGTTACCAGTGTGCTGTCGATGGGTTCAGCATTACGCAATTGGGTGAGTGCACAAATACCATCAGCATCGCCGTTAAAAATATCTATCGTCGCCACAAAGATTGTTCCAGTTTGCCGTGTTATATTAAACAATTATTTTACTAGCACTTAGCTTAACACAGCCATAGCAAATTAATGCCCTCTTTAACCTGTCATAGAAAAATCAGTTGGGCGCGAAAAAGCTGTGCAAGATATTGATGTGCATGGCGGATTTAAAAAATCCATAGTCACCTTATTGGTGATGAGGACTTTTTTAAATTTGTCAGGTGCATCAAGAGCTTGTGCAGATCTCGATGCCCCTGGGTACTTTCGTGATCCAACTGAGGTT
>JAZFYA010000489.1:0-8709 GCA_036443315.1 Pseudomonadales bacterium
GTGATATTTTTCAATTTATGGATGGGCACTAACTAAGTTAACCCCGATCGTACTAGACTAGCGTTGGCAGCGCCGGCAAAACACCGTGCTACGCTGCCCCAGGCGGATTTCGATCAACAACCCATTACAGCGTTTGCAGGATTCCCCACCCCGCCCATAAACCTGCAGTTCCTGCTTAAAATACCCTGGCTTACCATCACCGCCAACAAAATCTCGCAGGCTGGTGCCGCCTTGCTCAATAGCTCGGACCAGCACCTTTTTGATTTCTTCTGCCAGCAACTGGTAGCGCCGCCTGGAGATCTTTCCCGCAGACCGATCTGGTCGTATTCCGGCGGCAAATAGGGCTTCATTGGCATAGATATTACCGACACCCACCACAATTTTGCTGTCCATCACCAAGGTTTTAACGGCTACCTTACGGCGGCGGGAGCGTTGAAATAATAATTCACCATCGAATTGATCGGATAAAGGCTCCGGCCCCAGCGAAGCCAGCAAAGCATGAGGTTCATCCTTCACTCCTTGCCACAGCAGACAACCAAAGCGGCGAGGGTCAGTAAAACGCAGGGCGCAGCCATTTTCAAACACAATGTCAACATGGTCGTGGACCATTGCAGGCTCCCCTGCATCGATAATACGCAAACTACCCGACATACCCAGATGAAGAATGGCGGTGCCTATAGTTTGGGTGCCCGAACCACATCGCAGCAACAAATACTTGCCTCGCCGCTCCACAGATTCAATCAACATACCCTTCATTAATTTCGGCAAGTCATCGGGAATCGGCCAACGCAATTGAGATTGGCGAATAATGACCTTTTTAACCCTGTGTTTGTGGATATGAGGGGTGATTCCACGACGGGTAGTTTCGACTTCGGGCAGCTCTGGCATTGTGAAATGATAGTGTTTTAATTAGCGGAAATACAAAAAAGCCCGACATATACCCAAAGCGATTGAAATTTAGGTGTTATAGCACGCCCCTTTTTGCCCATGGCTGCGTTGTTTGATCTTGAAATATTGACATATTCCTGCGTTCAAACGCCTTGCCATGAACAAAAATGGGCGCACTCTAAAACCTAAATTTCAATCGCTTTGGGTATAGCCGGGCTTGTGCACTCAATAATAAGAAAATTAATAAAAAGAATCGATATCAAAAAACCAATTACTTGATCTTGGATTCCTTGTATTCAACATGTTTACGTACAACCGGATCATACTTCTTAAACACCATTTTATCAGGGGTATTGCGCTTGTTCTTGTCGGTAGTGTAGTAGTGACCAGTACCAGCAGTAGAAACCAACTTGATTTTATCGCGTGCGCTCTTTGCCATGATCTACTCCTTATACCTTCTCGCCACGGGCACGAACGTCAGCCAATACGACATCGATACCCTTTTTATCAATAATGCGCATACCTTTACAGGATACTCGCAATGAAACAAAGCGCTTCTCGCTCTCCACCCAAAAACGGTGGTGGTGCAAGTTAGGTAGAAAACGGCGCTTGGTGCGGTTTTTTGCGTGGGAAACGTTATTTCCCGCTACCGGACGCTTGCCGGTAACCTGACATACTCTGGACATGTGTGTCCCTTCCAATATTTAATCAACTAACAAACTGTTTCTCGGGTTTGAAACACCACCTTTAAAAATGATGGCTCTACTCTTCAAAAGCGCCTCAATTAAGAACCTCCCCGAACGGAGCGCGACTTTATACCAGAACCCCTCCGCGAAGGCAACCGAAAGCCGGCAAAGTGCAAATAATTTAAGCAATTTGAGGGGACATCCCAAGGAGCTGCTCTATAACAAACCGCGCTCCGCAAAAGACACCAACTCCCCATCCCCTATCACAAAATGGTCCAGTACCCGGATATCCACCAGTGCTAGCGCATCCACCAAACGCTGGGTGATATGCTGGTCTGCCTGGCTGAGCTCCGCCACGCCACTGGGATGGTTATGAGCCAGGATCACCGCCGTCGCATTGTGCTGCAGACAGCGCTTCACCACCTCTCTAGGGTATACACAAGCCATATCGATAGTGCCATAGAACAACGTTTCAAAAACAATCACCCGGTGCTGGCTATCCAAAAATAGACAGCCAAACTGCTCTTGTTGCTTATCTCGCAGGCAACTAAGCAAATAACGACGGGTTAATTGCGGGCTGGTTAGCCCCTCACCTCGCTCCAGCGCTTCCTGCATATGACGGCGGGACATTTCCAGTACCGCTTGCAGCTGAGCGTATTTCGCCAACCCCAAACCACGACCCTGGCAAAATTGTCGAGAATCCGAATTGAGTAAAGGCCGCAGACCACCAAATCGGTTGAGTAACTCCCGGGCCAAATCCACCGCCGTTGTACCAGGGGCACCTGTACGTAGAAAGATTGCCAGTAATTCGGCATCGGACAGGGCTGTCGCACCCTTCTTGAGTAGTTTTTCCCGTGGTCGTTCCGCCACTGGCCAGTCGGTAATGGTCATCGTTCATCCTCCCTGATGAAGTAGTACTGCGCTTACCTGCGCTTAAAAACCCCCGCTGCTATCCTAGAGCGGCCAGTTATCTTACAATCCTCTGCCTGATTTGCCGAGACCTGCAGTGATAAATATGCAACAGCTCACCAATAAACAGATTCTGCTGGGTGTGACCGGAGGAATTGCCGCCTATAAAGCCGCCGAATTGATTCGTCGTTTGCAGGATCACGGCGCTACTGTGCGGGTAGTAATGAGCCGCGCCGCCCAGGAGTTTATTACGCCGCTGACCTTGCAGGCGCTCTCCGGCAACCCAGTTCACTGCAATCTGCTGGACCCGGAAGCGGAAGCCGCCATGGGCCATATTGAGCTGGCCCGGTGGGCAGATCTGGTTTTGGTTGCCCCGGCCAGTGCCGATTTTATGGCCCGCCTGGCTAGCGGGCGAGCAGATGATCTACTGACGACAGTGTGTTTAGCCACCGACGCCCGTATCGCCATTGCCCCGGCTATGAATCAGGGTATGTGGCGGGATACCGCTACTCAAAACAACTTACAAACACTGCAAGACAACAAGGTGACTATCTTGGGTCCCGGCGATGGATCACTGGCCTGCGGTGACATTGGCCCCGGCCGAATGCTGGAGCCAGAACAACTGGCAGAATTGGCTGCGAACCAATTCCAGTCTAATAGTTTAGACGGCATTAAGCTGGTCATTACAGCCGGCCCAACCCGAGAAGCTATCGACTCCGTCCGTTATATCAGCAACCACAGTTCTGGTAAAATGGGCTTTGCTCTGGCAGAGGCCGCCGTTGATGCGGGGGCAGCGGTAACCTTAATCGCTGGCCCAGTATCACTCCCCACACCGAACCGAGTTAGTCGTATTGATGTTGTAAGCGCCGAACAAATGCATCAAGCAGCAATGGACAGCTTGGCGAATTGCAATATATTTATTGGCGCCGCCGCCGTCGCCGATTATCGCCCCCTTACCGTCGCTGATCAAAAAATCAAAAAATCCGTCGCTAATATGTCGATTAATCTGGTACGCAACCCGGATATTATTACCGATGTCGCCGCCCATCCACAGCGACCCTTTACTGTCGGCTTTGCCGCTGAAACCCAAAACCTCATTACCTATGCCCGTGACAAACTGCACAAGAAAAATCTCAACTTGATCATCGCAAACGATGTTGCCAATGCTGAAATCGGCTTTAATAGTGACAACAATGCGGTATCGCTAATTTGGTCCGAGGGGGAGCAGTCCCTGCCAATAGCATCGAAGCAGCAACTTGCTCGCAGCCTGATTAAAGAGATAGCACGGCATTACGTTAACAAATAGCCAATAAATCACTGTTGCAGTGGTTTATTTTCCAGGCTTGGCAAAGACAGCGCGGTAGAATCTGCTAATTTGTAAGAGAATATAAACGTGCGGGTAAAACGACCCCTTTTTTACCTGCAACCCAATAACCAACACAAGTGAAAACACGGCGATATGGCTAAGAAAAAAAAGGCTAGCAGCAAAGCGGCCAACAACAAAACCAAATCGACTAATAAACTGCAAACGACGCTAATTACCCAGGCCATTATTAGTCTGCTGGTAGTGGTTGTCTGCTTTGCTTATCTGGGCCTTTTAGAGCGCCCGGCGATTAGCCAAACCAGTGTGGAGGTACAGGCCCAAAGCCTTGCGGACAGCCAGGTCTCCTTACTGGATCAAGCCTTAAATCAGTTGCGTCTTCGCCTTTCCAATATTGCCCTGTCCAACGAATTATTAACAGCGTTTAATGACAACGACCAACCTGTCATTAAACGCTATCAAAAGGAGATGGTTCGCGCGTTTCCTGAGGCGACTAGCGTCAAATTAATACCCCTTGGCCCGCTAGGGATTGCCTCTCTTAGCAAGGAAAACCTAGCGCTGCTCGGCCATATTGAAAGGGATCTGCTGAGCCATATCAGCAATGGTGAAACGGTCGAACCAGAGGCCTACAATGCTCAAAATAAGTGGCAGTTTTCGCTGGCAGAGCCTGTTAAATCTGCTGATATAAAATATTCCAGCGGCGCCTTACTGGTAACATTGGACGAACAATATCTAAAAACGCTGTTGTCACAATTGGATAGTACGCTTGGGCAAACCACCTTAATTCAACAGTTCAAAAACAAGCAGCACATTATTGCCACAGCAGGCAATAGTGGTGGAGACTTTACCGCTAGTTCAGATGCCTCGGTTTCCCATTGGCAGATTGTCTTTGCACCCTCTTCAGAGTTAATCGCTAGCAGCAGCCACAGTGCCAATTTGATTTGGATTTTACTGGCGGTGGCAGCTATAGCGATGGTGGCTGCATCGATGGTAGCGCATTGGTCATTACTGAAAGCACTGGCTACTGATCTGGAGAAGCTAGTAAAAAATAGCCCGAAGAAACAAGCCTTCACACTGCCTGGCTTCGCCGACGTCGCAGATCAGTTACAGGCTAAGGCAGCAAAGGTCTTGCCGGTAGAGAAAATTGCAAGCGAGCCCGACGTTGTAGCTGAACCTATCAGTGCAGAGGTTTCAAGCAGCAGTGATCTGGACCTTCCTGAGTCTATTCCCGACACTATTTTCCGTGCCTACGATATCCGGGGTATTGCTGAAGAACAACTCACCGATCAAATCGTTTATGCCATTGGCCTGGCGATTGGCAGCGAAGCGCTGGATCAGGGGCAGCAAACCGTTGTGGTTTGCGCCGATGGGCGCCATAGCTCCCCCCGTATTCGCGACGCTATGACCAAAGGCCTCTTAGCCAGCGGTCGCGACGTCATTGATATTGGCATCTTGCCGACACCGCTGATGTATTTTGCTACTCATCAATTGGGCACCCAGAGTGGCGTAATGATCACCGGCAGCCATAATCCGGCTGAATATAACGGCATAAAAATTGTTATCGGTGGACGGGCCTTGTCCGACACAGCTATCCAAGCCCTACGTGACCGCATCATTAATAAGGATCTTGCTAGTGGCCAAGGTGAGCTTCAAACCCAGAATATTAAACAGTCCTATATTGATTACATCATTAACGATGTTGCCATTGCCCAGCCCCTGAAGGTGGTTATCGACGCCGGTAACGGCGTTGCCGGTGCTATTGCTCCGCAGCTACTTGAAGAACTGGGCTGTGAAATTATCCAGCTTTACTGCGAAGTGGATGGGAACTTCCCCAATCATCACCCTGACCCTTCGGTTGAAGCTAATCTTGAAGATTTGAAGCGGGTTGTACAGGAGCAGCAAGCCGACCTGGGCGTGGCGTTTGATGGCGACGGTGACCGCATTGGCGTGGTCACCGCCACTGGTAAATCGGTTCCCGCCGATCGACTGTTGATGCTGCTGGCACAGGATGTGGTATCCCGCAACCCTGGTGCCGATGTATTATTTGATGTGAAATGTACTCGCAACCTGAATACGCTGATCAGCAATTACGGCGGCCGCCCGATTATGTGGAAAACCGGCCACTCTTATATGAAAGAAAAAATGGCGGAAACTGGTGCCTTATTGGGCGGCGAATTCAGTGGTCATATCTTCTTCAAAGAACGCTGGTTTGGCTTTGATGACGGCATATACGCCGCCGCGCGACTCATCGAAATTCTCAGCACTTCCGACCCAGATCTGGACCTGCAACTGGAGGCCTTCCCAGCAAGCATTGGCTCCCCAGAGCTAAAAGTTGAATCCACGGAGGAACAAAAATTCAGTATCATCGAACAACTGGTTAATACTGGTGATTTCGGTGATGGCAAAGTATCTACTCTAGATGGCGTGCGGGTAGATTTTCCCGATGGTTGGGGCCTGGTTCGTGCTTCCAATACCACCCCTTTGCTAATACTTCGTTTTGAAGCTGATACCGAGGAAGCAATGTTGCGTATTCAAAATCAATTCAAGGAACAACTCAGCAACGTTGATAGCAGCCTGCAGTTTGGTTTTTAATAGACCTTTCTTTTCATGGTCGACTTCAATCTGTTACTCACCGAAACAATAGGTAGACCGACTGCCACACTATGAGGAATCACCATGTCGCTAACCCGCGATGCCGCCAACAATGTCGCTAACGTACTCACCGAGGCGCTACCCTATATCCAGCGTTTTACCGGCAAAACCATCGTGGTTAAATTTGGCGGCAGTGCAATGGTCGATAAAGAGCTGAAAGAATTGTTCGCCAGAGATATTGTGCTGATGAAACTGGTAGGCATGAACCCTGTGGTGGTTCATGGTGGGGGCCCGCAAATTGGCAGTTTGCTGGAGCAATTAAACATCGAGTCCCGGTTTGTAGACGGCATGCGTGTTACCGATAGCCAAACTATGGACGTGGTAGAAATGGTGCTTGGGGGTAGCATTAACAAGGAAATTGTTAGCCTGTTGAATCATAATGGTGGTAAAGCGGTTGGCATTACTGGCAAGGATGGCGAGTTAATACGGGCCAAGAAAATGACCGTCACACAGCATACACCTGAAATGTCTGTCCCGGAAATTATCGATATTGGTCATGTCGGCCAAGTCGAAGCCATCAATACCAGCGTGCTGGATATGCTACTGTGCAGCAATTTTATCCCAGTTATTGCTCCTATTGGGGTCGGCGCTGATGGCAACTCCTATAATATCAACGCCGATCTAGTCGCGGGGAAAATTGCCGAAGTTATACAGGCTGAAAAGTTGATGTTGCTGACAAATGTTGCCGGTCTGCTGGACAAAGATGGGCAAGTCCTCACTGGCATGAGTACACAACAGGTAGATAAATTAATTGCTGACGGCACTATCTATGGTGGTATGCTGCCAAAAATTCGTTGCGCTCAAGAGGCAATCAACGCCGGTGTTACCAGTTCACACATCATCGATGGACGGGTGCCTCACGCCGTACTGTTGGAAATCTTTACCGATGAAGGTGTCGGCACATTAATTACCAATCAGGGACGCTAGTCGCTACTATGGCTTTATTAATCCATAGCAGTCAGAAGGCTGTCCGAGAATAACGATCATAGCGACGCCAGTCAGGCTTGTCCGCAATAAGTCAGTCTATTCTCAGACAGCCTCCTGATAGGTATTAACTTGCAACTCATTATTTCAGAAGGCTTTTTTTCTGGAATAATAATTGTCTAATACCCTCAGGCATTATGGTTTTACTTGCCAATAGAACAGTATATTGAGATTTACAAATTGTTGGCAAGTGAAACCATAATGTCTAGAGGGCAGCTAAAATTCATACAATAAATACCCCCCATAAAAGCGTGTTGTAACTTTTTAATTGAAAAATTTACAACAAAATAAATTTCTTTTACTTTTTTTATTGCAGCTAGCGCTGGTAATCGATAGGATTAGGCAGACCAACACACAACAAATAACGACAATCAGGTCATGATTAAGAAAGTGTCCCGCCGACAACAAATTCTGCAAGCGCTTGCCCATATGTTGGAAGCCAGTCCTGGGGAGCGTATAACCACCGCTCGCTTGGCTAAAGAAGTTGGCGTTTCCGAAGCCGCCCTCTATCGACACTTTCCCAGTAAATCTAAAATGTTCGAAGGCCTTATCGAATTTATAGAGGAAACCATTTTCACTCGCGTAAATATGATCCTTAAAGAAGAAGATTGTGCCATCGTACGCTGTGAAAAAATCCTTAGTTTGCTATTGACCTTTACCGAGCGCAACCCAGGTATTACCCGGATTCTGACAGGTGACGCGCTGGCCGGGGAAACTGACCGCCTGCGAGCAAGAGTTGCGCAATTTTTTGATCGTCTAGAAACCCAACTTAAGCAAACTTTGCGTGACGCGGAAATTCGCGAGGGTATCCGCCCAACCATGCCGATAGCGGTTGCTGCCAACCTCCTGTTGGCCACAGTGGAAGGTCGAATCTGTCAATTTGTCCGCAGTGAGTTTAAGCGCAAGCCTACCGAAAACTGGCAGGATCAATGGCCGGTTTTAATGAATGGCTTCTTCAAGGAGACAGGTACAGCTAAAGAAGTCCTCCTACCACAGGCTCAGGGTGGCTATTAATTCGTTAACACTCGCAATATACCCAAAGCGATTGAAATTTAGGTTTTAGAGTGCGTCCCTTATTTATTAATGGAAAGTTATCTATGGCAAGTTATCTATGGCAAGTTGTTCATGGCAAGTTGTTCATGGCAAGGCGTTTGAACGCAGGAAACTGTCAATATTTCAAGTTCAAGCTTTCAAATTCAAACAACGCAGCCATGGGCAAAAAGGGGGTGTGACGTGCATGGATGCACTAATGCCGCAGGCGCATGGATG
>JAZFYA010000490.1:0-2410 GCA_036443315.1 Pseudomonadales bacterium
ATATAAATTCTATGTTTTCAGCTAGTTGTGAATGGTGGAGATGAGGGGAATCGAACCCCCAGCCTCCGCCGTGCGAGGGCGGCGCTCTCCCAAGCTGAGCTACATCCCCATATCGTCATTGAATTCAAATGTAGTGTTCCTGATTAATTGATTAAGGCAAGACATTATAATACTGAAGATGGGGTCGCGTTTTCGCAATAGACAAATAATTACAACAAGTCCTCAATCTCTTTTAACGTTTTAATTAATTTTTTCCATACGGTTCTCAATCAGACCTAACGCAGCTCTGTGATATTTAACTTTACTGAAAAAGAGCTGTATGATCCTGAGTGTTGAGTAAACAAAGCTTGATTTTCAATACATTATCTGTCCTTTTTTTGTTAAAACATAAATAATATCGTCTATTTAAAACTTGACACCTTTATTTTTAATCAATAACAATAATACAAAAGACACACACCTTTTTTTCTAAGTGTCTCGGTCCGGCAGAAGCCCGGTTTGAGGCCGGCTATCAAGTAGTTTCTAGCTGAGAATATGGGATAGCAAAAGTCCGAAGGGGGCAGCATATGCTGGGTATCAATGACAAAAATCGCAGGTGGTGGATCCTTACCGCGATGAGCGGGGTTCTGGGTCTGGTTGTGCTCGACGAGACCGTGGTCGGAGTCGCGCTGGCCACCATCCGGTCCGACCTCGATATGTCACAAGCGGCTTCCCATTGGGTCGTTAACGCCTATCTGTTGACGTTTACCTGCTTCGTCGCCTTCGGCGGACGGCTGGGAGATAGTCTCGGCTACGGAAGATTTTTTGTCCTTGGGGTGACTATTTTCGGTCTCGGCTCCCTAGCATCGGGCTTTGCCCCGGGCGGCTCATGGCTGATCACGGCACGTGCGATACAGGGTATCGGCGCCGCGATTATCTTCCCTGCCTCTTTGGCCATGATTACCAGTATCTTCCCCCTAGAACAGCGCGGTATGGCCTTAGGAATCCAAACTACCATTGCCGCTCTGTTCATGTCGCTGGGTCCCTTGATTGGTGGCTTTGTCTCTGAAGTTGTTTCATGGCGCTGGATCTTCTGGATCAACCTGCCTGTCGTTGTAATGATTGCATTGATTGAGCTTGCGGCTTTTGTACCATCGGGCCAGGGCAATCGCTCGTCCAGCATGAATGGCTTGGGCTCATTCGATTTTCGGGGCTTAATCACACTCATCGTCGGACTAAGTGTCCTGGTCATTGCCCTTATGCAGGGCACCGAGTGGGGCTGGAGCGCGCCGGCTACTTTGATACTTTTCTTTAGCGGTGTCGTTATGATCATCCTTTTCACGGTCACAGAGTTGCGGACATCTCATCCGCTGATAGAGATCGGCTTGCTCCGCATCGCGACATTTACTGGTGGCAACCTGGTGTTCTTTACGTTTCAGTTCAACAAGATCGCCGTCTTCGTTTTCATAGCGCTCTATCTGCAGGATGTGCTGCACATGTCGCCAATAAAAGCCGGGATTGCGTTGCTTATAGCGGTGGTGCCGACACTTTTCACGTCCCTTCTTTCCGGGAAATCAGCGGATCGATTTGGCTCACGATGGCCTTTGTTAATTAGTCTTTTTCTCAACGGTTCGGCATTAGTCGTAGTGGGGATCGTCACATCGTTTGATAATTACGCGTTGCTAATTGCACCACTCATTGTCTGGGGTGCAACGCTGCCGTTCATCGCAGTCTCTGCCCGGCGCGCCCTGATGAACGCTGTCCCGAAGTTGAAACGAGGTCAGGCGAGCGGAGTCAATCTTACGATCCAGATGCTCGGAGGTACGGTTGGAATGGCTCTTTGCGGTACCTTGCTGTTGGTGACAGGGGACTACCGCAGCCTTTTTCTCATGACGGGTGTCCTGACATTAATTACTGTGCTATGCGTTTGGCTAACCGTCGAACGCTAGGCATTACCTTTTATTGGCAACCGCGCTAACGCGGGCCCCTTTTTTCAGTTGTAGATTTGACCCCTTAAGTTTCGGCTAATGCAAGCGGTTTAGCGTCCACGGGAGGGAATTGTGTAGTTCTAGGTTTGAAAAAACTTTGGTAGTCTTATTCTTCTATTTCTACCGCATTTTCAAGATTATTATAGTATTCTATGCATGGAGTACAGACTCCATCATCATCAACCCATTCAGGATGATCCATTTTGATCAAATCAATCAATATTTGCTCAGTTAAGTGTTCTACAGAGTCTGTATCCTTTCCACATAGTGAACAAATTGGCATTCAATTTTCCTCGTTAGATTCATTATCTAATATAAAACTTACTATCCCCTTATGTCAAGCTATGCATACATTCTTCTCTAGTTGCAATTATCGATACTTTTTCATTTGGCTAATTCCTAAATAAGTAGACCCAACTTAATTTTCAATTTTTGATACGTAA
>JAZFYA010000491.1:0-2484 GCA_036443315.1 Pseudomonadales bacterium
GGTCTTTGCGGCGTTTTTAGCGAGGACTGTCTGAGCGCAGCGAGTTCCGCAGCAGCCGCAAAGACCAACAAGCTTGCGACCGGCCACCGTGTCAATTGTCCTGCAGGCCCGGAGTGCTCACGCTGAATTTCTCGTTATAATTTTCTTGCTGAAACGCTAAACGCTAGTTCACCATGCACATAAAAATTTTTCTAGGCTGCTGTTTTTACCTACTGACAGCCTTGTCTCAAGCCGCCGACAATACCAGGCCCTCAAGTACATCAACGCTTGAGCAAGACGAACTGCGCCAGTTTCTTAAAAACACTATCAATGGTGCGGACAGTTTTGAAGACCGCTTCGATGCGGAAGTGTGGCTGGTGGACATGTCTGGCCGACTCGAGCGCTTTATCAAAGACCCCAAGCAACGTTTAGACCTGTTGCGGATGGTACACCGTGAAGCCACCCGAACAGAACTTAAACCTGATTTGGTGCTCGCCTTAATAGAAATCGAAAGCCACTTTGATCACTATGCGATTTCCCATGCAGGCGCCCAGGGGCTCATGCAGGTTATGCCCTTCTGGAAAAATGAAATCGGTCGCCCCAAAGACAATCTAACCCATATCAATACCAACCTCAGCTACGGTTGTCGTATCTTGCAGTTTTATTTAAAAAAAGAAAACGGCAACTGGATGAACGCCCTGGCCCGTTATAACGGCAGCTACGGACAATACTGGTACCCGGAAAAGGTGATGGACGCCTGGCGCAAACATTGGTTTTTGGACGAAAGATAATTTAAAACTTGCGCCCGGCCACAGCCTCGAAAACTGGGACAGATTTATTTGCGAAAACTGGGACAGATTTATTTGTTGTTAACTTGCAATTTCGTTTTTGTTGACTAAAAATAATTCTGTCCCGAAAATACTGGTCCCGAAAATAACGATCAATCAGAAGGGGAATTGAGGTAATAAAAGGCAAGCGAAATGTTCATCTGACCTCCACCCCCTCCACCAGCTCAATCCATTTATCAGCAAGTTCGTACTGGCGGGTTTTAGCAGCTTCCCCATGTCGAATAATAAATTCATCATCACACCATTTATTACACAAATTCAACGCTGTTCGTACATGAATTTTCAATAAATCGGCAATTTCTCTTGTGGTTATATATCGGCTTCGAGCAAAGAGAGAAAGCACTTGTTTTTGTCTTTGGTTAAGTTCACGTAACAATGTGCTGTGATCTATTTTCATACCCTTGGACGCTTCTGTCGCCTTTAACCGTATATTCGCAAAAGAGTCAGCCATACCTTCACAGAAATACGTCACCCAAGCAGTAATGTCAGCCTCGGCGCGACCAAAGTAATAATTATGCGATTCACCAACCGTCAACGCTTTATAATAGGCTTGCAAGTTTCTGGCATAATATTCTTCTAAGGAATAGATGCCTTTTAGACCGTAACCGGATTTGTGCAGGACGAGATTGGTAAGCAATCGCGCTGTTCTACCATTGCCATCATAATAAGGATGGATCGTGGCAAACTGGTAATGAGCAATGGCTGCAATCAGCGGTACGGGCAACTCGTCTGCATCCACTTCATGGTTAATCCAAGCCATCAGATCATGCATAAAATCAGCTACATCTTTAGCTTCCGGCGGCATATAAACAATACCGCCGCTACCGCTTTCCCTAATCACATTTTGTCCATCACGGTAGGCTGTCGGTTTCTCTTTCCCGTCCATCACCAAGCCGTGTAGTGTTTGTATAGCCTTTTCTTCGATAAGAGTCGTTTTTCGTTTTATCAACGTGTCCAGAAAATCCAATGCTTGATAATAGTGTTTTACCTCCCGCTCATCTCTATCACGATTGGGGAATGTGCCCCCCTGCAGCACGTCTTCCACCTGCTCCTGAGTAAGCCGATTACCTTCAATCTGCGTAGAATAATGGGTGGAAATAAGGCGCGCTGATTCACGCAAAGAGGTTAAAACGGGGACAGTAATAGGCAGACTTGAAACCGCCTGACGGCTTGCTTCAATATCCATCAACACTTTAGTCAATGTGGGTGTGATCTGAAACTTGGGTGTAAACATAAGAGTAATCTTTCAATTTAGCGCCAAAATTATGCTAACATACTTCTAGTAAAATTCGTGTAAATTACTGCGTCCAAAGATGCTCCGCTTGTGTTTCACTGGTGGAACAATAGTCAGGATTGAGCCTTGAAACGCCCACGGCATCCGATCTGCGTAGGTTTGAGAACCCGCTGTTCGCAATGCAAGGCCCACTATCGGTTGGAACCCCACGCCCTTTAGCGGGCCTTGCATTGCAAACAGCTACTCCGGTGGTACCCGGATACTGCACAGTCTAGCCACCCTCGGTAGTCTAACCCCTCCCCCGGGCGTGGGGTTCCAACCGAGCGAGGGGTTAGACTACCGAGGGTGGCGGCGGGATACTACAGTCGCAAGCCGTTAAGGAGTCATGGGGTTAGGTCTTTGATTTATGATTACAGAATTTAA
>JAZFYA010000492.1:0-6852 GCA_036443315.1 Pseudomonadales bacterium
TAGATTTTACGTGGGTTTCTGGATTGCACTGACGGTGAATTCCAGAAACAGCGACAAAAGTTGGTTTCAGACTATGTATATAGTGTGAAAGGATGATTTTTGGAACTTTTTATGCAACTGTAAGGTATAGTGTTGAATCTATCGAGCTTCCAATAGTAGATGCAGCCATAACCGATAATTATTATTCGGCATTGTCCCTGTTCTTGATGGCTTTGGAGAGAGGGGATGAAGAGTATTTGGATCAATCTATTGCAACTTTGCAAGTTGGCCTTGATATTAGCAGTGAGCTGAATACGGTTCCTCAGTGGTGGGTGCATCGTATCACTATCCATCTTTTGGGTGATCTATGGTCTTCATGCTTCCATCAAGTATTGCCTGTAGAGCCTCCTGATGGCAATGGTCCAGATTGGCAGGCTTTGCGCTGGTATTTTATTGCTCTTCTTTACAAAAGGAAAAAATCAGAGATCGACCTTTGGCCTTCACAACTAGAAGGAGCTAAAAGGGCAATCGACCAATCGGATAATTTGGTAGTGTCTTTGCCTACTAGCGCTGGTAAAACGCGTATCGCGGAGCTTTGTATTCTACGATGTCTGGCAGCGGGCAAAAGAGTACTGTTTGTAACTCCTCTGCGAGCACTATCGGCACAAACCGAGGTTGGACTGCGAAGGACATTTACGCCATTGGGTAAGAGCGTATCAACGCTTTATGGCAGCATTGGAACCAGTGATTTTGAACAAGATGCCATTCGATCCAAAGATATTGTCGTTGGCACACCAGAAAAATTGGATTTTGCACTTCGTAACGATCCATCTTTGATTGATGACGTTGGGCTGATTGTTCTGGATGAAGGACATATGATTGGCCTAAATGAGCGCGAGATTAGATATGAAGTTCAGATACAGCGTTTACTTAAGAGACCAGATGCAGATGCACGCCGAATAGTTTGCCTTTCAGCAATTCTACCGGAAGGAGATCAACTTGAAGATTTCGTTAAGTGGCTTAGGCGAGATGAAGAAGGGGAAGCAGTAAAGAGCGAATGGAGACCAACAGACTTACTGTTCGGAGAAGTGGTGTGGAATGGTCAAAGAGGAAGACTTAATATAAAGGTCGGCGAAGAACAATCATTCGTCCCTGGGTTTGTTAAATCGTCCATTCCATCGTTACCTAACCCCGGTGTTAGAAAAACACTATTTCCTAAAAATGCTCAAGAACTATCGTTGGCAACCGCATGGCGGTTAATGGAGGATGGGCATACTGTTCTAATTTACTGTCCGCAAAAATCATCCGTGGAGGCTTTTGCAAAAGTAATTGTGGATTTGAACAGAAGAGGTGCTTTGCCATCTGTATTATCAGTGCCAGAAGAAAATCTTGAACTGGCTAAAATACTAGGATTAGAGTGGCTAGGTGAGGGACATCCTATTCTTGAATGCTTGAATATTGGCGTAGCTGTACACCATGGCTCTTTGCCAACGCCTTTCCGAAAGGAAATAGAAAAGTTACTACGGGGTGGTATTCTAAAACTTACCATTTCATCTCCAACACTGGCACAAGGGTTAAATCTGGCCGCCACCGCAGTAATTATTCAATCACTATATAGGAGTGGAAATAAAATAGAGGCCTCGGAATTCAAAAACGTGATTGGAAGAGCTGGTCGAGCCTTTGTGGATATTCAAGGACTGGTCATCCATCCCATGTTTGATAGGCATGATTGGAGACGAGGGCAATGGGAAGGTTTGATAAATGATACAAAAACAAGAAACATGGAAAGCGGTCTTCTCCGCCTTGTCTGTTCTTTGGTTTCCCGCATGCATAAAAATCTTGGAAAGCCGCCGTTAGCAGACCTCATTGAATATGTTGCTAATAATGCAAGCGGGTGGGTTTTTCATGAGGTGGCAGGAGAAGAAGATAATGAACGTGCCCAGCAAATGGAAAAATGGTCAAAATATATTTCAAGTCTGGACGGTGCAATACTTAGCCTTATCGGAGAGAGTGATGTCGGTGAGGACAAAATACCAGAGCTGTTAGATGAGATTTTGGCATCATCGCTATGGCAAAGACGACTGGTAAGAGAAAAAGAGGATATTCAGAAACTTCTCAATACAGCGCTAGTGCAAAGAGCGAAACACATATGGAGTAACAGCTCATCATCTCAGAGAAGAGGGTATTTTTTGGCAGGTGTTGGCCTTGAAACCGGGCAGAAGCTGGATGCGATAGCAGATGAAGCTAATAATTTGCTCATTGTAGCAAATTCACATATCAGTGATGCAAACGAAGATGAGGCAATTACTGCCATCACCCAACTCGCTGATCTAATATTTCAGATACAACCATTTACTCCAAACACCTTTCCTGAAAACTGGAAGGACGTTTTGGCACTTTGGCTAAGAGGTGAACCTATAGTTAATATAGATACTGGTGATATTGGCGTAGTGCTTCAGTTTGTCGAAGACGGCCTTGTTTACCGTCTGCCTTGGGGTATGGAAGCGGTACGTGTCCGAGCGGAGGCTAATCATGATGATATTTCCGAAGGAACGACTATTGACGACTATGAAACTGGGCTGGTCGTTCCCGCCGTAGAAAATGGCAGCCTGAATAGGTCTGCTACAATGCTTATGCAGGCTGGTTTTAATTCAAGGCAAGCTGCGATCAAGGCTGTTACGGATTGTGCTACGACATTTACGACTTCATTTGCGCTAAATCTATGGCTAAGATCAGATATAGTTATACAGAATACGCTATCAGGTGTTTGGCCAACACCAGAAACATCATCAATGTGGAAGGCTTACATCGAAGAATATCAACCGTCTGAGTCTACGATATGGAGTCAGGAAAGTACGGTTATACCGGTGGCCTGGGTTTCTCCACCAGACAGACCACTTCCTTCGACTAAATTAAGGCTAGTAAATAGCGATGATGATCAGACAAATATTGTGGCAGCCAATGGAGAGATAATAGGGCGTGCAGAGCATTGTCTAAATTTGTTAAAAGGTGGTGTCTATTATGCTGCCGTGAATGCTGATGGCCGTAATCTTGACTTAACCTATATAGGACCAGGAGATAATCCTTTTTCTTTGCTTGGTGTGTAATAAAGCGCAGTCATACTTGGGCGCATGTTACCTGATCTTGTGAGGCGAGAATGAAGTGCTTGCACTGCCTGAGCGGATGTTGGTCGCGCGCCCGGTTCCAATTGGTTATCTTCCGAGCAGATGGCAACGGTATTTCTTTTCTTCTCAAACAAAACATCTCATGATCAGAACTAAAGCACTTCCCCGTTTAAAACGTCTCTGATTTATCGTTCCATCCTTCCTTTTTAATCTCACTGTCCACCATACCGGTGTGTGAGCTATAGGCCCGTGCGCCGGTCAGTTCTTATCCCCTGTTCGTGAAATTTAACGTGGCCAGCATGGCGCAGGTCGTCTCCGCTGCAAGCCTTGCCCTATCGGCTACGCCCATGAACCGTGTCCTCATTCTTGCGGGCCGCACCATTCATGGGCTTTGGGCTGTTTCGCTTTGCCTATTTCCCTGCGCGTTTTGTGATCCACGATTTCACAAATGAACAGGAGAAAAAAACCATGACCGAATTCTACGCACAACCATATTCCTTAGATCACACCGGCTTTTACTTCGACAGCGTTGAAAAATTCGAAGAAGGGATGGAAGAACTCAATAAACGAGGATGCGAGGAAGTAGAAATACAGTTAATCGATGGTGAAGATCATTTATGTGACCTGGCAAAATCATTGTCCATACATCAAGGCGATATCACATATTGGTACGACGAACTCGAAGAGCTGGGCGACACTGATATCATCCGCATATGCTTCCTGCTTGATGATCTTGGCTACAATATCAAAGATGCCTTAAGCCGCTACGAAGAAGTTTATCTGCATCACGGTAGCGCAGAAGATTACGCTCAGGAGCTTATCGAAGAGACAACCAATATTCCTGAAACGCTTCGCTTCTACATAGACTACGAAGCTATCGCCCGCGATATGAAGATCAACGGCGAGATTACCGAAATCGAGCACGAGCTGATCGTAACCAACGCGCATGACTTCTAGCATACTAAAGGCCGCCGATTGGCGGCCTTGTCTTACAGCTCAAGAACGTGTGCGCCCAGTTCAGTTTGAATATTTTCAATTGATACCAGTGCGTTTCTGCGTTGAGGCGTATCAACCTCACTTTTTGCAAGTTCATTAAAAGCTTCTCTTAGTAAAGAATACAGCTCACTTTCGTTTTTTGCTGCCAATTCAAATCTTGTTATCAGTCTCATTTTTACCTCCTGTTTTGGGAGGTCGTGACGCTCACGACCTTTTGTAAGGCCGCTGATACGCGGGAGGGAATGAAGAGCACCTTTGGTCGGAATATATGGAGAAGCGTGAGTTCCACGCTTGCTGTTTTAATGATCGCCTGTGTTTTAAATCGGTTTTATGAAAGGACGTGATGTGCGCCCCGTCATTCTCAGGTGGTGAGAGAGGCTGGAGGATTGGATGGCTGGCTTGGATGAACCAGCTTCTTAATGAAAGAGTTTTTATCCCTTGCAGGTGCTTATTTAGTCGAACAAATGGAGGGGCATTGCATCCCCTCAAAATCAAGAATAATGACGGTTTCCACCTGATCCGCGCAAGCGCGGGGCAGACCCTCCGCAATTTTTCTGGATTTTTTCACCCCCGCCTAGTCGGCCTAGTCGCCAGAGGTTCATGCGCGAGGCAAAAACGCTTCGCTTAGAACCTCAAGCTAAGATTAGGAGATAAGGCTATGTGTGAAGAGATTAGAATTTATGTGGCGGATTTGGCGGCTTACAATAATGGGAAATTGCATGGTGTTTGGATTGATGCACTGGGCGATCTGGATGATATTCAAGATCAGATTAATGCGATGTTAGCGCAAAGCCCGGTGCAGGACGCGGAGGAACATGCGATCCATGATCATGAAGGATTTAGCGGTTATTCGTTGAGTGAATATGAAAGCATAGGAACCATTCACGAGATTGCTTGTTTTATTGATGATTTCCCAGAGGTTGGCGGTGAATTACTGAACCATTTCGGTGGTTATATTGATGATGCAAAAAAGGCAGCGGATGAGAACTATTGCGGGTGTTATAAATCGCTGGCGGATTATGCGGAAGAATTAACCGAGCAAACAAGCGAGATTCCGAAACATTTAGAATTCTATATTGACTATGAGCGCATGGGTCGTGATATGGAATTGAGCGGCGATGTTTACACAATCGAAACCGGTTATGAAGAGGTGCATATTTTCTGGAACCACTAATAGCTAAGTTGCCGGATTTTTCAACGGTGAATTTTTATTCGAAAGATATGTATATGCACAGAAATAATTGACTTTTTATCAAGTACATTGTACGGATGACATAATCAAAAAAGTGTAGAGAGTATATGTTAGCTATACAGAAAAGTATTGATAATTGTATTGATCGTCTGGAAGAGGCGTTTAAGGGTGATGATACTTTCAAGGCTGCGCAGTGGCTTTATAGCTATTTCGGCCTTATTGATCAAAATGATAATGGAGGGGCTAAATTACATCTGGATATTGTAAAGGAAACATTGGAGCATTTAGGTTATGGGCGCAAAATTTCTTATCCGGAAGGTGTAAATACAAGCGATATGTCGCTCCAAGAAAAGGTGGATTTTCTTATAGATAATCTACTTCAAGGTAATGCCTGTTCTATACTAGGGCTAACGATTGGAATTGAAGATTTACAGGAAGAGGAAAACCGTATTCAACAGAAAGTGTGGGAACCAAAATGAAGTCGAATATTTGCTTTAAGGATACAAAAAAATCGCGCTTTCGGGAAAACTACGCCCGAAAGCACTCTTCGTCGATAAGTAGAACATGACGAAGATGGGGCAAATGCCTGAATATAAACCATCACGCCTACAAGTCCAAAGCACGCCTAAGAGTGTTCTCATGGACACGGAAAGATTCCGCGACTTGCGTTAAGGAAGAATAAAAGTCGGTTTCCAATATGCGCCGTGCTTCGGCAATTTGCGTGTCGTCTAATTTACGAGGTCGTCCGAGCGTTTTGCCCCGCAGCCGTGCCGCTACCAGACCTTCCTTGGTGCGCTGAGAAAGAATTTCTCGCTCCCATGTCGCCAAGGCAGCGGCGAGTGTATAGAGAAATTTTCCATCCGGCGTGGTCGTATCAAAATTTTGCGACAGCGATTGAAACTGAATGCCACGCTGCTCAAGTTTCTCCAGTTCGGTGAGCGCATCCAGTGCAGAGCGGAATGCACGATCCAGCGAAGAAACCACAAAAACATCACCTTTTTCCAGTTTTGATAAGGCTTCTTGGTAAATAGGCCGTTTTTTACTGACCGCTGAAACACCGTCCTCGATAAGCACTTCATCACAAATACCGTCCAGTTGCATGACCTGACGATCCGTGATTTGCATATCGGTGGATGTGCGAATATAGCCGATTCTTTTCATGTTGTGTTCCCCCTAAAATATTTCCATAAAAGCTTAGACAAAAAGGAACGTTTTTGTCCTGACGTTCGACCACCGCGCCGCAAATTCTGCAATACGCGCTAAACCCTTGTTTTTAAGGCGATTTAGATCCTTCACAAATACCTTAAAAAAGATGGCTCCCATCCTAACAAAAACGTTCGTTTTTATACGAGGCTATTTTGAGGGAAAAAGCAAGCCTGTATTTTGACGCAACCTATGCGGCGGCGGATGACCGACCGGACAAAAGACAAAAGGGGTGTAGCTGCCGATTAATGTAAGAAATTCGATAATTATTCTATAATTCTACATTCTTAATTGTGTAGGAGTTTAGATAGATGCAAACAACAGTTGAAGCTAGTGCAAGCATTAAAAAACGCTCAT
>JAZFYA010000493.1:0-4865 GCA_036443315.1 Pseudomonadales bacterium
GGTCTTTGCGGCGTTTTTAGCGAGGACTGTCTGAGCGCAGCGAGTTCCGCAGCAGCCGCAAAGACCAACAAGCTTGCGACCGGCCACCGTGTCAATTGTCCTGCAGGCCCGGAGTGCTCACGCTGAAATTTTTGTTATAATTTCCTTGCTGAAACTCTAAACTCTAGGAATTAAAAACACTTTCCAAAAAGTCCACCCTATTTTCATGGCGCTGTACATGATAGAGAGATACGGTTATCCAGCTATCCAGTCAATGCTGGTGACTACCACTTTCGCACCTGACGATAGAAACGAAGCCTAAAAATTAACATCTGTTTGTGCGACAAGGGTGGGCGGATAATGAGGGTAACTCACTTTGAACCAGAGTGTTTGATAAACTATCTGAATAGGCTGTTTCTTAAGCGCTGCAGATACATTTCACCACATTCACCGATTAGAGTACTATTATTACCAGGAGGCTGTCCGAGAATAGTGACTGTAAGGAGGAAAAGCCCCTTTATTTCACAAAACCAGGCAGTATTCGCCATCGATTTAGGCGAAGAGCCTGCTCCGCAACACGCTTTTTGTGAAGTGCTTTGGGTATAGTGGTACTATATTATTGAAATCGAGCATGGAAAGTGGCTGCTTTTTGTAAAACTTTTTGTAAAACAAAGGAGCTTTTCCGCAGTAGATTGACTATTCTCCGACAATCTCCTAATCACGACTATTTTACTTCTTGAAAGACAAAAGCAAAACATGGCATTTCTTAAATCGCTTATCAATTGGCTCAAACCTTCTAACAAAGTAATTAATAAAGCTGATCCCGATGACCACTACCAGCGGCTGGAACGCTTGCGCATTAATCACGATTGGATTGAAGTTAAAGTCACCAAAACCAATAAGTCTTACCAAAGCCTAGTGCTGGAAATTGATCCTGATAATAATGAACTAGTGATCGACGACCTCTATCCTCCAGAGAAGCTGGAAAATATTGAACCTGGGGACACCGTTGAAATTACCAGCCAACTCCGCCATGCACTGATCAATTTTTATACGCGCATCTTAGCCCGTCAGATACGTGATGGCGAAGCCTGTTATCGCCTGGAGCTACCGGTGGAAGTAGGCCACAACCACAGCCGATGTGCCTATCGAATATATGTTGAAAGTGAAGAAGGCCTGGACATTGAGATCAATCATGAGGGCGAACCACTGCTAGACGTACGAATTATTAACCTCTCCGCAGAGGGAATAAAGCTCAGTTTTGCCGATGCAATCGGTAGCAAAGATAAAAATAATCTTTCTTTTAATCATTCTATTATTCACCTACCAACTGATTACGATATTGACTGCCATATTGAACTACACAAGCTCTATCGTATGCGAAGCCCTCATCTCCATACATTGGGTGGTGGTAAATTAATTGTAGAAAACCCTCAACATCGGGTGAAGTTGCAACAATACCTTGCGGCAGTTCAACGCAGACAGCGTCGCAGGGAAAATCGGCTGAGTTAATCCTCTATTATGCAAAAAATACTTGTTCTGAGGTGGTCAGTCCTGCTGATCAGCCTATATTATCAAGCTATTCATAGCATCGTTTTAGCTGCAGCTAACGAGAGAAAAAGCGCCCCACAGCTGATACCTAACCATGCAGTGATACTGCTTTACCACCATGTCTCTGATAACACTCCTGCCATCACCAGCATCAGCCCACAGGTATTTGAACAACAATTGCTCTACCTCGAAAATAACGGTTTTAGTATTTGGCCGCTCACCAAAATTATCTACTATCTACAAAAAAGGAAAATTCTTCCTGACAAAACACTGGCGATAACATTTGATGACAGTTATCAATCAGTTTTTAGTGAAGCCTATCCTCGCCTTAAAATTCGTCATTGGCCATTTACTATTTTTGTTAGCACTGACTCCGTCGATCAGGGGTTTAATTATCAAACTAGCTGGGATGAGCTTCGCAGCATGGCTGCCAATGGCGCTACCATCGCCAATCACAGCACCAGCCACAAGCACTTACTGCAGCGCAATAATAATGAGAGTAAGCAACAATGGAGACAGCGAATCCGGCAGGATATAGAGACCGCTCAACGGCGCATCCAACAGGGAATTGGCAGCAATCACAAATTGTTTGCCTATCCTTACGGAGAGTACAATGGCGAATTGACGAAACTGGTTGAAAGCTTGGGTTATATTGGTTTTGGCCAGCAATCGGGAGCCGTGGGCGAAAACAATGTTAGACTAAATCCTGCCACACTAAACCCTGACAAACGAAACGCAGCCATGGGCAAAAAGGGGGTGTGACGTGCATGGATGCACTAATGCCGCAGGCGCATGGATGTGCAGGAGCGGCCTATAACACCTAAATTTCAATCGCTTTGGGTATATTAGCGTTGAACCCGTCAATATCAAGTTGACAGCCTCCTAGACCAATTTGCCAGATATAAGCTGCTTTACTCCTGGCCATTCATTAGCAATAACACTATAAAGAACTGAATCTCTTATACGGCCATCCGGCATAACCATGTGGTTACGAAGAACCCCTTCCTCTTTCGCACCCAATCTCAATATTGCGTTTCGAGAATTGTGATTCAAAAAGTCGATCAGCAGTCCTACGCGATTCAGACCCAAAGTATCGAAGGCATGAGAAAACATCAAATATTTAGCCTCCGTATTGATTCGTGTTCTGTGCCACGTATTGCCCAAAAAAGTAAAACCAATTTCTATACTTTTATTCGGTAAATCCGCTCTCATAAAACGTGTCGAACCAACGACCTGATTGGTACTTTTATCAATGGTGGCAAATGCTAGGCCATCACCTGCTAGAAATGCCTTCTCCGCATTGTCTAAAAATTCATCAATTTTGTTGGGGTGAGGCACCAGTGTTACAAATAACTTCCACAATTCTCCATCGTAGATGGCATGGCACAAGCCTTCTTTATGCTGCTCAGCTAACGGCTCTAACCGAACATATTGACCTTCTAAGATAGTTTTTTCCAGCTCCATAATCACCTCCTGTCGGACACAATCCCTATTAGGTGGAAACAAAAAAACCGCCTCATTAAAGCGGGAGTTTTATAATACTAGCAAGCCATTATTATTAAGCCACTAAAAAACCCGCCATCCTCCACGAATGATGGCAATAATTTTTTGCTATGGCGAGATGATTTTCCACGGCAATGAAAGCTATTGATTTGCATAACAATGTCAACTCTGAGAGCCTAAACCCGTTAAAAGACCCACTAAGCAATTTTTTATAACAGGGCTATTTCACAAATTCCTATCTATTAACCATACAACGCAACAATTATGTGACATCTGGTGTATCCAAAACCTTAAAGCCACGAACTCTTTCACTATTGTGCCTACGGCGAGAGCAAGGTACCTTCTTTCAGAACACAGGCAAGTACAAGTGGAGTGTAGGGTATAGATCAAAGTCCCCATCGGTATTATCGATAAAACGGCGTTAAAGCTCCCTCAATACTTCCACAGGCGGCGTATTCACCACCTTACGGCAAGTAATATACCCCGCGCTACCAATCAAGATAGCACCAACCAGCGGGCCAGCCACCCACACCCAGAGATGGGCAACATAGTTCATATCCAGCACAAATTCCTGCAGCCCATATACGGACAACTCCGCCGACAATGCAGCGAGGAAACCCGCCAATAAACCCAGGGAGGAAAACTCAATGGCCAAACTACCCAGTACCAATTGCCGTTTGGCACCTAAGGTTCGCAATATAGCATTTTCCTGCAAGCGACTATCAAGGCTAGCCTGCACACTGGCGACCAGCACCAGCAACCCGCTGCTAATAATCAAACCCAATACCAACTCCACCGCACTACTAACCTGATTAATAATACTGCGAATTTGGTTAATAATCGCATCCATTTCAATCACGGTGATGGTAGGAAAGTCGCGTAAAAACTGATTCAGAAAACGTTTTTTCTCCAACGGCAAATAAAAACTGGTGATATAGATAGCCGGATATTGTTGCAATAGCGCCGGTGGAAAAATCATATAAAAATTAGGGTTCATCGACTCCCATTCTAACTGTCGGATACTGCTAACGTTGACCTGCAAAACTTCACTCCCAATCTGGAATTGCAACTGATCACCCAGCTTAATCTTTAAGCGTTTGGCCAACCGGGACTCTACTGAAACCTCAGGTTTACTGGAATCCGGCTGCCACCATTCTCCGGCCAGCAAAACATTATCGCGAGGTTTGGTGTTAGACCACGTGAGGTTTAACTCGCGGTCAAGACTATTTTCTGCAGAGGGATCATCTTTACTCACCCTGGTGTTAACCGGCCGATCATTGATCAACGTTAAACGACCACGCACCATCGGATAGATCGTCTCACTAACTAACTGATTCTCATCCAATAAATTCGCTACAGCCGACACTTCATGCTCTGCAACATCAACTAAAAAATGATTTGGCGTTCCCTCCGGCAGTTGTACCTTCCACTCTTCAATAAGCGAGCTGCGTACCAACGCCAGTATTAACAGCAACATGATCGCCAGTGAAAATATCGCTACCTGGACCGCATTTTGAAAGCCGCGCCGACGCATCGAAGCAAAAGCCAAGCGCCAACTACTGCCCGCTTGCATGCCCATTTGGGCACTGCCCCGCAGCAAATACCAGGCCAGCACACCAACAATCGCGAAGGTCAGACCGATACCTACCAGTACCGCTAGCGTTAATTGCAGATTTTTGCTATACCACAGCATCAACAAGCCAATACCCGCAATGCCCAAACCATAAGTCATTACATTACTAAAACCACTATGTTCCAGATCGCGCCGTAACACCCGTAAAGGCGAAGCACTTTGTAAACTTAATAGCGGCGGCAAAGCAAACGCCAGCAGA
>JAZFYA010000494.1:0-9175 GCA_036443315.1 Pseudomonadales bacterium
TATAAAGTTCATGACCTTGTTTACTATGAAAAACATTTTTCGGCGGAATCAGCTATTCGTCGGGAGAAACGGTTAAAAGAATGGAAAAGGCAATGGAAGGTAGAATTAGTCGAGAAGGACAATCCAACATGGCGTGATCTCTATGCCGAGATCACTAGATCCCGCGGTCAAGCCGCGGGATGACGGAGGGGTAGGCGAACCGGAATCAAAAACCGGGACAGACCACGGTTATTTCTCGCCTTACTTTTAAAATGGGCCTCCCAGCCTTACCCGGAGAAACCCGCCTATTTAAACTCTTCACTACGACCACTTTACTAAAGGACTATTATCCCACTGTATAATATGCCAGGGTATACCTGCTAACGCCAACCCCGCTCTTCTTGGCATCTCACACGGCCTTGTGGTTGATTGCCGATACTTATTTTATTTAATCGTGGTCTGTCCCAGTTTATTACGAGAGACTATGTCCATCTTTAACGTTGGAGCTGCTGACCTGTGCTAGATCAGCCTTCGATACGGAATTTCTTAAGCTGCTGGGTGGTAGTCACTACAATGAACATGACAATATTGTTAGAAAGATTATCTTGTAAATCATAGTTTTTATTCAAGTGCGATGTATTTTGAATCAAGTTTAAGTGGTGTTGAATATGAAATTTACAATCGCTATTAAATTGGCAGCCAGTTTTATTTTGGCAATTTTACTAACCGCTATTGTTGGATCCATTGCTTATTACAACATCAATGGACTGGTAAAGGTTACTGATCAAGTCGACCATAGCAATCGTATCTTAATCAAATTGGAGGCCATTGCCTCTGGGTTAAAGGATGCAGAAACAGGGCAGCGTGGGTTTATTATCACTAATGAAGATCGTTATCTGGAACCCTATAATGATGCCAGAGAAACGGTCGATAGGCTATTAAGTGAAGTGCGCGAGCTTACAATTGATCATGTCACACACACGGATCGTATTGATCGGTTAACTCCCTTGGTTGATGCTAGATTTTCTGAAATTCAGGAAACCATAGAGTTAAGTCGCGAAGCAGACTTTGAAGATGTTCGGGAGATTGTGTTAACTGATGCCGGTAAAGAGGTGATGGATGAAATTGGTTCTCTCATGGCGGACTTGGCAACAGATGAGCAACTCCTTCTAACCGAAAGAGATACGGAGTCGAAAAATAGTGCTTCCCAAGCGGTTTTTACCATCATCCTGGTTACCCTTTTCTCTGCTGTATTTTTGTCGATAGTCGGGTTTGTCGTATCACGCGCAATATCAACTCAACTTAGTGCGCTGGCTAAAACGATGCGCTGTGTGGTAGAGAAAGGCGATCTTTCACAGCAAATCACAATTCACAATAATGATGAAATTGGGGACGCCTCGATCGCTTACAATGAGTTGATGGCATCGTTAGAAGCAGTAATGGCTGAAATAGCTGAAGTAGTGACGGCCGCGCAACAGGGCGATTTTACGAAATCCATTGATCTTAGTGGGAAAGAGGGGTTCTTTCGAGAGTTGTCTCTGGGGCTAAATAACGTTATGAATGCATTACAATTGGTTATGACGGAAATAGCTGAGCTTGTTGACGCAGGTATAAAAGGCGACTTCTCCAAACAAGTTGATCTGCAGGATAAGCAAGGCTCATTTTTCGAATTGAGCCAAGGGTTAAACCAGCTGGTAGCGACTTCTTCGGCTGGGTTGAGTGATGTTATCCGTGTGCTTGGTGCTATGGCCGAGGGGGACTTGAGTCAATCTATCGATGCCGATTATCAAGGAGATTTTTTACAGCTTAAAGTTTATTCAAACAACACTGTGCGTCAGATTAGCGAGGTGATGGCCGAAATCGGTGGGCTTGTGGATGCGGCTAATCAGGGAAATTTTGGGTCGCAAATTGAAATGCTAGGTAAAACAGGTTTCTTTAAGGATTTAAGTACAAATCTGAACATGTTAATGAGTACGACCGACACCGGTCTTAATGATATCTTACGCGTTTTGGGAGCAATGGCTAAAGGAGATTTGACTGAATCCATTTCACAGGACTATCAGAGCACTTTGGGTCAATTGAAGAATGACACAAATGATACCTTATTGAAACTAACGGATGTCATTAAAAATATTCGGAAATCTGCTGGTACGGTTAGCAGTAGCGCAAATGAAATTGCCATTGGAAACAGTGAACTCAGTCGACAGACAAAGGAGCAGGCCTATTCCTTAGAAGACACTTCATCGAGCATGAAGGAAATGAACATTGTTGTTAAGCAAAGTGCTACCAATGCTAAAGATGCAGCAGTGCTGGCCATTGAGTCCAAATCCCGCGCTGAATTAGGCGGGACAGCAGTGAAACGGGCTATTACTGCTATGGAGGAGATTAGTCAGGTAAGCAATAAGATTTCAGCAATAATCGGTGTAATCGATGAGATTGCCAGTGCTGCAGATCAGCAGACCTCTGGTATTGATAACGTGAATAGAGTGATTAACCAGATGGATGGTATTACACAGCAAAATGCTGCGTTGGTTGAACAGTCGTCTGCCGTGAGTAAAACAATGTCTGGCCAAGCAGAAAGTATGGTTCAGTTATTAAGGTTTTTCACAGTCAATAAAACAAATTCAACCTTTTTAGCACTAGCTGGAACCAGTGCCGATAAAAAACACTTGAAGATCCACGGGGATCAAACTAAAAGTTTGCATTAGTCCGATGATTTGGAGTTATTCTGAGATACTGATAAATTAAGAGCTTCTGAGCCACAAAACGGTTAACTATCGGGTGGTGTTGTGACTCCTCAAGAAAGACGTTAAAGGTATCGTTCAATATCTGTTGCTGTGTGGCCAGTGTGTGGATACAGGCAGATTATATAGGATTTTATGGGATATTTGCTAAATACTAATACAGTTAAGAGTCGATCTTATAAGTTAAATTAAAGAATTTTTTCATTGAGTCCAATGGACACAGCTCTATTTTTTGTTAATCTCCATCCAGGTTATAGTTGACTATAAATAAATTCGTCCCCATTAATTCATCCGGCGAATTAAATAAATCTGATCCCATTAACAATTTACTGATAAAGGGATGTTATGCCTAGCAATAAAAAGGCAGTATCCGATCGCGAAGACCTTAAGCAACGGTTGGTAAAAATTGCCGAATCCTCTGCGGAGGGGCGGCGGGCTGTGGTGTTATTTGCGGCACGGTCAGCGTTGCGGGTTATGCCATTGTTGGTCGATAAAAAAGGGCAGTGGGGTTTTAGGTCTAATGCTAGGTTCCATACTGTCAATATTTGGCGGGCAGTATTGATCAGCTATGCTTATGGGGCTGATTATAAGCTGGACATCGCCGCCTCCTCTGCTGCCGCCTCCGCCTCCGACGCCTCCGCCGACGCCGACGCCGCCTCCGCCGCCTCCGCCGCCTCCGCCGCCTCCGCCGCCTCCGTCGCCGCCTCCGTCGCCGCCGCCGCCGCCGCCTCCGCCTCCGACGCCGCCTCCGCCGCCGCCTCCGCCTCCGACGCCGCCTACGCCGCCGCCGCCTACGCCGCCGTCGCCGCCGCCTACGCCTCCGACGCCGCCGCCTCCGCCGCCTCCGCCGCCGCCGCCGCTTCTAAGGATTTGTTGCTTATACAAGAGTCACGCTCACCTGAACGCTTGCTTTCTCTCCCTCTATGGGATTTTGACTCATCGGGGGAGATCGAAGAAAGTACGGAACTTAGTCATCGGCGCAAACTTTGGTTTCAGGCACTGGACCAAGCAGGATTAAATATTATTCGCCGACAATATAATGATTTATTTGAAGGTAAAGATTTAACCGAACAAGAACTGCTCTCTACATTAGAGACATTACTTCCCAGTAATTTTGATGATCCAACTAAAAAGTCCAAGCCCCCAGAACTTTTACTTGAACAGGGCCAAGCAATAGTTACACGTACCTCAGAAAGCGAAGCGCAACAAGATAGCCTAAACCGAGACGACATGACCACTGCGCTAGCTAGCTGGTTATTAGCGTCAGAAAATGACAGCCACCTTACAGTGGGTTTGTTCGGGCATTGGGGCGTTGGTAAATCCAGTTTTATCAAACATTTGCAAGACAAGCTGACGGCACGCAAGCAGGATAAAACAAACGGCAGCGATAATAGCGCTGTTGAATATATTTATGGCAAATTTAACGCATGGGCATATGAGCACTCCGGCAATATCCAGGCGGGGTTGGCCCATGAGGCGGTAACAGCGTTAACCGGTAATTTACCTATAGGGCGGCGTGAATGGTTAGCTCTGCGATTGGCTGTGCGTAATCACAGAGAGAAGCTGTTAGGGGCAGTCCTTTGTATCGTCGCGCTGGCTGCGATGCTGTTGTGGTTATTCAATAACGCAACAGCTGTGAAATTTTACCCTGGGCTTGCTGGTGGTATAGGCGGTTTAACCATTGCAAAATTGTTATACGATTTGCTTAAACAACTGGCCAGCCATTCCTACGCAGGTACCTTATACACCTATTTGCGCCTACCGGATTTTGGCGAGCATTTGGGCACTTTGCCGGTAATGCGTCGCCAAATTGAAGCCCTTTGCCGTCTGCGTTTAGCGGCGAAAGGCAAGGGCAAACGCCGCTTGTTATTTGTCGTGGATGACCTCGATCGCTGCAGCTCTGACGGTATTGTTAAAACCTTTGAAGCGGTGCGACTGGTTATGGATATTCCGGGTGTTGTGGTTATTATTGCCGTGGACCATCGGATTGCGCTGTCAGCCTTGGCTCAACACTACGGCGATTTTGCCGAACATCATTATAAAGATGCCAAACATATTGCCCGTGATTTTCTCGGCAAGATTTTACATGTGCCGCTATTGTTGGCACAGCCTACACCTGACTCGCTAGATAGTTACTGTGACCAGGCGCTATGGGCTGATAACGATAACAAGGTAGAAAAAGAGCTAACAACTTCGTCGCCAGAAATGATCAAGGATACAACTACTGAACAGGATGAATCGTCCACAGAGCCGAAGCCGAAAGAGGCCGAAGGGTTGCTTGATGATCCATTAAAGTCGAATTTTACCAGAGCGGAACCGAATATAAGTAAGGGTGAAAAAAGCTCGAAGCCATTCAAAGTGCAGCAGGTAGAAGGGCTGGGTGATGCAGAGAAAGCGGCATTCAAACGTTGCGTTCGCCAATTCGGTTTTAATAACCCCCGGCAGATTAAACGTTTGCATAATAGCAATAATTTAGTCCGACTGATTTACGGTATAGAGCCATTGGAAACAACAGATAAGCCGGAGGATCAAGCCTGCCCGCCCCGCCTGGTAATGTTGTTTTGGGAGGAGTGGCTAGCTGACTGTAAAAACGATCAGCACAGGGATAAGCTGAAACAGGTTTTTAATGATAAGAATAAGAACTTTGACCAAGCCGGGCTGGAACAGGTTGAGCAAGATTTATTGACTTTTGTATGGAATCAAGTGGGAACTCCGCCAGAGGAGTCGATGGTGCAGTTTACCTTGCCGGCGGTTGAGCAGGGTGAAAGCCCGGTTGATGGGGGCGAATGATCTATTAACAAAAAATAGATCTGTCCCGAATGGCATCTCCTGGTTTATTCGTCGGCGTGTATTGATTACTTTTTGTTCCATTGACCGGCGGCGTTTTGATAGTAGTTGCCAGCGGCTGTTTGGCTAGCTGCCCTTTGGTAAAAGCGGGTGGCGACTTGTTCTACCTTAAGATTGTTATTTTTCGCCGTGGCTTCAAATTTGGCTTTGCGTTTGTTATTGACCTCTTTAACCAAAGTTTTCGTTTCTGCATTGGCGGGAGACACCACATAATCCACATAGCCGTCATTACGTTCACCCACAAGGCCTTGGGCTTTGGCCTCTTTCAGGCTAAGGGCAAAGGCGGAATTGATACCGATTAGGGTCAGTAATAGAACAAAAATAAGTTGTTTCATGGCATTTGCTTCCTTAAAAGAGATCGCTATCGTCTTCAAATAATTCGTCTAGTTCTTTATCCACCTTAACGCGGATCTCGTGTTCAATTTTGACGTTAAGGTTAATTTCAATGGGCTTATCGGGTACCGCTATCTGTACCGTGGGGGTGCAGGCGGTTAATCCCATATAGCCAAAAAGCGTGTAGACAAGCAAAGCTATCGGTATTTTTCTAACCATTGCGTTGATCTCGTTAGGTTGTTGGTGTCCATGCTGGCAGGGCGAAGATTAACACTAGCTGAATGAGATCACTAGCCCGCATATTGCCCGCTTATTGCATAGGTTGCCTGACTTTCGCTTGATCTCGCGGGCTACTTTATTGATGGGTGATCAGGTATTCGAGTCTGTCAATAGCCGATTTGGCGCCTAAAGCCACTTTGATGGGTGCGAGTATATTGTATTCAATCGTTGGATTGAAGTTGGCGGGGAAGCCATCTCCTATATCAGGATTTTCGCCTTGCATTTTAATGGCTAGGACGAGTGTGCCATTGTGTGAATACTGAACATCAGCACTTAGGTTATGGTAGTGATAATTCCTTAGGATCTGAGTAACTAGCTGCTTTTGTATGTCATCACTCAATGTTAATTCTTTATTACCTTCGGCGAGATAGCGAAATACTCCACCAGGATCAACCGACACTATTTTGCCATTATCCATAGTGACGCCTTTAGGGCCAAATTTAATGGGGAAAACCCCATTAATTTTTCCGGTACCCACTATCCCTTCCTGGTTTACCAATGATAAAACTTTTTCTATATCGACGTGGTTGAGATTGAGAAGCAAAATATGCTGTTTATTCTCAGGGTGAAACACAAATTTACTAGCAGATATATCACCACCAAGTATTTTGGCTTGAAATAAGGGAAGCTTGTAGATATTTTTCTTTGTATCGATGTATAACGATGATCTTAAATCGGTGATTGGAATGCCAATGTTTAACATATCTAAGGTGACAGCAATGGGTTGTGAAGTCACTACATTAGCCTGATCTACAAGATCGATATTATGGCTACTTGATAAGCCGACAAAAACAATATCGTTATAAAAGCCAGCTAGCTGGTCTATTGTTTGTGAGACACTACCTTGTATTTGGTAACCCTGTTCAGATGCTTGCCAATTGAGATCAGCTTGTATGCCCCAGGCCCCGGCTTGAATGTCGGCCGGTAACTTCCAGTTAGAAAAATAGTTCGATAATTTGTTTTCCTGGTGGTCAAAAACAAGTTTTGCTGTAGTAATGTCGGCTTTCCCCCGCTGTTTAGCAAGATTATGTGATGCGGTAATATTGATTAGGGGTCGGTTTGTATCCGTTATAATAGTACTTGTTAAAGATAATGTATCCTCGACCAGTCTAACAGTACTATCGATGCTCAGGTTCGGTATCCAATAATCGGGTAAGGTGATCTTTATGGTTTCCGCTTTAAGATTAAAGTTGGCATTCATCGGTTGTTGTTGGCTTATGTTAATATCTGAGAATACTAACGTAGTGGTTGCCAAAAGATCGCCAGTTTGAATGTGAGGTATATCAACCACACATTTTCCTAGCGCTAGGTTCACAGCTTGACTATTAAGGTTATAACGCAACTGTAGTGGTGTTTGTAAAAATACTTTAATCTTTTTAATCGTGGCGGTAGTCGAGGCTAAGGAATTGATAGATAGTACTTCGCCCGTTGCCGATGCTAATACCAGTGACGGCTCTTTATACGAAAGAGTGGCCTGCAGTTGTGATTTTATTGTTTTACCCTGGAGTTTTTGATAATTTACTTCCAGCAAGTTTAATTGGAGGTCTAAGTTGACAGCGAGGTTTTCTAGCGCGCTGTTCAAACTATCAGGTATCCGGGTAGAAAACCCAAGTTGGATGGTTCCCGGGGTGTCGGTTAACGGTGCCGGTAAACTAAACGCCACGTTATCTTTAGAAAATATGTTAGAAATAGCGGCTATAGATGGCATAAATATTTCGGTATCTACCTTGAGCTTGCCTGTAACTTGGTAGAGTGATGAGAGTTGTTGAAGCTGGATGTCTACATTCAGACTTTCCTCTTTACGATAAATAATACGTGCTTTTATATGACGGGTGTTGTTGCCGGAAATCTCACTCAGTGGGGTTCGTAATGTTGCCTCAATCAAATGATCCCCTAGGGCTATTTGTAATTTTTGGGACTCTCGTGATGCTCTCCACGTTAATCTTATGTCTGCTTGTAGTTCTCTAATATCAAGCTTATTAACCGTAATGGCATTAATGGGTAGGGTGGTAAGTTGTTGTAAGAGATTGCTGAGAAGTTGGGGTTCTGTTGTGCCTTGTGTGTCTTTAAACTCAGGGATAGATAAATTAGCTTGTTCGATACTAAGATTTGTTATCAGTGAATGGGCTAACGAATATTCTATTGCGAGACCGGAAACAGATTGCCGGGCCTTATTTTCCCCTATCAGTATCACGGCATGGCGAATAGTAGCGCTACGCCAGCCCAGTTGTAAGTCGGTGATATTCTCAAGCTGAATATCCGCTTTTGCCATAGCGCGATTAAACGCAAGGGTCATTACTTCTACGCGAAATACATACAAGGCCGTTGCCGATACCGTAAGCGCCAGCACCGCAATAGCAGCGACTCGAGTTACAATAGAGGCCATTTTTTTGTTAGGGCTAATCATCTATTTGGTACTGATTAAACTCTCTTTCACCCGGCGTAATGTCAGTTCGACGGATTCTCCCATTTTTAGCGCGAGTCCGGTTGCCAAAATATCAATAATGGCTAAAAAAGCGATACGGCTTGTCATTGGGGTATACAGTGTTGTGTCTTCCCAACGGGTATCCAGCGTTAACGTTAAATCACAACGTTGTGCCAGCGGAGAATGGGGTGAGGTAATGGCAATCACCTTCGCATTCTGTTGTTGCGCAATATCGACAATTTCCAACATTGCTGGTGTTCTGTCGGTAAACGACAGAAAAACGCTAATCGTATCCGCGGAGTATAGAAGATATAGACGCCCCACCCTAATCTAAACTGAGGACTACCATCAAGAGATGGATGCCTCAAGAAAAACCGGGACAGACTGAACCTCCCCCAAGATTTTGATCTGATGTTTTTGCAAAGTACCGCTGTATTTTTCTGTATTCACGGGACACCCGACCATTGCAGGTCAGTGCAACAGACAGCAAAAAACCACGACACATAAAGCATGGTTATTACTTAACGCTCTGTTTTCTTTGGGTGAGTTTTCAGGCTCGGCATGGATT
>JAZFYA010000495.1:0-7069 GCA_036443315.1 Pseudomonadales bacterium
GTCAAGCCGCGGGATGACGGAGGGGTAGGCGAGCCAGTGAAATAGAAAGGGTAAAACATCATGGTAAATCATTTAAAGGAAGAAATCTCGGGAGCTTGCTCCCGGGTCAAAACTAATACGTAGTTAAAACTCGGTCGCTTGCGGCCGAGAAATTTATATCCAATGCATCTTGTGAACATTTTTCTACTTGCGTATGTCTCCTTCGTGGAAACAAGAGCCGCTCAAAAAGAGATTTTTCGAATCTCGTTAATGTCGCCTTTGGGTCCAGGCTGTGTGAAAACTCAAGGACAAGTACTTTAGCGGCTGCAAGGCCAGTGAAAATGCACGCGAGAGGCTCCCCGTTCCTAACTTTCGTCACAAAAAACTAAACGAGGGGCCTGTCCGCACGATTGGAAATCTTCAAAATTAGTTTTTACACAGCCTGGGTTAGGAACCGACGCCCCGTTCTTTTTTATCTTACATATAAACTAAATTATTGAACGGCAGGCTTTAACTTCTACTACAAGCTAGCTAACAACATTGAAACACCGATGGAAAAGGCGGTTGTGACTGACCTGATTAACTAAAGTGCCGCGGTAACCTTATAAAGATAAAGTTATGAGTGTACTGAAGAAGAACGCTGATAGTGTGCTGTTTTCGACTAGTGTTATAGTTTACATAAGACGTTTATAGTGGTCCCTGAATGACCCGTTGCAAACCTTGCGCTTGTCGCAGATGAAAGCCCATTGGCGAGACCTGGAGCAACACGCGATTGCGGTAGGTTGGACCCCGGCAAATTTCCTCAGCCAACTCTGTGAACAGGAACTGGAACATCGACGGCAACAGCGACACAAGCGCTATCGGAAAGAGGCCAAGTTACCGGCAGGCGTCGACTCTGGAATATAACAAACCCGCCATAGCTTCCGCGAGACTATCCAGAGCGGCATTGTCTGGCAGGATTACCGTCATTTTGATTTCACCGTTTTCTCCGGTTTCAAGGCATTCACCCAATTGCTGTTTCAATTGCTGCGCTAGTTGCCGGGACTGCTCACTTTCCGCTGTCTCTGGCATTATTTGTTGTAGAAAACCAAAGGCTGCGCTGAGCAATTGTCCACCCGCAGCAGCCACATTTTCTTTGCGGAGATGTAGTGTCTCTGCCACGGCTGCTTCCTCACTTTTATCTATAGGTACCTCTGGTTTTGTGCCTAGAAGAATTTCCAGGCGACGCTTTAGTTCGTCAAAACCACTGACCATTTCCACATAGTCCACATCTGATTCCACATCCAGAGCGGCCAGGGCCAGTTCATGTTTAGCAGACAGGGTGATTAGCAGATTCTCTTCGAGCGTGCCTTCAGTCACCAATATAAAGACTTGCACGGGTTGCTTTTGGCCCATACGGTGGGCTCGGCTTATGCGCTGTTCTAATATTGCCGGGTTCCAGGGTAGATCGACATTAATCACTGTGTTGGCCGCTTGCAGATTAAGCCCCGTGGAACCGGCATTGGTGGTGATAAACAATTTGCAGTTGTCATCAGTTTGAAACTGGTTAACCAGTGCTTGGCGTTTCTTTTGCGGTACGCTACCGTCCAGACGTACAAAGTTGAGTTTGCGCTTATTTAATATCGGCTCAATTAAATCGAGCATGGTGGTCCACTCTGAAAACAGAATCACTTTGCGGCCCGGCTCACGATAAAGTTGTTCGATTAGATTTTCGAGTTCTTCCAACTTACTGGAATAAGCAGGTGTTTCTTTGTTCACAAGGTAGGTGCTGTCCGCTGTCATTCGGCACATCAGTAAGGCTTTTTGCAGACGCAATAAATCCATTTCAGTAATATATTTTTTCCTTACAATGGAACTGACTATTCGGTAGTGTCCGCTGTGAATATCCAGTTGTTCCTCTGTGGGTGTAATTCTGATAACTTCAGTGGTGCGAGGTGGTAGCTGTTGCATAACACTGTCACGCGTTCGACGTAGCAGCACCGGTTGCAGTTGTTTTCGTAGCGTCGATAAATCTTTATAACCCAGCACTTTTCCTTTTTCATCGACTACCCGATGACGATTGTGAAAGTGAAACTGGGGTCCCAAGCGACGGTCATCGATAAACTCTACCACGGAATAAAGATCATCCAGCTTGTTTTCCAGTGGTGTACCGGAAAGCACCAAGGCGAAGCGAGACTTTAACGATTTGATTACCTGGCTTGTTTTTGTTGTCAGATTTTTAATGCGCTGCCCTTCATCCAGTATGATCAGATCCCATTTGATTTGTTGAATAACGGGTGCATCTCTCAAGACCTGCTCGTAATTACAGATGGAGAAGAATGCATCACCATATTGCTCAACCCGCTCTTGTGCATTGCCCAGTACGACCTGACAACTTCGACCACTGAAACGATAGATTTCATTTTTCCACTGAGATTTCAATGAGGCCGGTGTGACCACCAGCACCTTGTTAATATTGACTTCACAGGCAAACAATTCTGCCACGCCAATACCCTGGATGGTTTTGCCTAAGCCCATATCATCTGCAAGTATGGCGCGCCCTGCACCCACAGCGAAAGCGATGCCGTCGAGCTGGTAGGGCAATAGCTCTGCTTTCAGCAGTGCTGTTCTCAGTGGATGCTGCTCTGGATTTGCACGAATGGCTTTGACAGTTGATTCAATATGATTATAAAACAAACGCTGTTGAATATATTCTTCCGCATCGGGATAGATAAGTACGTTGTGGCCCTGTCGTTCCACCTTTTGGATACGCTGGAGAAGGTCATGTATATCATTGATAGCCCTATTGGAGATGGGTTTGATCTGCTTTTCAATATCAACGCTCAATGTTGGTGGTGTTAATAATCTCAGCTCTAGCGTTTTTCCGTAAAGTAAATGCACAGCAATTTCCCGCTGTCGGTAGCGCTGCTTATGGGCTTTTTTTGGAAAACGTTTTTTGACCTTGTCCAAGGCATGCAAAATATGCTTACAGGTACCCAGCGTGTTTTTGCGAAAGTCTGGACAGGAACAGTAAGAATCTCCACGCTCCCAGCCCCGCAACGCAATCTTGTAGGACTTCCCGGAGCCTGCACTGGTAATCATATACTCGCTCCAGATCGTATTCGCATCACTAGAGACCAGACGCATTTTTTCACGTTGGGCTCTTTCTTGTCTCTCTGCCAATTCCTGCTCCACCAAGGCCTCTTCGGTCAGGCTTTCCACTGGCTGTGGTTCTGGTGGTGGCTTAGCCAGTCCGAGCAGGGATTTTTCTTCCAAAATCAACGAAAACGCGGCGGCGATATGTTCGCATCTGATTCGGCATTGTGAGCATTTAGATTCAATCGATTTACCGGATAATGTCAAAGTAACATCAGCATCTTCCAGAAAGAGAATAAAACAATCAGTGGTAAGATCTATGTGTTGATCAATATTGATCTCATATTGACCTCCATCCTGTAATAGCTGTTTACCCCTGCTACCAAGCAGTTTAATGGCTTGGGTGTGTGTCAAATAGGAGAGGTGGTCTCTTAATGTCGATGTGTTTTTCATTGTATAAGTTCTCATTGTCAATAGGTCTTTCTGCCTGAATAATTGTTGTACTGTGATTGGCTAGGTTGCTAAAAAAATGCCACTGACAAAATACTCACAAGGCTTCCGCGAGACGCGCCCATTGTTCTACCAGATAGTGAGGGACGTTTAAAAAACGATAGCGAAGTGCCTTGCCAGCGTGTTCGTAATCTTTCAGTAACAACGGGCCGGATGAAAACCTCAGTGCCCTGTTTGCCTTTTTTTCCAGCAAAAATTGTTGCAAGGATTTCATATGCCCTTTATGCCCACTTTTTACTTCTACAGGCAACACCTGTTGATTCCAGGGAACTAAATAATCCACTTCGGCGGTGCTGTGTTTCACCTGTCTTTCCCAATAGTGAATGGAAGGTGCTTCGAACATGGGACGGTTGTACATTAAATGCTGACCCACAAATTGCTCCGCCAGAACGCCTTTTGCGATCTCATTAATCTCTTCGGTGGTTTCGATTGCTGCCAGGGAAATACCTAGCATTGACTGGAGTAACCCCACATCCAAAAACACTAATTTAAAATGGTCTGTTTTTTGTTGTGCATTCAAAGGTAAACCATCGCCGTGACTGTGACAACAGCGCTGTATGACCTTGGCCAGTTCCAGTAGCTCTAGTGTACGTTTGACTTGATCGCTACGTGTACCTTCTGATAGTCGAGAGTACATGACCTTTTTTCCCAACTGTAGGGGGATCGTCGTCAGCACGCGATTTAATAAATGTGTATCCGCTTTGTGACCGTATTTGTGAAAGTCCGCCTGGTAAGTGGTGATGATACTCTGTTTTGTACGTTCCACATCCAGATAGGACTGTGTTTCCCGATACGCGTTAATGGCTTCAGGCATTCCACCAACGATCAAATAATTTCGCAGATGTTTTAAAAGGGTATTGTGGATAGCCTCGTTGAATGGTTTTTCCACACTGACCTGTTGCAGCAATTCCACCGCAGCTTCGTTGTTCGTGCCACTCAAATATTCTTCGAATGTCATTGGGCCAAGATAGAGAAACTCTACACGCCCGACAGGAAAGGAAGAGCCTTCAGCCGTTGTGGATAAAAAGTGTTTATCGGCCTCCAGTACGAACTCAAGCAGTGAACCCGTTAGGATAACCCGATACTCTGGTGCTCTTTCAAAACAATACCGTAGAAATGGAATCAGTGCCGAACAGGCTTGTGCTTCATCAAAGAAAAAGAGATGTTTATCTGGATTGATGTCACTGAGTTGTTTACTCAAGGCTATCGCTTGGAATACTTTATGAGGATCATTTTGAGGGAGTAGAGGAGGAAATTCCTGGGAATCTTCCATGTTTAACTCAATTAACTCAAGCCCCATTTCCTTACAGGCTAATTGTACCAATGTTGTCTTGCCAACTTGCCGGGCACCACGGATGATAAGGGGCTTTCTCGTTTTACGGTTTACCCACTCTTTGATATAGTCAAGTTGCCGCCGCTTCACCGATAACCTCAATTATCCAAGTCTGGATCATTCTGTTGAAAGTTAGGGTAAAATACAAGCTATTTTGTAAAAATATAGACTAAAAAATAGAGGATTATTGTAAAAAGTAGCCGTAAAACACATCAGTTGGCAGGGGTTTCGAAGAGAAGAAGCTAAGCGGGAAATATTCGAACATAGAGAAGTTTTTTATCCTCGCCAGAGGCTACATTCTGCCAACGATTATTTATCGCTTGTAGACTATCCCCCTGTGTCAGTGTAGTTGTCGCCTCTAATTTTCCATTAGAGGCTCATTTTATAGTGGCAACACTTCCGGCCCGTTCAGGCTCATTTCATATTGGAAAAGACTATAAAAAACCCGCATAAAGAGTCTGTGTGAAAAAATCAGGCTTTTTATGGCAAGCGTCAAGCCTCAGACAGCCTACTTCTTTGGCCGCACATACAGTACCAAGCTGTGATCAACAATTTCAAAACCGTGCTCTTCGGCTAGTTCGTGCTGACGCTGTTCAATAGTCGCATCAACAAATTCAATGACCTGATTAGTCTCTACACAGACCATATGGTCATGGTGATCACCTTTAGCCATCTCGAATACCGAATGACCCCCCTCAAAGTTATGACGTATCACCAAACCGGCGCTTTCAAACTGGGTCAACACCCTGTATACAGTCGCAAGACCAACATCCTCCCCCGCTTCTAAAAGGGCTTTGTAAACGTCTTCTGCACTCAGATGATGATTCTCTTCTTCAGCGGCTTCCATTAGCTGCAGAATTTTTACCCGAGGTAGCGTGACTTTAAGTCCTGCTTTACGTAATTCCTGATTTTCCTGTGCCATGATAAGTCGCCACCCTTAGCGTTAATGAGTAGTTTGGGGTATTATCCACGCCAAAGTATTATAGTGGAACCCAAATGCACAAATATGTTTTAACATTTATTGCACTGACCAGCAGTTTGCTACTGGCCAGCTGTAGCAGCCTGCAATTTCCGGGCGTTTATAAAATCACTATCGAGCAAGGCAATGTCGTCACCCAGGAGATGGTCGATCAACTGAAGCCAGGCATGTCGAAAGAGCAGGTGGACTATATTATGGGCAGTCCCTTGATCAAGGACTCGTTCAATGCCGAGCGCTGGGACTATGTTTATAGCATTCAGCGGGGCAATAACCCCAAGGAACAGTACCGTATAACAATATTTTTTGAAGAGGGCAGCCTAAAACACTTTACCGGCGATTTTGTGCCGTCATCATCCATTAAAGAAACCACCCGCGAAGCTGAGTCGTAAGCTTCTCTAAAGCGCTAAATCCGTAAGGTGGGTGTTTTTGCTTTGCTTAGCATGCCCCGCAATATCCACCCATAGACTCGACAATACAAGAAGGCTCAACAATACAGGGCATTGGGTGGCTCAAGATACCCAAAACACTCACTCTAATGCTTGTCTTTAGCAGCCTTCGCTGCTTTCACCTTTGCCGCTCTAGCCTTGCGTACCTCTTTCGGATCTACAAGTAGCTCACGATAGATTTCAACCCTGTCACCTTCGGCCAGCGCATTCTGCTTCGGCTTGGATACTGTTTTACCAAAAATACCCATCTTCGCTGTTTCGAGCACCAACCCAGGGAATTGTTTAGTAATACCCGACTGCAGTGCTGCATCAAAGACTGTGCACCCCGCCTCTACTTGCAAGGGGATAATCAGCTGCTTATTGGGTAGTGCGTAGGCTATTTCTACATTGATCATTACTGGGTGTCACTCGTAACATTGTCCCTTGATAATTGTTCCTTGGTAAGAGTCTCTAGATTCTCACCTCTAAGACCAGATCTCTCGAACTACATAAGCACTTACTTAAGGCCGAACAACGAGTAAGCGCCTTGAATCCGCTGTTCTACGCTGAGCCCACTTTCGGTTGGAACCCCACGCCCTTAAGTGGGCCCAGCGTAGAACAGCTACTCCAGTGGTACCCGGTACCGCACAGTCTAGCCACCCTCGGTAGTCTAACCCCTCACCAGGGCGTGGGGTTCCAACCAAGTGAGGGGTTAGACTACCGAGGGTGGCGGCGGGATACTACCGTCGCAAGCCGTTAACAGCGCTG
>JAZFYA010000496.1:0-7659 GCA_036443315.1 Pseudomonadales bacterium
CACATTGATCTCGGTGGTGCCCGCTGGGAAAAAAGGCAGTTGTGCTTGGGGCATATCAGGGGGTCTGTCTCTAAATGTGCCGGTTTATTCTCTCTACGCCAATTGCGAGTATTGACGGTAAAGCAGCGTCCATCTGAAAATCGGCATGATTAATCTGATTTCCGTATCATTTCAAAATCTGCCTGATTTCACCAGCAGATTCCGCACAGAGTGCTGGCAGGACAGTGTTCGCTAGATGGAACAAGGGCTGTGGGGGCGTTGGGGTAAATGATGATCTAGTTCGAGGTCAGGAGGTCTGAACTTGCGTTATACGGGGCAGGCGGAGATAGATATTGACATCGCTATGGGTTGGTATGAAAACCAAAGACACGGTTTAGGTTTTGAGTTTTTAAATTGCGTGGAGGAAGTTGCTAGCCGTATTTTAGAAAGCCCAAAACTTTATTCTATACCTTATAATATGCCCTGTACCACTCAACAAATTTACCCACACCTTCTTCAATCGGTGTAGACGGTTTGTAGCCCACATCCTCAACCAGAGCATCGACATCGGCATAGGTGTCTGGCACATCCCCAGGTTGCAACGGTAACAAGTTTTTCTCAGCTTTTTTGCCCAGACAGTCTTCAATAATTTCAATATATCTTAGTAGTTCACAAGGGCGGTTGCTGCCGATATTGTAGAGTCGATACGGTGCCTTGGATGTGGCTGGATCTGGGCTGTCGCCACTCCAGTCAGGATTCGGCGCTGCGACTTTATCGAGGGTGCGGATGATACCTTCGACAATATCATCGATATAGGTGAAATCCCGGCGGTGATTGCCGTAGTTAAAAACATCAATAGGTTCGTCAGCGAGAATTTTCTTGGTAAATAAAAATAGCGCCATATCGGGCCGTCCCCAAGGGCCGTATACGGTGAAGAATCGCAAGCCAGTGGTAGGGATGTTAAATAGATAGCTATACGTGTGCGCCATTAGCTCGTTAGCTTTTTTGCTGGCTGCATACAGGCTGACAGGGTGGTCAACGTTATTGTGTACCGAAAAGGGCATGGCGGTATTGGCGCCATAAACCGAACTGCTGGATGCGTAGACTAGGTGCTCAACCTGATTGTGGCGGCAACCTTCCAGAATATTTAAGAACCCCGTTAGGTTAGCATCGACATAAGCTTGGGGGTTTTCCAGTGAATAGCGTACGCCCGCTTGCGCCGCTAAATTAACGACGCGGTCTGGCTGATGTTGTTTGAAGACCTGGCTAATGGCATCAGCATCTTCCAGGTTAGTCCTAACTTCGGTAAAGTTTGAGTGCGGAGTTAATGTTGCCAATCTGTCCAGCTTTAACTGAACTTCATAGTAGTCATTGACATTGTCTATGCCAATGACCTCATCGCCGCGCTCAAGTAGACGCGTTGCGAGAGTTGAGCCGATAAAACCTGCGGTACCGGTCACTAAAATCTTCATTGTTTGGATTCCACTTTTGGGGCGCAGTCAGTTCTGAGTTAATCAATACCGCAAGTGTGCGGATTTTATCCTATTGGGGCGTCAGAGTCGTCCGTCAACACTCTCCTTATCGAGAATATATTTAACATCGTAGAGAATGTGGGTTGTTTTGCCCAAGCTGTGAATGTGCTCGGCTCCCATGTCTTTTATCTGCTGATGGGGGACGCAAAGAATAATGGCGTCGTAGCGGGTGGCTGCAGGTTCTTTAGTCAATTGAATGTCATAGGTCGCCAATGCTTCGGATTCGGAAACCCATGGATCATAGACCTCGACCTTGGCGTGGTAGCTTTTTAACTCATCGATAATATCGATTACCCGGGTGTTGCGCAGGTCCGGGCAGTTCTCTTTGAATGCCAGTCCCATAATCAGAATGTTCGAGTCGACCACCTGAATGCGGTGCTGTGTCATCAATTTAATAACCGATTCGGCAACGTGACTGCCCATGCCGTCATTTATTCTACGCCCGGAGAGTATGACCTCGGGATGGTAGCCAATTTCCTGTGCTTTATGCGTCAGGTAATAGGGATCTACACTGATGCAATGCCCACCGACTAGGCCTGGGCGAAAGGGTAAAAAGTTCCATTTGCTGCCCGCGGCTTCCAGCACTTCCAGTGTGTCGATTTCCAGGCGATTAAAAATGAGTGCTAATTCATTGACCAGGGCAATGTTGATATCACGCTGGGTGTTTTCAATCACTTTGGCGGCTTCGGCGACTTTAATGCTACTGGCTTTGTGGGTGCCTACCGTCACTATTCGCCGATACAGTTGATCGATGTAATCTGCAGCCTCGGTTGTTGATCCTGAGGTGACTTTGGTGATGTTAGTGACCCGATGTTTCTTGTCGCCGGGATTAATGCGTTCAGGACTATAGCCAGCATAGAAATCCTGATTAAAAGTCATTCCGGAAATTTGTTCAATAATTGGAGTGCAGACCTCTTCGGTGCAGCCTGGGTAAACTGTCGATTCAAAGATGACGATATTGTTTGTACTTATCACTGAGCCTACCAACTCCGATGCTTTTTGCAGTGGTGTAAGGTTGGGGCGTTTACTACTGTCGATAGGGGTGGGGACGGTTACAATGTAGATGTCGCAATGGGCAATATCATCGGCATTGGTGGTGTAGCTTAGGTGTTCCGCCAGCTGTAATTCTTTGTTGGAGAGTTCCAGCGTGTTGTCGAAACCCTGCTGCAATGCTTCAATGCGAGATGGGTTGATATCATAACCAGTGCAGGCTAGTTGCTTTCCAAACTCGACCGCTAGCGGTAAGCCTACGTAACCGAGACCAATAACGGCGATACTGGGTTGTTTAGGGAATTGCATTGTTGGTGAGTGCTCCATAACGATGTCTAGATTTAGCTGACTGACTTATTGTCAGTAGTTATGTTGATTAGTGCTGAAGAGTAGCTGTTCGCAACGCTTGGCCCACTTAAGGGCGTGGGGTTCCAACCGAAAGTGGGCCAAGCGTTGCGAACAGCGGGTTCATGGCTTCGGGCTCAAAGCTCCATTCGTTATTCGGCCTTCAAGCCATTCTTGTCAGTGCTCTTGTTTCCAGTACTCTTATTTCTAGTATAAGCCTTAATCGCTGCGGCAGTTGCAGGATTGCTACTATCTGGCTGCCCGCTGGTAAGGGCCGTATAGATAGTCGCTGATATTGACTTGCCGAGTTCTACGCCCCATTGATCAAAGGGATTAATGTTCCATATGACGCTGGCGCTGAATACCTTGTGCTCATAGAGGGCAATAAGCGCTCCTAGTGTCGCTGGGGTTAGTTTGTCCATGGTAATAATAGTGGACGGGCGATTGCCGGGTATTGCCTTATGTGCGGCCAGGCGTTTGGCGTTTGCCTGGTCGTGGCCGTCATTGATTAACTCCCGCTCAATGTCTATTGCTGTTCGCCCTTCCATCAATGCTTGGGCTTGGGCAAGGCAGTTGGCAATCATGTGTTGGTGTTGTGTGGTGTTGCCGGTGTGGCTCGACAGAGGCAAGATAAAATCAATCGGTATCTGTTGTGTGCCCTGATGCAGTAATTGGTGAAAGGAGTGCTGGCCGTTAGTCCCGGCGGCTCCCCAGACAACCGGGCAAGTATTATAGTTGACAGGCTGGCCAGTGCAATCAACCTGCTTACCATTACTTTCCATCGTCAGCTGTTGCAGGTGATCGGGCAGCAGTCTGAGGTTGTGGTCGTAAGGTAGTACAGCCATCGTCTTATTGCCCCAAAAGTTTGCATACCAGATTTCCAGCAAAGCCATCATTAGCGGTAGGTTCTGCTCCGCTGGGCTGCTGGCAAAATGATTGTCCATCGCATGGGCACCCGCTAAAAGTTGCTCAAATTTATCGAAACCAATAGCGAGGGCTATGGGTAGTCCGATGGCCGACCACAATGAGAAGCGGCCACCTACCCAATCCCACATAGGAAGAACGTTGTCTTGGGGGATGCCAAAATTCTTACACTTCTCTGGCTGTGCTGAAATGGCAATAAAGTGGTTAGAGAAATCGGCATCAGGGCCTGCGGTGTGGGTCAACCAGGTTTTTGCTGCCTGGGCGTTAGTTAGCGTTTCCTGTGTTGACCAGGACTTGGAGGCGACAATAAACAAGGTGGTGGCTGGGTTGAGTGGGGCAAGTGCTTGATAAAGGTCACTGGGGTCAACGTTGGCTACAAAGTCTACAGTCAGATTCTGCTTGTTATAGGGAGCCAGGGCTGTCGCAGCCATTCGGGGGCCAAGATCGGAGCCACCAATGCCAATGCTGACAACATGGGTAATTTTTTGGCCGCTATAGCCCAGCCAATTGCCCTGATGGATTTGTTGGGTAATCGCGCGCATTTGTGCGTGGCATTGCCTTACTTGATCCTGTTGCTGTTGAGGGCCACAAGGTCCTCTCAGGGTTGTATGCAGCGCGGGCCTAACCTCGGTAACGTTGACATTTTTACCTGACAATAAACGCTTAATGGCCGATGATATGCCGGCCTCATGTGCCAGAGAGATCAAGTGATCCTGTATGGAATCATTGATATGATGGCGGGAAAAATCAGCACTTAAACCAGCCACAGCAAAATGCAGTTTCTCGACTCGATGAATATCTTCATTGAAATAAGTCTTTAGATGCGTCTGCTGAGCCCGTTGCGCCGCTTTATTCAACAGGGGCCATGAAGGCAGGCTCGTTGGCTTGTTGCCGGGATACGTGTTGCTGGAATTATTGTTAATGGTTGTCATGACTCAATCTTTTATAGCTCACTTTTCAGGGACACAATGGTATCTTAGGGCTGGCTAGGTTATTTTATATTATGTGCCTTGGGATAATTCCCAATATAGAGCATCGTAATTACTATAAGCTATAATAAAAGAGTTACGCGGTTAAACGGAACTAATTGAGCATAAAAAGTAAAATTAACTGGGGCAATAAGTAATATTGTTTATATTGCCGTTGTGTATACAGAGGCTTTGGCTGAAAGGATGGCTATTTCATATAGTTTGTCCATATGGGTTGTACAGATCTATTAGACCACCTCATTCTGAAGCGGAGAATAAAAGTAATGCATGACATATACCAAAAAATGGTATATTGTGTGATGCCATGTCCTGGACCGTTTACCTCACCCGCAAAGCGTATAAACAGCTACCGAAGCTACCCCGGGTGATACAGGACCTAGCCGACCTGGCGGTTGCTGACCTGGAAGAACAGGGCATTAACCCGGCGGGATGGGATACCTTGAAAACCGGGGATGATGAATATCGGCTACGCTTGAATTACCGCTATCGCATGCGCTATCGGCTCACAGAGGGCAAAGGTTTGGAGATTGAAATATTTTATGTTGGACACCGACGGGAGGCTTACCGATGAGTCAAGCACTGACTATCCACCACGATCTGGGTGATGTGATTGTCACGCCAAGTTGCAAGGTAAACAAAGCCCGGCTAAAACAAATGATCCGCTCAACCTTGGATCAATACCTGGTTGAAGACCGTGTGCCCGCAGCGCAGGTGCATGCGCAGACAAAACAGCGCCACGGTGATCAGTACCAAACAGCGGGTTATTATCTGCGCCTGTATCGCCAGCGGGCTGAACTGACACAGGTCGGATTAGCTGAGCAGTCAGGCATTCGCCAGCACCATTTATCGGAAATGGAAAACAACAAGCGAGCATTAGGTAAAAACACGGCAAAGAAAATGGCTGAGATACTCGATTGTGATTACCGGAAACTGTTGTAGCCTGTCGATAATGCCAGCAACCTATCCCGCCAAACTCGTTAATTCTTAATGACTGGTTTCACGATAACGGTCTAGTAGACCGCTATCGGCGTTTGTGCGCCTTAATTACGTTACCGCTATTGGCGCGTAAAAAAAGTTAAGCCAAAAGTCGCGTCGGGGGTTGTAACTTGCTAGAGTACGACAATCTTTGGGATATACGGAAAATAATGAAGTTTAGGGGACAGATTTAATTTAACACCCTGTCAACCCGTCTGACGCTTTATCCGTTGTCCGCTCGTCACAGCCTTTGCAAGGAAGAAAAATAGGGTCAAATCTTTGGTTTGTGATTAAGTAATTCTAACGATATTTGTTATCCTGAGAGACCTTGCTGCTCTCCCGCTCGTCACAGCCTTTGCAAGAAACAGCGCAAAGGCAGCGCCAAGCTACACCGTGCCAGGTTATCGTTGTTACCGTCCGTTCCCAAAGCACCTCCGTCACTACGTTCCTCCGGGTAGCGCTTTCGCCCTGCACAGGCAATTACGGTACACAGAGAGTGTTAATCGCTATTACCGCGTGCGGGGCTTGACGTCCACGGCCCAGCCCATGCACTTAAAAATCAATCTGATGGTGCGGTGTGGTGACACCTTCCATATGGATATTATCGACCTGTGCAACAGCAAACAACGCCAGGTGTTTATCAACCAAGCCAGTGTCGAGTTAGGGGTGACCGATGTTGTAACTAAAACAGACCTGGGCAAAATCTGGGCGAAACTGGAAGCGCTGCAAGCCCAGGGTGAACAAAAAGATAATCGATCACCGGTGGAAAAGCTGAATGATGAAGAACGACAACAGGCCCTCGACTTATTGAAAGCCCCCGATTTAATGCAGCAGGTCTTAAATGACTTCGAGCGCTGTGGTGTAGTCGGTGAGACGGTGAATAAGCAAGTGGGTTATCTGGCCGCCGTCAGCCGCAAGCTGGAAAGCCCCTTGGCGGTGATGGTGCAAAGTACCAGTGCCGCCGGTAAAAGCGCGTTAATGGAATCAGTACTGGCGTTTATGCCGGAAGAGGAACGGATTCAATACAGCGCCATGACCGGGCAGGCGTTGTTTTATATGGGGGAGAAAGATTTAAAACATAAAATATTAGCCATCGCTGAAGAAGAAGGCGCGAGTAATGCCAGCTATGCGTTAAAACTGCTACAAAGTGAAGGACAAGTCAGTATTGCCAGCACGGGCAAGAATGCGACCACAGGCAACCTGGAAACCCAGGAATACCAGGTGGAAGGGCCGGTGATGCTGTTCTCAACCACCACCGCCATCGACCTGGATGAAGAGCTGTTAAACCGGTGTATTACCTTGAGCGTGGATGAATCGAGGGAACAGACCCGAGCGATCCACGCCGCCCAACGCCAACGCAGAACGATGGCAGGGCAACGCGCCCGCAAAGACAAAAAGAAGCTGGTCCAGCGCCACCAAAACGCTCAGGGCTTAATCGACGCCATTGCGTTACTCCATCAGTACCAACGCCAGATCGTGACTGACGATTACGACGGTGAGCACAGTGAGTATGTGGTGGTAACGATTAGTGATATCGAACTGGCCAATCAATTAGCCCATGAGGTGTTGGGCCGCACACTTGATGAGTTACCACCGCAAACACGACGCTTATTAACCATGATACTGGCCATGGTGCAAACGGCTAGCGAAGAACGCGCCATCGCGCAAAAGGATTATCGCTTTAGCCGCCGACAAGTGCGTGAGTATAGCGGCTGGAGTGATGGACAATTAAAAATCCATTGTCGACGCTTGGAGGAACTGGAATATCTGATTGTGCATAAAGGGGGGCGTGGACGCAATGGCGACCCATATGCTGGAGAACGGCGCCGACCTGCGCTATATCCAGCTGATGCTGGGTCATGCCAATGTCTCTACAACACAAGTCTATACCCATGTGTCAATTAGGCAGTTGCAGCAAGTGCATG
>JAZFYA010000497.1:0-3918 GCA_036443315.1 Pseudomonadales bacterium
ATACCCAAAGCGATTGAAATTTAGGTGTTATAGGCCGCTCCTGCGCATCCATGCGCCTGCGGCATTAGTGCATCCATGCACGTCACACCCCCTTTTTGCCCATGGCTGCATTGTTTGAACTTGACAGCTTGAACTTGACAGCTTGAACTTGAAATATTGACAGTTTCCTGCGTTCAAACGTCTTGCCATAAGCAACTTTCCATAAATAAGGGACGCACTCTAAAACCTAAATTTCAATCGCTTTGGGTATATCTCGGACAGCCCCTGGACTATGCTATAAAAAAAGCGGCTTCATTTAGGCGCCGGCTAGATTCCGTCAGGGGCATAGCATCATCGATATCAATATTCCCGGTTACCGTATTGATCGTGTTATAGGGCGCGGTGGTATGGCGACTGTTTACTTGGCTATCCAGGAAAATTTCCAGCGCGAAGTGGCGCTGAAAGTCATGTCGCCTGCATTGGCGGACGACAGTGATTTCAGTGAGCGTTTTTTACGTGAGGCGCAGATTGTCAGCCACCTGGTGCATCCGAACATTGTTACCGTCCATGATGTGGGTATCGAAAATGGTCACCACTATTTATCGATGGAATATGTTGGAGGCAAGGAGCTAAAAGAGTGCTTGCCCTCGCTGACCGGGGAAGAGCTGTTTAGGGTCGTGGAGGAAGTGGCTAAGGCTTTGGATTACGCCGGTAAAAAAGGCTATGTGCACCGGGATGTAAAACCGGAAAATATCATGTTGCACGACCTGGATGGTCGCGCGGTGTTAATGGATTTTGGCATTGCCCGCGCTACCGATGCGGCCAGCTCTGTTACGCGCACGGGTATCGCCTTGGGGACGCCTCATTATATGAGTCCGGAGCAGGCCAGAGGTAGTGCTGTGGATGGACGGTCTGACCTCTATAGTCTGGGCGTATTGTTGTATTACATGTTGGTTGGCAAAGTGCCTTTTGACGCTGACTCTCCTGTGGCTATAGGCATTAAGCATATTTCTGCGGCGATTCCCCGTTTGCCGGTAGCACTGGCTGATTATCAGTCGCTGGTGGATAGGTTAATGGCCAAAAAACCGGAGGATCGTTATCAAACCGGTGAGGAGCTGATACATGATTTGGCAGGGATTGATGTCGCGGCGGTAAATCGGTGGCGCGCAAAGCGTGGCTTTGTCACATTAGATGAGCGTGAAGATACCCCGCTCAGGAGCGACGCTATCACTTTGGAGGTTGATACATCCGAGCTAGACCAGGCATTAGATAAAGAACCCAACATAACGGTTGCAGCTATGCCTGCCAATGACCCCTCACCGAGTGAAGCATTGCATATTCCTCGGGAAGATCTTGACGCCAGAGTGGTTGAGCCCAGCGGCAGTCATTGGTTTGTCAATATGCTGCTGTTGATGATGATAGCGGCTGCCCCCGGCTTCTATTATTACGAGCAGATTTTGATACTTGTGCCAAAACCTCTTGCTGAGCTATTGCCAGGTTATGAAGCGCCCTCATCAGTCGTAGTCATTGAGCCTTCGAGAGTGGTTGAGTCTTTGATCGCTGTAGAGCCCAAGGCTGTGCAACAACAGTTGCTTGCTGAAGGAGTCGAATCGGAAGTGGGGCCTGGGCAAGAATCTATCGATATGATTACGTCTACTACACATCCGCTTGATGAATTGCTTAAGCAAAGTCAGGGGCTGGCAGCACTGGTGCAGGAACAGCCGGAGCGCACTGGGGAGCTCCTTGGGCTATACCATGAAATTCTTACATTACACGCTGAGAATCCTCAAGCCATTCAAGCTATTGTCGACCTTAAAGCGCATCAGCTCACAGTGGTTGCTGGGCAGATTGATAGTGGTGAAACCGCAGCAGCGCAGCAACATCTGATCACGACACTTGGCTGGTTTCCAGAACTGGAAACCGATACGCTTTATCAGCAACTTGAAGAGCGCGTACAGGTGACTATTCAAGTGAACACTTTACTGGCTCAGGCCGAAGAATTTCTTCTCACAGATAGATTGGTTTTACCCGCAGAAGCTAATGCCAAAGAGCGTTTTATCTCAGTGTTGGCGTTGGCGCCGAATAACAAAAAGGCGCAACAGGGGCTGGAAAAAATTTCCGATCGCTACACGGTGTTGGCATTGGCGGCGCAGCAGGAAAAAGATTATCAAACAGCCCAGGCTCTGGTGAAGAATGGTTTGTCTGTTAATTCAGGCAATCAAAAACTATTGGATTTGCGGGAAATTTTAATTGTCAATATTCAGCAGGAACAAAAAATTAAGCAGTTATTGGTTGACGCGCTTAATCTGGAGCAGCAGCAACATTGGTTTGGAAAAGGGGATAGCGCGGCACAACGTTACCAGGCTGTGTTGGCTATTGAGCCGCAGCGGATCGAGGCAGACCGTGGTTTGACCAGGATACTGGAGAATCTGTACTCGCAAGTAGATAACCTGATTGCCGGCAAAGACTATACTGAGGCCGGTGAGCAAATCCAATCGGCACTGTTTTCTTTTACCGACAATGATCGTTTGTTGTCACTGCTGTTGAAGTTGGAATCATTCAAGCCGGTCATTGAGAACCTTCTTCTTAGTGGTGACACTATTGCAAATGCTGCGGATGACAATACATCGCCAGCAGAGACGATCGCTCTTGATCGCACCCTGCACATTGCCTTCCGCTATCGCAATCTAGACCAGCCTACTACCGTTTTACAGGCGCTGTTATTTGATGGAGGTCGCTCCATTCAAATAGCGGCGGCGCCGGTGGTCGTGGTTGGCAATGAGGGGATTACCCAGTTTCGTATAGATCGGCCTGTAGAAGGTTTCGCTGCAGGTGGTTACCATCTTGATGTTATGCTGGCAGGCCAGCGAATCTTTACCCATGCTTTCGTTATCAAAAATTAACGGCTACTATCATTGCTCGTCGACAATGATTTCTGCTATTGAGAGGATAAGGACACGGGTATGTTAAGAATCCTTTTATTACTGTTGTGTACTATCACCCTTTGGGGCTGTCAGGCTCCCCCTGATATAAAAACACTACAGGATCAAAACAGCGCGTTACAGCAGCAGCTGGACCAGGCCAATGGTCAAATCAGTCAGCTGGAAGTGGATAGGGTACTACTGAAGCAGGATGTTGCTGAGCTAAACCGTGTGGCAACCGTGCTGGGTGGAGAGAAAAGTTCCCGGGTGGAAGAATCCACCAAGCTGCGTGGACAGGTTCGGCAGTTTGTACAGTCGCAAATTGATAGTCTCAAACAGTTTTTGTTGGCCAGTAATTTACTGGATTATATCGGTGGGGAATTGTTTGAACGTTCTAATGTTGATGCAGGCCCGATGCTGGTGGTGGATTTATTCAACAGTATTCCTTTTAACGGCACGTTGACGGGGGTTGGTGGGTATTTCCACAACCTGGGTGTCATATCTGTTAAAGTGTTACGACCTATTGACGATAAGTTGGTGGTGGTCTGGGCCAGCCGACCCATTACTATTTCTGAGCCTGGTTTGCAGCGCTTGAACTTTTCGGTCTCGGTCGGGGTAGAGAAGGGCGATTATCTGGGCTACTACTTTAGCCAGCCTGGGTTGGTTAGTTTTGATACAGGCTCTGGTGATAGTCGCTACCTCGATGAAGATGTCACTGTTGGCACCAGTATTAAACGTTCTTCATTGCGGGGTGAAAATAGCCAGCGGGCCTATTCGGTAGGCGTGTTTGGGTTGCTGAATTCAAGCTAGAAATGGGCCGTGGCAGGAAATAAAAAGCGACCGCTGACCTGAATGGCGCTTATGTAAGACATGAATGGTACTTACTTAAAGCTATACCCAAAGCGATTGAAATTTAGGTGTTATAGGCCGCTCCTGCACATCCATGCGCCTGCGGCATTAGTGCATCCATGCACGTCACACCCCCTTTTTGCCCATGGCTGCGTTGTTTGAACTTGAC
>JAZFYA010000498.1:0-6166 GCA_036443315.1 Pseudomonadales bacterium
AATGACCCCCCAAACTTGCTGTCTTAACCCCCCAATGTGCTTGTTTTACCCCCCAAACTTGCTGTCGTAGGGGTATTTTTTGGCTGTTTTAAGGCGCTTACGTCTAATAGGCCCATCATGTGGGCATAGGGGGTTTCTGGATTGCCGTCGTACAGCAATTCGTATTCGAACGATTGACCACGACCTCCCTTGTGCACTAAAACGTATTCCATCTTGACCAGGCGATCCAGGTGGACTCGGACTTGATCATAGGTCCAGCCTATTTGCTGGCGTAAGTGTTTGCGGCTAAAGCGCAGGTGGCTTTGTTCGACGTGTTGCGCTTGGCATTCTTGCTGGACTAGCGCTTGTATCTCCTTAAGCAGCTTACGGGTTTGCGGCGGCAGTTCATCGAGAGTACGTCCGAGGATTTCATGGGCCAGGTGGTTGGCGGTCTCGATATCTTTTAGGCTGACTTCTATGTAATCAATATTTTTACCGTTATGGGAGAGGGTTTTTGTTTCGCGCTGGTATTGGTGCAGTAAGGTGACGCTATCTATGAGGGTGAGGTATTTCTCATGGTCTCTTCGGGTGCGGGTTTTGTCTGCTAAGAAGGTGAGCTGGTCAGCGTAGGGGTTGATGATCTTTAGGGGTTTTAATAAGCGTTGGGCGTTTTGGTGCAGTTGGGTGATGCGGTCTTTTTCCAGTTGCTGGTGGAAGCCTGTTAGGGTGCGGCGCTGGCGTTGAATTTGGTGTATGGCTTCGGTTTGGGCACGGCTTTCGTTAACGGCCAAGACTAGGCAACGGTTTAAAAGTTCTTCATCGATGTCTATCGCAGTGGTGGTGAGGAACAGCATCACCGGGCCTTCTACTTTGTATTCTTTGGTCACTAGATTGCCGGTGTCTTCGTCTTTGCCCGTGCTGGCAATGGTGACTTCTCCTTCGCTTTGTAACAGCTTTAAGGCGTAACCGGCACTACTGGCCCCCTCCTCTTCACTGATGGCGAGGATCTTGTGTTTGAGATTCGTTTCCCCCATGTAAAACAGACTTTGGCCAGTCATAGCAGAATATTGCACCCGTTCCTCTTTGGGCATTAACGCCAAGATAGAATCCATCAAAGAACTTTTACCCGCTGCACTGCTACTCTGAATCATCACCGCCAAGGGCCGGTTTAACTTTCTTGAGACACAAGCTAAGTAACCGGTCAGTTTGTTGATCTCTTCACCCACCACACCCGCTTGATTAAAGTCCACCAAAATACGATTTAATAAGTCAGGGTCATGCAATAAAGCCAGTGCTTCTTTGCGTTCTTCTGGCGCTAATTCAGTGGGCTTTTGAAGAGTGGTGTCTTGTTGTTTAGCTTGCTGTTCTTCCAACACTAACAGCACTTTACCTAGATCCTTTTTGATCACTTCGTCCTTAACACCGAGTTCAACACTGGCTTGATTGATAAATACTTGGCGTAGTTTACTGCTGGTGAGATCCAGCTTATCCATGTGGAAGGCATCATCTTTTTTCACTAACAACTGGATTTTTAGTTGGGCGTAATCGGTATTTTTATCTAAACCACGCACGCGGTATATCCGGTCTCCGAGGGTGATGAATAGGTCCTTGTCTACCCTATGCACCTCAGCATCAGTGAACGGTAACGTAGGCAAGGGGGTCGCTTGTTGATTTATTATTTTTTCTTGGGGCGCTTCGGTTGACTTGGTTGACTCTATTTTTATAGGGGGTTTTTCTTCTTTTGCAGGTTTTTTGGCGACTAAAGAAAAAAGGTCACCGGGGATTTCTACATCGGCGCTTGCCGTGGTGGACTGGGGTGGGTTGTTGCCTGATCCTATCCATTCGGCCTTTCTAATCACTAGCGCTAATGCTTTCTGCGCCGGGGTCATTTGGCAGGCGTATTGATTGGCATCCATGTCTTTAGGAAACAAGATCCTAAAGCAATCGATCCCGCTGTGATTCAGTTGCTTTGCCACTTCAGCCGCTGCTTGATTCCCTGCGTCATCACGGTCGTAGGCAATCAACACGCGTTTCACTTTATACGCGATAAGACACTGTAGCAGCTCTTGGGTAAAACCATTAATGCCATAGCTGGTGGTGACATGGCGAAAACCCCAACGCCAAAAAGTTAAGGCGTCAATCAGTGACTCGCATAAAATAATTTCTTCGGTATTTTTAAGCCCTATAACATTGAACACACCTTCATGGGGACCCGGTAAATAGGTGTGCTTGGGGATGCCTTTTCGCAGGTTGTCTAACAACTTTCGGCCATAGACTTCCTGAATAAGCCCTTGCTCATTGATCACTGGAATCACCAGAGAACCATTAAAATGTTCGCGCCCAGTATCGCGGTAAATCCCTAGCCGCTCTAATTGGCTTCTAATCTCTGCGCCAGCTTTGCGGTTTTTTTGTGGCAATCTCAGCCCTAAAGTGCGATTAGCGTAACCGAGTTTAAAATGATTAATGAGTTCACTATCATCTAAGCCTCGCTTGGCAAGATAGGCTTGGGCTTCGGGGGCCTGTTTTAAGGTTTCGTGGTAATAGTCAATCACCTGGGTAAGCATGGCTTGGTCGTCGGTGTCTTCGCAGACAGGGGCTTTCAGTTTAGGGACGGTGGTTTTTTTTATTGGTGAATCAACGGCAACCAAAAAGGGATGGTCATTTTTTAACAACTCAACAGCGTGCTTAAAACTAACGCCTTCGATTTTCATTACCCAGTCGATGACGGAGCCTCCCGTCCCGCAAGCACCTAAGCAGTTCCAGAGGTTTTTACTGGGGCTGACAACAAAGCTAGGGGTTTTATCTTCGTGGAAGGGGCAGTGGCCTATTTTGTCTTGGCCGTGAGACTTAAGCTTAATTCCTTTAGCCTCTACTAGCCTGAGCAACGAGATTTCTTCTTTTATCCTATTCACCTCACCTTCTGGGATACGTGCCATTGGCTGATTTCCTTCTAAAACCTTGTCAAGACCTATATTCACTAAATGTATACTTTACATACCGTTCACAATCATATACATTTAATGTATATATAGTCAAGTGGTAAGCAATGATGAGAAGAAACCAGGGGTATACTCTTAGGCACCAACCCATACAAAGGGGAATGCAAGTGCCCAAACAAAACATTGATACCCTAACCGACTTTGGCAGACGCTTAGTCAAGTTGCGCAAAGTGGCAGGCTACACCCAGGTAGAATTAGCAAAGGAGTTGGAGGTTACGCAAAGAATGATTTCCCATTATGAAGGACATTCCGATCTCCCACCATCTTCGATATTAGTCAAGCTGGTTAAAGTTCTAGGGGTAACTTCTGATGAGCTATTGGGAATTAGGTCGCTCAAAAGGGTACGACAACCCGATACTCGGTTACAGCGTCGAGTCCAACAAATAGAGAAAATGGATACCACGAAGAAACGGCAAATTTTACAGATCATTGATACTTTCATTGAAGCCGAACAGCTTAGGCAACATATATAAAAATTTTATTTACGCTAATAATTAGCTAAGGAGGTGATTCCCAACCCTAGAAGTAAACATTTTTTTACGCCTTATAAGAAGCAATAAAAGCGCCCGACTGGAGAGTTGAGACCTCCCCAGACGAGCTAACCACAACCAATAAACGAGGTATTAGTTATGACTAATAATCATTCTAACTCAAATTTTAGTAACACTCCGCTATATCTTTCCCCCACGGATATGCAGATTATCCGCCAATACAGCATGGAGGGCCTTCCGTTTCTCTCTGGCAATCCCGAAGCGCAACGCTTATTTGAACGCATGACCCTGTGCCTGGTCTCCTCACTGGATATAAAGAACTTTTCCCCGGAGATGATTGTCCTTCCTCCTGTTACGTTGACTGTCACTACGCTGTTTCCTGTGATGGAGGACTATATCTATGACAACTAATCCCCCCTCCCCTATGCGTCATCAGCGCAAGATTAAAACCGGTTCCCTATATTACGATTATCAGCCCCTTTCCCATAAGCAATCCCATCAGGGTCCCGTGACGGTGCCGTGGTTGCAACTGAAAGGTAAATGGCTGGCTCAAGCGGGTTTTAGCATTAACAGCCAGGTGACTGTCAGTGTTGGCAAAGATTGTTTGTTGCTGACGGTTGATAAGAAAACCAAAGCAAAAGTGAATCACTGAGACTTAAAAAATAGTGAGACTTTTTTCCTTAGCTGCGAGGCGGCGTCAGCCGCCTCTAGCCGCATTAAGCGGCTAGAGTAAGCAGGGGATTAACCTGTTTCTATTAGGTGCATGTAATCACGTTTGATGAGTCTTACGAAACATTGCCAGTCGAGACCCAGTCTGTCCCAAGCCTCTACGGCATCGTTATAATTAGTCGGTAGATAGTCCAACTGATTCAGTACGAATGCCGCCGCGATTCGCTCTCCTGTACTTGCCCCTGTACTGCCTGTACGTTGCAGGGTATTCGCAGTTTTTATAATTTTTTCGATTTCCCAGTTCATGGCTTTCATGGTTTTGCTCCTTCGATTGAGTGGCTGATGTTTGCCACTTTGGGGGAGCATCGCGCGCAGGGCTGTCAAGGGCGGTGCGCTTTTTGCGGCGTGCATTTTACCCTTGACAGACTGAGCACGGTGCCCCCCTGAAGGGGGAAACAGCAGACACGCTCTTCCAGACTGGCACGGACTGAAGTCTCCCCAGCGGGGAGATTTAGAGGGGAAAAAAGACAAGCGGCCCTTTTTGTAAAAGGGCAACGGGATTAGAAAAAAAGAGCGAACTCCCCCGGCCACCGATACGCCATGATACGGATTGGTACTGACTCGATAAAAAACGTTGGAGCCTGGCGCTACGCCAGGCTAACCAACGCAGGGCAGGCGTATTGGCGGGTGGGGAGGAGCGGGAGAAGGGGATGCTGCGCGCTTAGAGAGGAGCTTAGGGCTGGCGTGGCCTTTGCGTTTTTTTGCAAAGGGCATGACAGACCTATGTGACGAACGGGCCGCGACCTTATTTGCCTGGGAACGAAGCCACTGGACTTGCCGGTTATAACTGAACTTGTGACGGAGTACGGTGTAGCGCCCCTCGGGATCGAGGGGATGGGGGAGCCGAAAACAAAGCTTTTAAGTGCGGCTGGACGCAATAAGGACTGGCGACAACCTTGCGCTTTTTTTTGCAAGGTTGATGACGGGCCTTTTTGTGGCCAACGCCAGCCTTTTATTTTTCACTAAGGTTGCTTAATAGCTTTAGACTTTTCAGACTACACAGCCGGTGCGAAGCTGCGGCGGCAACTGCCAATAAGATTAATGATTCTGCACTGGCAATCGACGGATCCTCACAGTTTTATCTGTCACTACAACTAAGGCTCCAGCTTCTAAGTCCTTGCCTATCTCTGGATAAATCGCCAACAGTAAATCAGCCACATCCGCCCCTTTTAAACCTTCTTGGCGGATGCGTATTACAGAAGGATCTACGGTATTATCAACCGCGATAATGCTATGAAAGTCTGCGTCTAAAGTCACACAGAAACGGCCTGTTTCCCTGGCGTACTCGATAATCGAACGGTCTGTAGCTTGCTCCATATTCACATCCACTGTATGGATAACATCCCAACCAGCGGCCTTTAGATGTTGTACTGTGGAGTAAGGTAAGCCTTGATCAAGAAAGGCTCTCACGCCGCGCCTAACCGGATAATATGATCATCTAAATTGTGCGCTGCCCAAGCTAGGGATTGGCGGATATCTTCCTCCTCCAGCCCCGGATATTCTTCCATCAGCTCTTGCCAGTCCGGTGTCACTGTCATAGCCTCCAGTACTCTCTTAACGGGTAAACGCATATGCCGGATACAAGGCTGACCATTCATCACTTCTGGATCAATAGTCACCCGATCAGTCTTTTCTACAATGGTTCTCTTCATCAGTGTTTCCACCCTCTGTTTTGTATACTATACCTCGACAGTATACCTATAACTGTGGTTCGCCGTCTTCTTGAGCTTCGGCCACTAAAGCGGTGAACAGTGTGATTTACCACTTTGCCATCTATACGGTCTGCGCAAGGTAACTTAAGGCTCTGCCGTAATCTCTGTTATGGTGTGATTAGCCAATATAATAAGTTATTTATTCTACGTTCATTATCACTCTGCCCGAGAAACTAAAAATAATTGATACCAATTCTATCGATCAGTTCTGACTCCATCAATTCCTACAATACAGTGAAACACTGTCATAAGAACA
>JAZFYA010000499.1:0-9428 GCA_036443315.1 Pseudomonadales bacterium
TATACCCAAAGCGATTGAAATTTAGGTATTATAGGCCGCTCCTGCGCATCCATGCGCCTGCGGCATTAGTGCATCCATGCACGTCACACCCCCTTTTTGCCCATGGCTGCATTGTTTGAACTTGACAGTTTGAACTTGAAATATTGACAGTTTCCTGCGTTCAAACGCCTTGCCATGAACAACTTGCTATCAACAACTTTCCATAGATAAATAAGGGACGCACTCTAAAACCTAAATTTCAATCGCTTTGGGTATATTAACTGGCTTTGTCCGTCAAAATGAGCTATAAATTGCCGCAACTATATCACTTGGTAATAAAGTAACCGGTGGGCTTTCAATGGCTTCGAAATGGTTGAACTCTATATTAATCCTCTTGGTTGCTATGCAGTCTCTGAGTGCTATAAGTGATTTTCACTCGTTTGATCAATTCACAACCGACTCTTTACAAGCTCAGTCTGTTGACACGCCAGATCTTAGCCATGGAAAAAAACACTGGGTGAAAGGGATCCATTCTTCCACTGATGACACGCTTAATGAGAATCAACACTGCTGTCATTGCCATAGTTTGTCGCTCTTGCTTCCTACTGTGTGCAGCCTCGACAGTACGCTCCTTAATGGTGAGCTACCAGAATATCTTTTTTCCTATCAATTCGACCTCCTCTTTCCTGATCTACGCCCCCCTATCGCTTAATTGCTTTCACTTAGTATAAATAGGCAAGCGCGTTTTTAGCTTGATGTTTTTTTTGGATTTTCAGCCTGATATTCATAGCTTTACTTGGCGAATAAAAGGGTGTTGTTTTTTATCTGCCCCAATCGTACTTCAAAAATACCACTTGCTTTTCAAACAACATTATTTTAATAACATGCAGTTTTGTCCAGGTGTTATAACAGTAATTAACCGCAGTATTGCTGAATGTGACAAGGTTTACTGTCTACAAAAATAATTGATTAACGATCAAAGTGTTAGAGGATTTTTTATGCTTAGGTATTTTTTTAACCGCTGTATTGTTGTCGGGGGATGTGCCTTGTATTGTTCGTCTGTGCTCTATGCTGACCCATCCGCTTTGGCTTGGAGCCTGTGGTTACATAATCAGCTTGAACAACACCCTGACATGATAGCGGCACAACAGACAATGAATGCCGCATTTTCCATCGCCGAGGGACGTGATCAACCACTGTATAACCCGGCGTTGGAAACAGAGTATGAACAGCAGGATGATGTTGACAACTATCGGCTAGGGATCAGCCAGACCATCGACTTATGGGACAAGCGCGGCACTAGAATGCAGCAGGGTCTGTTTAGTCGTACCGCTGCCAAACAAAACTTTCAAATTATCAAGCAAAGAAAAATAGCGCAAGCCTTGAACGCTATCGTAGTGTGGCAGGCAACCCGACAACGTGCAGATTTGGCAAGGAGGCAAGAGCAGCAATTAAAGACGTTATTGGAATTGGTGAAGGGGCGCCAACAGGCTGGTGATCTTGGCGCGGTTGATGCTGAACTGACTTATCTTTCCCTATCAAAAGAGCTCTATACGACTGCCCAGGCGATGGCTGAGTTCAGACGGGCAGAAGCCAACCTTCGAGAAATACTACCAGGTTTGATTGTTGATAAAGCAGTCATTCCAGACAGCTTATGGGTGACCACCCCTACCCTGCTCGGTCATTCTATCAAGGGTAAGGCGTGGGTTGATAATCACCCAACAGTCATGGCATCCCGGTTTGAATGGGAAGTGTTGCGACAACAGGCTGAGCTGGCTCGTCGTGAAACCAAAGCCGATCCTACCTTTGGCATTCACGCTGGAAAAGACGACGATGAAGATTATGTGGGGCTCACTATTTCTATCCCTTTGAATGTGCGTAATAACTTTAATGCTAAGGCGAGAGCAGCAGGTCAAACAGCACTATCGGCAGAGGCCAATTACCTGGCTATTAGGCGCAGTCAACAATTTGCTATTGCCGCCGCGACCGATACCCTCAATGAATATCAACAACGCTATGAGTATTGGCAAGCATTAATGGAAGGTCGTGGTGAGCGATCCGAAAAATTGCTGGAGAAACAATGGCGCAGCGGCGATCTCAGTACCACCAAGTACCTACTTACTTTGCAGCAGCGGACTGCAGGTTTATTAGCCGGTATTGATTTGCAGTCTCAGTTTCAATTAGCTCATATTGATTGGCTGCTGCAAACCGGGCTGATAACGAAAGCACTTATGCAGATGACTCAACAACCAATTCAGGATTTACAGCGATGAAAAAACCATTAAAACTAGTCATATTAGGGAGTGTCATCTGTAGTATGACAACAGCTGTTTACGGCCTTGAAAAAGAACATAAGACACACAGCCATGAAAGAGTAGCCGTGCAAATGGTTGATGATCATGACAGTGAACATGAAAAAGATAAACTTAGTCATGGTGAAGACACACCCGGTGGTGACCATAAACACGAAGGTCATGGTCATAGCGGTGAAAAGCATGCTGACGGTATCGAATTGTCTTCTGTGCAGAGAAGCCTAGCTGATATCCGCGTTGCAACGTTGATGCCGCGTACTATGGATTATCAGGTCTATGCGCCTGGCGAAATCAAAGCCAATGGCTATACCAGTTACCAGGTTTCTCCCAGAGTAGATTCGGTAGTACTGCGCCGCCATGTCGCACTGGGTAATCATGTGCATAAAGAACAGCCTTTGGTAACGCTGCTCAGTGAGTCAGTGGCTGAAGCACAAGCTACCTATCACATGTCTGAGGCAGAGTGGCAACGAGTGCAACAGTTAGGTCGCAAAGCGGTAGGCGCTAAACGTTTTGTGGGTGCGCAAATGGATTATGAAGCCGCTTATGGACGTTTATCAGCCTTTGGTTTATCAAAAACTGCAATACATTCCCTGTCACCATCACAACACCCCTTTGGTGAATATACCTTGAACGCCGCTATAGAGGGCGTAGTACTAACTGATGATTTTCACCAGGGGCAGCGAGTAGAGTCAGGGGCTGTACTGATGGAATTAGCTGATGAGCAAGTGCTTTGGGTCGAGGCCCGATTAGCGCCGACTGCAAACATAACGTTGCCAGCAGGTAGTACCGCACAAATAAAAGTGGGCGGCGAAACGTTTATGGCAAAGGTTACGCAGGAGGCTCACACCATTGATCCGGAAACACGCACTCGCGTTGTGCGATTATTAGTTGACAATGCAGCGCATCGTTTACATCCGGGCATGTTTGCCGATGTTTTTTTTCTGTTTGCTACGCAGCATCCCGTATTAGCGGTCCCTGAGGCCGCGTTGCTGCGAAGCGCCGACGGCGATTGGACAGTGTTTGTCGAAGTGGAGCCTGGTCATTTCAAAGCGCAAGAGGTAGAGCTGGGGCGTTCGCTTGGGCAATGGCGAGAAATTCTGCAGATTAAACCCGGTAGTAAAGTGGTTATTGCAGGTGCGTTTTTTATTGCCTCTCAAATCGCCAAGGGTGATTTTGATCCACACAATCACTAATCAACTGCCAGGAGAAAAATCATGTTGAATCGTTTGATCGACTGGTCAGTTAGCAACCGTTTACTGGTGGTGATTGTCTTGCTGGCGTTAACGGCGTCATCGGTCGTTATTATTCCTAAATTGAATCTGGATGCATTTCCAGATGTCACTAACATTCAAGTAGCCATTAATACAGCAGCGCCAGGCCTGGCTGCCGAAGAAGTTGAGCAGCTGATTACCTTCCCCATTGAGGCGGTCATGTATGCGCTACCCGATGTAGAGGAAGTACGCTCTATCTCTAAAACCGGTCTGTCCGGTATTACGGTAGTGTTTAAAGAGGGAATCGATATTTACTTCGCCCGCCAGTTGGTATTTGAGCGGCTGCAGTCAGCTAAAGCGTTAATCCCAGCAGGTGTGGGTACACCGAAAATCGGTCCCAACACCTCCGGGCTTGGACAGATTTATCAGTATGTGTTGTTGGCTGATGCTGAGTCCGGTTATGACGCCATGGACTTGCGTAGTCTCAATGACTGGGTGGTGAAATTATTGCTGATGCCCGTGGATGGTGTCACCGATGTGCTGTCATTTGGTGGCAATGTTCGACAGTACCAGGTCAATCTAAATCCTACCCGGTTATTGGCCTATGAGCTGAATCAGCAGGACGTGGTGATGGCTCTCCAAAATAATAACAGCAATGTGGGCGGCTGGTATATGAACCGTGGCCAGGAACAGCTGGTCATACGCGGTGTAGGATGGCTAAGCAGTGACCAGCAGGGGCTGGAAGAGTTGCGTCAAATACCATTGAAAACAGTTGCTGGTGCGATTGTAACGGTTGCGGATGTTGCTGAGGTGGTACTGGGCAGTGAAATTCGCCAGGGCGCAGTCACCATGACACGTCGAAACGACAGTGGCGAAATCAATGCACTCGGTGAAGTGGTATCGGGTATTGTCTTAAAGCGGATGGGAGCGAATACCAAAGCCACTATCGATGGGATTGGTGATCGTATTGCTTTGATCCAGCAAGCGCTGCCTGCAGGGGTGAAGTTTGAGGCTTTTTACAATCAAGCTGATCTGATTACGCAAGCAGTACAAACAGTCGTTAATGCTTTGTTACTTGCGTTTTTCTTTATCATTGTCGTGCTGGCATTATTTTTAATGAATTTGCGAGCGACCTTTCTGGTATTGATCTCCATTCCCATCGCTATTGGTATTGCCTTAATGATCATGGCCTGGCTAGGGCTTTCCGCCAACCTGATGTCTTTAGGCGGGATTGCCGTCGCCATCGGTATGTTAGTCGATGGCTCAGTGGTTATAGTCGATAACATGTTTAAGCACCTATCACACCCGGATGCAGAACATGATGCGGTGGTTAAGAGGCGTGTTGGCAACGAAGATATTGATCCACATGATGTGGCGCATGATACACAGGGTATAGCATTGCGTTTAACAGAGGCTTGTAAGGAGGTGGTTCGTCCAATATTTTTTTCTGCATTGATTATTCTAGTGGTGTTTATACCACTATTTAGTTTTGAAGGTGTTGAGGCTAAATTATTTCAACCCATGGCGATCAGCATTATGCTGGCGGTAGTCGCCGCCGTATTAGTGGCGTTGGTCATTGTTCCTGCACTGGCAACCTACCTGTTTAAAACTGGTATCCAGGAACAGGAGAGCATAATCCTTAAACTTTTAGAGGCATCGTATCGACGTGGATTAAAGTGGGTATTGGATAAAACAAACGTGGTGGTTGTTAGTGCGCTAGTGCTAGTGATTGCTGCGTTGGCATTATTGCCCCAGCTAGGTACCGAATTTGTACCCGAGTTGGAAGAAGGTACGATTAATCTCCGTGTCACCCTGGCACCCTCATCCAGTTTGGAAACCGCCCTCAAGGTTGCCCCAACATTGGAAGCCATGTTATTGGAATTTCCTGAAGTGACCTACGCCCTAAGTCGAATTGGCCGAGCCGAGATCGGTGGTGACCCTGAACCGGTCAATAATATCGAGATTTACATCGGCCTGTTACCCGTGAATGAATGGACCAGTGCTGACAATCGCCCGGCGTTGCAGCATTTAATGGAACAGAAACTTGAGCAGTTTCCCGGTTTGTTACTGAATTTTTCGCAACCGATTGCAACCAGGGTTGACGAGCTACTTTCAGGAGTAAAAGCACAGCTAGCAATTAAACTCTTTGGCGTCGACCTTAAAGTACTGGCAAAAAAAGGTCAGGATATTGAAAATGCAGTTAAGACAATCGCGGGAGCCAGAGATGTAGTGATGGAACAAATTGCTGGTGAGGCGCAACTGGTGATCAGGCCAAATAGACGTCAATTATCCCGTTATGGCTTAGCCGTAGGTGATGTCATGGCGGTGGTACGCGATGGTTTAGGTGGACGTAAAGCAGGACAAATCATCAAGGGTAATGAGCGCTACGATATCTATGTACGCCTGGCCAAAAGTTTTCGAGAAAATAGACAGAGCATTGCTGATTTGCGACTACAGTCACCAACTGGGGCCTGGGTGCGCTTAGGGGATGTTGCCGATATTACTATCGAATCCGGTCCCCCACAGGTGCGTCGTGATGATGTACAGCGACGCGTGGTCATTCAGGCAAATGTACAGGGCCGCGATATGGGCAGCGTGGTTGCGGACATTCGGCAGGTCATTGATGAACAGGTGGATTTACCCATTGGTTATTCCGTTGCCATAGGGGGCCAGTTTGAAAACCAACAGCGAGCGCAAAAACGTATGACCATAGTGGTGCCACTATCACTTGCCTTAATGACCTTGCTACTTTATTTTGCCTTTGGTTCTGTGGGCCAGGCCATGCTTATCCTGGTCAATGTTCCGCTGGCAGTCATTGGCGGTGTGTTTTCATTGTATATCTCTGGGCAATATTTGTCGGTACCCAGCGCCATTGGTTTTATTACCCTGTTTGGCGTTGCGGTACTCAATGGCGTGGTAATGGTTGACAGTATCAATCAACGGATTAGCGATGGTTTATCTGTCGATGAAGCCGTTTTTAATGGCGCGGTGTCACGTTTACGACCCGTGTTGATGACAGCAATTACTTCGACATTAGGGTTAATTCCCCTGCTGTTATCAACGGGTGTCGGCGCAGAAATTCAAAAGCCTTTGGCCAGTGTTATTGTAGGTGGATTAGTGACTGCAACCTTTCTGACACTCTTTGTATTGCCGACACTCTATCCTTGGTTTTCAACATACAAGCTACAGGATTTGTGAAAAATTCGGTTAGGAAATCTCTGGAAAAATGTCATTCTGAGCGCAAGCGAAGAATCTCAATATTAGAAATAGATGATGCAACAACACGTTATGAGATCCTCTGAGATCTTTTGGCTACACTCAAGGCGACCAAAAACGTTGGCTCAGGATGAAGGCCGGGTCGAACCGGCCTCTAATCCTTTCGTACCGGAATTGTAAACTATACACCCTATCTAATATGGCGCGCCCTGAAGGATTCGAACCTTCGACCCACGCCTTAGAAGGGCGTTGCTCTATCCAGCTGAGCTAAGGGCGCGTAATGCTTTATCATTCCTATAACATCATAGAATAGAAACAAAAAAGGCTTACAGTTTTGGCTGTAAGCCCTTATATATAACAAAAAAGCTATAACAAAAAGAAAAATGGGGTGGACGATGGGGATTGAACCCACGACCACCGGAATCACAATCCGGCGCTCTACCAACTGAGCTACGCCCACCATTAACTTTCATCACGCCGTCTCTAGATGGGCAGATTATCGCTTTGAACCCATCGATTCAAATGCTGGAAAAATGGTCGGGGTAGAGAGATTCGAACTCCCGACATCCTGCTCCCAAAGCAGGCGCGCTACCAGACTGCGCTATACCCCGAAACCTTTGGCTCATATCAACGCACTGTCTGCCAAACGAGGTGCGCATGATACTCAGGGATCCCCTACTCGTCAACGCTAAATACCTGCATTCCAAGCCAATTGGGTGCTTTGCCTGACGCCTTCACCATGAGAGAATGGCGTCTCTTTATCTACCCTTTTTTCTACCCCTTTCCACCCAACGCTTGAAGTAATAGCGAGAGGAATATAGCAAGTATGTCTGCATTGGTACTTGATGGCAAAGCCCTGGCCGCGCAATGGGAACAACAACTGAGTGAACGAGTTGCATCCCTAAAGGCAAAATCCGGGGGCAAAACCCCTATTTTGGCAACGATTTTGGTCGGTAGTGATCCCGCCTCAGCCACTTATGTAAAGATGAAGGGTAATGCCTGTCGCCGGGTGGGCATGGAATCGATGGCAGTGGAAATGGGGGCAGAGACCACCACCGAACAATTATTGAGCAAAATTGATGAGCTCAATGCCAATCCTGATATTCACGGTATCCTGCTGCAACACCCCGTCCCCCCCCAGGTTGATGAACGGGCTTGCTTTGATGCAATTGCCCTGAAAAAGGATGTCGACGGTGTCACCTGCCTCGGATTTGGTCGCATGGCCATGGGTGAAGAGGCCTATGGTTGCGCTACGCCCAGGGGCATTATGCGGATTCTGGAACATTACAATATCGACATTGAAGGCAAGCACGCAGTGGTGGTTGGCCGCAGCCCTATCCTGGGCAAACCCATGGCGGCTATGCTGCTGGAATCCAACGCCACCGTAACCATCTGCCATTCACGTACCCAGAATCTACCTAACCTGATCAAACAGGCCGATATTATTGTCGGTGCCGTGGGCAAGCCGGAGTTTATTAAAGCGGAATGGATTAAAGAGGGTGCCGTGGTGATTGATGCGGGTTACCACCCTGGTGGCGTGGGTGATATTGAGTTGGAAGGTATTAAAGATCGTTGTTTGGCTTACACCCCAGTGCCTGGTGGTGTTGGACCGATGACCATTAACACGTTAATTTTCCAGTCGGTTGAATCGGGCGAGAAAAGTCTTGGATAGAGGAATGAAAAGGTTTCTGCGCTAAATGTTTTTCTCGTTTTCATAGATCACTCCTATGGGCGATTGTCGTATTGATCCCGCTCTACCACACCGTTGATTTGTGTTCTGGAGCATATCCTTCATAAGCTATAGAAAGCTATTCGTAGCACTAAGGCGCATACCACCTACATATTTATTATGCCATTAAATATAATGAATAATAAATTCGATGGCTTGGAGGACTATAATTAGAAAGTTCCGGTCAAGCAGGTAAAGAAAATATCCTTAGTTTTTCCCAGTACCTCCACCTTCCGATAAACGTGCAAGAAATAACTGGTACCCATCTAATTGCCCTTCAGTACCATGCCACTTTTCCAGGGATTTAAGATTAATAGGCTGAGCCCTGGCAACCAGTAATGCCTGCTCAAGACATTGACGATCATTAAAATAGTAATAGTTAGCCAAGCGGTCCTTTACGCAATCAGTCGGTGACAACAAACGCAAAAGGCCCTGGCTCGTTTCCCGTTCAGCAACCGCCGCTTCTTCAATAAACTCGTCACCAATCGTTAACGGTGCAGAGGGGAACTCAACCGTCTATTCGGTATCATCGTGAACAAAATGACGGCTGTTTTTAGGCTCATTTTTAAAACCTAGAGCTTTCAGCGCCTGACCAATCTGCCGATTAGATTTCAAACTTACATCAATAAAAAAAATCCAAATCTTTGGAGACATAGCGTTCGTCAAAATAAATAGAAACACAGGAGCCGCCACTTAATACCACATCAATTCCAGCATTGCGCAGGTGCTCTCCAATCAAGCCCGCCAACTCTTCCCGACTTAAACCGGCCACAGCACTCATAGAGGTTTACTCCGTTTACGAGGCCGCGTCCTTTCCATCAACAGGCTTTCCTTAATATTGGGAGGGCAAAGTTCTAGCGCTTTCGCCAACAACTGCTTCACTTCACCTAGGAAAGCATAGCGAGGGTTGAACTGGTAAACTCGGGTGCGACCCACCTTTTTATTGACCAACAAACCATCCCGCTCCAAGCGATCCAGCTG